>NZ_VFWB01000006.1:0-501951 GCF_006442375.1 Mesorhizobium sp. B2-2-4 | reverse complement strand
AGCAACCCTGCTTCCCCAGCCTCTTCGTACCGGTCGCGGTAGCGTCGGAATTGCCGCTCCGACATGCCAAGCAACTCCCCTGCCTCCATCATCGAAAGATCGCCACCATTCCAGCGGCTCAATACGTCCCGAAACTTTTGCATTCTCCGGTCCTGTAGCCATGCTGTCCGCTTCATCCCCAGCCTCCATCCGCTGGCGATAAAACCGGACAACTCACGTGCTACCTAATCCGGACAACTCATCTGCTTACGACAGTTCCAGGTGCGGCAATTGCAATCGTCCCGCCAAGCGATTATTCCGGCGCTCATGAGCAAAAAACCTATTCACATCATCGGCGGTGGCCTCGCCGGATCCGAAGCAGCATGGCAGGCAGCCCAAGCCGGCGTTCCCGTTGTGCTGCACGAAATGCGGCCCGTTCGCGGCACAGAGGCGCACAAGACCGACGGCTTGGCCGAACTCGTTTGCTCCAATTCTTTCCGCTCCGACGACGCCGAGAACAACGCCGTCGGTCTTTTGCATGCCGAAATGCGGCTGGCCGGCTCGCTGATCATGAGCGCCGGCGACGCCAACCAGGTGCCGGCCGGCGGGGCGCTGGCCGTGGACCGCGACGGATTTTCCGACGCGGTGACGGCCAGGATCGAGGCACATCCGCTGATCTCCATCCAGCGCGAGGAGGTACCCGGCTTGCCGCCGGTCGAATGGGATCAGGCCATCATCGCCACCGGCCCGCTGACCGCGCCCTCGCTCGCACAGTCGATTGCCGAAGCGACGGGCGCCGATGCGCTCGCCTTCTTCGATGCGATCGCGCCGATCATCCCTTTCGACACGATCGACATGGACACCTGCTGGTTCCAGTCGCGCTACGACAAGGTCGGGCCCGGCGGCACCGGCAAGGACTACATCAACTGCCCCATGGACAAGGACCAGTATCTTGCCTTCGTGCAGGCACTGGTGGACGGCCAGAAAACAGAATTCAAGCAATGGGAAGGCACGCCCTATTTCGACGGCTGCCTGCCGATCGAGATCATGGCCGAGCGTGGCGTCGAGACGCTGCGCTACGGGCCGATGAAGCCGATGGGCCTGACCAATGCGCACAATCCAACCGTCAAGGCCTACGCCGTCGTGCAACTGCGGCAGGACAATGCGCTGGGCACACTCTACAACATGGTCGGCTTTCAGACCAAATTGAAGCACGCCGAGCAGGTGCGCATTTTCCGCACGATTCCTGGTCTGGAGAACGCCGAATTCGCCCGCCTCGGCGGCCTGCATCGCAACACCTACATCAACTCGCCGACCTTGCTCGACGCCTCGCTGCAGCTGAAGTCGCGCCCGGGCCTGCGTTTCGCCGGCCAGATCACCGGTTGCGAAGGCTATGTTGAAAGCGCCGCCATCGGCCTGCTCGCCGGCCGCTTCGCCGCTGCCGAGCGGCTCGGCCACGCGCCGTCGCTGCCGCCACTCACCACGGCGTTCGGAGCGCTGCTCAACCACATCACCGGCGGACACATTGTTTCAGACGACGAGCCGGGAAAGCGCTCTTTCCAGCCGATGAACGTCAATTTCGGCCTGTTCCCGCCTGTCGAGGCGGTGAAGATCGAAGGCAAGCGCCTGCGCGGCAAGGACAAGACGGTCGCCAAAAGGCACGCGATCACGTCGCGTGCGCTGGGTGATTGCCGGCAATGGCTGGGGCTGCCGGCGCAAGCTCAAGCGGCGGAATAGCCTTTCAGATTGGCTTGCCGCGGAAGTAGGATACTATCCCACTCGCCTAGTGGGAGTCATTGCATGGAACCAGCCGAGAAACTGTCCGTCACCGTCACGCCCGCCATGGCGCGCATGATCCGCGAAAAAGTCGAGGACGGTTCCTTCGGCTCGGCGAGCGAAGTCATTCGCGCAGCACTTCGCGCTTTCCAGCGCGAAGAGGACGAGCATGCCGAACGCATGGCGTCGATCCGGGCGCGGGTAAAATCTTCGATTGAGGACACAAGGCCGAACCTTTCCGGAAAAGAGGTTCGCGACCAGCTTAAGAAATTCGCTGAGCAATATTCGAGCCGCATTGATGATTCGGCGGCTTGAGGTCGAGTATCGCGAAAGTGCCAGAGACGATCTTACCAACATTTTCAGATACATAGTTGAGTCGGGCGGAAGCCCCAACGCGGCGCTGAGATTCGTGCTTCGAATTGAAGACCGTTGTCAAAACATCGGCAACGCAGCTCGTGGCGGTCGCCTGCGCGACGACATCGTGCCGGGACTGCGAACCGTTCCGTTCGAGCACTCCGCCGTCATAGCCTATATAATCGAGAGCGACATCATTCGCATCGTCAACATCTTCTACAGTGGCCGCGACTACGAGACATTGATGCGAGATGGCGGATCGAGTGGCCTTTCCTAGAAAGGGCTACGAAATAGCTACTCGGCCGGCTCGGCACGCGCCGGCCGCAGCCCCGGCTTGCCGGCCTCACCCGGATTTCGCCTGACATAGGCTGCTTTCAGGCTCTCGGAGGTTTCGCGCGAGCCGTCATGGCTCCAGCCGGGCGGCTTGATCAGGTAGTTCAGGCGGTCGCTCAGGGTCAGATCAGGTGCGAAGGCATCCCTGAACATGCCGATCCATTCGTGGAAAGCCACTTTCAGCGGATTGAAGGTGCCAAGATTTTTCACGATGCCGTAGCGCGGGCGGTCCTCTTCCAACTCCTCGACGAAGGTGCCGAACATGCGGTCCCAGATGATCAACGTGCCGGCGTAGTTGGCGTCAAGGTAGCGCGGATTGGTGGCGTGGTGGACGCGGTGGTGCGAGGGCGTGTTGAAGACGAATTCGAACCAGCCCCACATCTTGCCGATCGTCTCGGTGTGGATCCAGAACTGCCAGATAAGGTTGAAGCCGAAGGTGAAGGCAATCACCGCCGGATGGAAGCCGAGCAGCACCAGCGGCGCCTGCAGCACGAACATGAAGGTGAACAGGCCCGTCCAGCTCTGCCTGAGTGCCGTCGACAGATTGTAATGCTGGCTGGAATGGTGGTTGACGTGCTCGGCCCACACCCAGCGCACCCGATGCGCGATGCGGTGGTAGATGTAATAGCGCAAATCATCGAGCAGGAAGGCCGCCAGGAACAGCCAGATCGACAGGCCGAGGTTGAAGAAACGGCACTGCCAGAGCCACAGCAGCGCCCAGTAGGAGACGACGCCCAGTAGCAGCCCGGCGACGACATTGCCGGTGCCCATCATCAGGCTGGTCAGCGTGTCGTGCGTCTCGAACGAGCCCTTGGCCCGGCCGGTGCGCACCAGCCACAGCTCGATCAGGATGGCGGCAACGAAGAACGGGATGGCGAGCTGGGTAACCTGCGGGAAATTGTAATCGCCCATCACGCGGCCTCCTTGGTCGAACTAGGATGCTGCGGCTGAAGAACTCTTAGCACAGCGTGCGCGTCGGCAGCGTTAGCGAAGGTGAAGTGACCGCCTTTCCAGGTGAAATCGGCAAGGCGCAGCGCAATCGTCCCGGCACCATCGTCACTCCGCGCCAATACATCGCGCGGCGTGATGATACGCGTCAGGAAACGATCTCCGATGGCATGGACGATGCCAAGGCGCCCTCGCCCGAGTTCCAGGAACGCGGTTCGGCCATCGGATATGAGGTAGATGGCGGCCGCCGGTTCATCCGGAAAATCCTCGGCAAAACGCTCTCGCGCCTGCTCTGCATCGGCCAGCCTGGCCTTGCGGCTGCCGCCGGTGAAATGAACGGCGGCGACCGACAACGCGATGCCGAATACGACGATCACGACCAGCACGGGCAGGCTCATGGACAGGCATCTCCTCCAGCCGGCCTGTTGTCTTGGCAACAGTTCCCGGTTGAGCGATCCCTTAGCACAATTGACGTTTACGTCAAACTGCTGGCCAGCCCGCCATGGCGCGACGCAGCATGAGCCAGTGGCGGCGCATGGTCGAGAGTCGCACCGTGCCGTCGAGCGGCGAACCGCGTTCCATTTTCGTCAGGTAGGCTCGCGACAGGACCAGCGGCAGAAAGGCCGGGCGCAGTGAAGCCGGCAAATCCGATGCGCCTTTCTCGAAGGCCGAGAGATGCTCCCGCGCCAGCGCGATCATGGCGGCGACGGCGCGCTGCGCACCTGGTCCACCATCGTCGGTGACGAATTCCTCCGGAGACGAACCCGCCGCGGCCAGGATATCGGCCGGAACAAAACACTGTCCGCGACTGCGGTGCAGCGGCAGCAGGAGCAACAGTCCCGTAATCGCCTGCGCGCAACCGGCCCTACCGGCCAGTTCGGCGAAACGTGGCGCCACTCCTGGATCCAGCACCATTGCCGCCAGTTGAATAAGCGCGGCTGCCGTTTCGCCGCAATAGCCTTCGAGATCGGTTCGCGACGGCATCGGGTCGTCATAGAGGTCGAAGATCCGGGCCTCGAGCATATTCTCGAATGCCTGTTTCGGCAGGCCGTACCTGGAAATCGTGGCCTTCAGCACATCCGCGATCGGATGGCCCGTCTCGGACCCTTCGGCTGCGATGACATCGCGCCACCATTGCAACCGCACCTCGCCCGGCAAGGCCTCGCGGATGCGATCCCGAATGCCCGCGATTTCGGCATTGAAGGCGTAGAGCGAAAACAGCGCTTCGCGCTTGTCTGTCGGCGCGTAGAGCGCGCTGAGATAGCGGTCATGGTCGGCGGCGCGCACGGCGCCCATGACGATTTCGCCCTTTTGGTCCACGTCAGTCGACGGCGATCAGCGCGGCGGCTACCGCGCGATCCTCTGCGAGCAGGACATTATATGTCCGCACCGCTGCACCGGTCGCCATCGGGTCGGCGGCTATGCCCGCGGTCTTCAAGGCGGCGCGAAGCCCCGCCGGCAAGGGTCGTAAATCCTTGCCCGTGCCGACCAGCAGGATTTCGATCTTCTCGGCCTGGGCCAGCAGCCGTTCGAAATCCGCCACCGTCAGCGCAGATGGGTCCGCCGGCTCCCAGCCATGGATACCCGACGGCAGGCACAGAAGCGAACCGCGATGCGACATGTCGGCGAAGCGGAAGCCGCCATTGCCATACGCCTCGATAGGGGCGCGGCCGGGGAAATGCGCCTCGCGGATGACGATGCCTTTGGCCATCCCTGCCGATCCGCCCTTCGGGTCGCGCGTCAGGTCGCGACCGCCTTGCCGCCGCCGACCGGCTTTTCCTCGTCCGAGCTCGTGGCCTGCGGCCGCAGCTTGAACAGGATCAGCAGCGGCGCGGCGATGAAGATCGACGAATAGGTGCCGAAGATGACGCCGAACAGCATTGCCATCGTGAACGAGCGGATCACCTCGCCGCCGAACAGCACCAGTGCCAGGAGCGCCAGGATCGTCGTCACCGAGGTCAGCGTCGTTCGCGACAGCGTCTCGTTGATGGCGTTGTTGAGGAGCTGCGGCAGCGGCATCTTCTTGTATTTCCTGAGATCCTCGCGAACGCGGTCATAGACCACGATCGTGTCGTTCAGCGAGTAGCCGATGATGGTCAGGATCGCCGCCAGCGACGATTGGTTGAACTCCAGCCCGGTTATAACGAAGAAGCCTATGGTCATGACCACGTCATGGACCGTCGCCACGATGGCGCCGACCGCGAACTGCCATTCGAAGCGGAACCAGACATAGATCAGGATACCCACCAGCGCGACCAGCATGGCGATCGTGCCTTGCTTGGCCAGTTCTCCTGACACGGTCGGTCCCACCACCTCGACGCGGCGGAAATCGTAATTGTCCTGCAACTCGCCACGAACCTTGTCGATGACGGTCTGCTCGGCATTCTCGCCGCCGTCCTGCGTGCCGACACGGATCAGCACGTCATTCGGCTCGCCGAACTGCTGCACCTGCACTTCGCCGATATTCAGTTCCGAGAGCCTGGCTCTGATGTCGGCAAGATCGGCATTGCCGCTCTTGGACTTCACCTCGATCAGCGATCCGCCCTTGAAATCGATGCCGTAATTGATGTCGACGGTCATGAACAGCACCACCGACAGGACCGACAGCAGGCTCGACAGCGCGAAGGTCCAGCGGCGGATGCCCATGAACGGGATCTTCGTGCCGGGCGGAATGAAGGTTACCGGCGCCCGCGGCAATTCCTTCGGGCGCGCGCGGCGCAGCCAGATGGACACCAGCAGCCGGGTAAAGGTGAAGGCGGTGAACACCGTGGTCAGGATGCCGATGGCGTAGGTGATGGCAAAGCCCTTCACCGGCCCCGTTCCGAGATAGAACAGCACCACGGTCGCGATCAGCGAGGTGACGTTGGAATCGACGATCGTCGCCAGCGCCTTCGAGAAGCCGGTGTCGATCGCCTGGATCACCGAGCGTCCGGCGCGCCGCTCCTCGCGGATGCGCTCATAAATCAGCACGTTGGAATCGACGGCCATGCCGATGGTCAGCACGATACCGGCAATGCCTGGCAAGGTCAGTGTCGCGCCAAGCAGCGATAGCAGTCCGACGATCATCGCCACGTGCACCGCCAGCGCGATGTTGGCGAGGAAGCCGAGGAAGCCGTAGGCGACGAACATGAAGGCGACGACAAGGATAGAGCCGATGATGCCGGCGACCTTGCCGGCATGGATCGAATCTTGGCCGAGGCCCGGACCCACCGTGCGCTCCTCGATCACGGTCAGCTTTGCCGGCAGCGCGCCTGCGCGCAGCAGGACCGCGAGGTCATTGGCGCTCTCGGCCGTGAAATTGCCTGAGATCTGGCCGCTGCCGCCCAGGATCGGCTCGCGGATCTGCGGTGCCGAAATCACCTGGTTGTCGAGGATGATGGCGAACAGCTTGCCGACATTCTGCGATGTCGCCTGCCCGAACCGTGTCGCGCCGCGCGAGTTGAAGGTGAAGGAAACCACCGGCTCGTTGGTCTGCGAGTTGTAGGTTGCGGTCGCTTTGGAGAGGTCTTCGCCGGAAACGATGACGCGGTTTTCGATCAGGTAGGGAACCGGCGGATCGTCCTGCGAATAGAGGATCGATGAACCGGCCGGCGGACGGCCCTTCAGCGCATCCTGCACCGGCATAGACTGGTCCACCATCTGGAAGGTCAGCTTGGCGGTCTGGCCGATGATTTCCTTCAGCCTTTGCGGGTCCTGCAAACCGGGCACCTGCACCAGAATGCGGTCGTCGCCCTGCCGCTGCACGATCGGTTCGGTGGTGCCGAGTTCGTTGACGCGGCGTTCGACGACTTCGATCGACTGTGCCAACGCAGCCGACGTGCGATATTTTATGCCGGCGTCGGTGACGGTGAATTTGAGCAGGCCGGGCTCGGAATCATCCAGCGCCATCTCCTGGACGGAGCCGCCGGTGAACAGGCTGGCGGCGACCGGATCGGTCAGCGGCTTCAGTGCCGTCTTGGCCGCATCGAGCTGGTTCGGGTCCTGTATGCGGACCTGTACGGTCCTGCCCGTGCCCGCCAGGCCGGTATAGCCTATCTTGGCCTCGCGCAGCAGTGTCCGGATCTCGTCACGCGTCGTCTCCAGCTGCGCCTTCACCAGATCGTTCTGATCCATCTGGAGCAGGATGTGCGAGCCGCCCTGCAGGTCGAGGCCGAGCGTCATCTGCCGCTTGGGCACCCAGCTCGGAAGCTGCGCCAGCGTGCTTGCGGGAATGAGATTGGGCGCGGCGAGGACCACTGTGGCGGCCACGGCCAGCCAGATCAGGATCATCTTGAAGCGCGAGAAATAAAGCATATAGCGTCGTCCGTCAGAGCGTGTCCGCGGATCGCTCCGCCTGGAATTTGGTTATTTCTTGGCGTTCTGGTTTGCCACCGGCTCGCCCTTGACGCGCACGTCGGCGATCGTCGAGCGCAACGCCGTCACCTTCGTGCCGCCACCGAGGTCGATCTCGAGCTCATGGTCGTCGATCACCTTGGTCACCTTGCCGACGAAGCCGCCGCCGGTGACGACCGTGTCGCCGCGGCGCACGGCCGCCAGCATCTCGCCGCGCTTCTTCAGCTGCGTGCGCTGCGGCCGGATGATGAGAAAATACATGATCACGAAGATCAGGACGAACGGCAAAATGCTGATGAACATGTCGGGAGAAGCCCCAATGCCTTGGGCATATGCCGGTGTCACGAACATCGAGGTACTCCTGAATTTTGAAAACAGCCGCCAAACGGTTCAGTGGATTTGGCAGCCCCGCGAAATTTGGCCGGAATATAGTCGGTAAAGTTGCCAATGCAACTGCGTGGCCGGGCAAATCGGCTGCTTTTCCGGCCTGTTCGCCCGTGTTAGAGCATGACCGCGAAAAGCGCGAGCGGGTTTTCGCAAAAGATCGCGCTGTAACAAACGGTTGCAGCGAGTTTCGAAACCGTCGGGATCGAACCCGGCCACACCTTCCCTCGCGGAACCAGAGCAAAAGACCTGAGATGACCGATACCAGCATCGACGCATTGAACCAGAAACTCGACCGCCTGATCGAGGCGGTCAGCCGCCTCGCCCCGCCGCCTGTGCCCGAAACCGACCTTGGCGGAGCCGATTGCTTCGTCTGGCAGGCGGATCCGGGTTATCTGGAGCCGGTGCGCAAGGTGAACCGCGTCGACATCGGCCTGATCCGCGGCGTCGACCGCGTGCGCGACATCCTCGTCGACAACACAGAGCGCTTCGCCTCCGGCTATGCCGCCAACAACGTGCTTTTGTGGGGCGCGCGCGGCATGGGCAAATCGTCGCTGGTCAAGGCTGTGCATGCCGCAATCAACGCCTCGCCGAAACTCGACCGCCCGCTCAAGCTGATAGAGATCCATCGCGAGGACATCGATACGCTGCCGAAGCTGATGACGCTGCTGAAGGCCGCGCCTTACCGCTTCATCCTGTTTTGCGACGACCTCTCCTTCGACCATGACGATACCTCCTACAAATCGTTGAAGGCAGCACTCGAAGGCGGCGTCGAAGGCCGCCCGGCCAATGTCATTTTCTACGCCACGTCGAACCGCCGCCATCTTCTGCCGCGAGACATGATCGACAATGAGCGCTCCACCGCCATCAATCCGTCCGAGGCGGTCGAGGAGAAGGTTTCGCTCTCCGATCGCTTCGGCTTGTGGCTCGGCTTCCACAAATGTTCGCAGGACGAATATCTCGAAATGGTCAACGGCTATGCCAACCATCATGGGCTCGACATCGACCCCGGGCAGTTGCGCGCCGAGGCGCTGGAATGGGCGACGACACGCGGCAGCCGCTCGGGCCGCGTCGCCTGGCAGTTCACGCAGGACCTGGCTGGCCGGCTCGGCAAGCCGTTGAGAGACTAGGCGGGGTACAACGGGTGGGCAGGAGCCGGTCACAAACTTCGTGGCCGACCCCGTCCGTGGACGCCGGGTTGTCTATATCGTGTTCATTCCCGCACAGGCTTTATGCTTCCCAGGACCATCGGAATATCGGTTTGTATCCCTAGTGCGTCAGTCGCCCAGGCCTGCATTTCTGGTGAAGCATCACCTGATTTCAGGATGGAAATGGCCAGCTTGGACATGTCTGTGGGCGGTTTGGTATTGATTACCGCATAGGAGAAATAACCGGCCAGAACGGCACTTGCGATCGAAATGACCGGTGCAACAATTAAAGCAGTTGCTCGCACATGCGATTGCCAGCGATGCGTTGGGCTGGAGGACGGAAGTTCATCCTCTTCGACAGATTCAATCATTCCACTCTCCTTGCAGAGCGTCGAGAATGACTTTCCTCTACATTAGTTAAAATGCAGATAAACCATTTTCGATAACGCGAGTCGCAATACGGCTCTTGCGCCGATCCCCGCCAAGGGAGCGACTGCGGCACCGGAGACGTGGTGCGCACGACGGTTCCGGGCGCTGCTCAGGCGCCCGCCAATGGCAAACGTCTAGACTCCCAAAAGCTATTTGGCGTGATGTGTCCCCGCGCCATTAGCGCGGTTGAGGGCTGCTCTTTGGTTCAGCATGTCACTCAAAATTTGATCCTGGTTAGACATGCATGAAAACAACGACGTGCATCCAGCAACCAACTGAAAAAGCCCGCTCCTTGCGGGGCGGGCTGAGCCGGCGGGCCGGACTGGAGGTCAGGCGGCCCGCAAATCGCTTTTTTTATTCTATTCGAAATAGCCCCGACTATTCGAGATAGCCGGAGGGATCGACCGGGGCCGAGTTCTTGCGCACTTCGAAGTGCAGCTTCGGCGAGTCCGTCGTGCCGCTCATACCCGACAGCGCGATCTCCTGGCCGCGCTTGACCTTCTGGCCGCGCTGGACCTCGATCGAGCTGGCGTGACCGTAGACGGTGACCAGGCCATTCTCGTGCCGCACCAGCACCGTATTGCCGAATTCCTTGAGGCCGTCGCCAGCATAGATGACGACGCCATTCTCGGCCGCCTTGACCGGCGTGCCTGCCGGCACGGCGATGTCGACGCCGTCCTTGCCGGAACCGAAGCCGGAAATGACGCGGCCGCGCACCGGCCAGCGCATCTTGCCTATGCCGGTGGCGTCCGGCGCCACAGCGTCGTCATCCTCGGCCTGCTGGATGACCTTGGCGTCTTTCTTCGGCGGCGTGTAGGAAGCCAGCGTTTGCGACGGCGTCGTCTTGGCCGTCGGCTGCGTCGTGGCTGTCGTCACCGGGTCTACCGCCGCAGGCTTTGCGGCGGCCACCGTGGCCGTTCCGCCGGCCGGCACCTTCAGCGTCTGGCCGATCTTCAGCAAGCCGTCCTGCATGCCGTTCGCCTGCTTGATGGCGACAACCCCGACGCCAGTCTTCCTGGCGATCGAGGAAAGCGTATCGCCCGACTGCACCGTATAGGCGCCGGCGCCAGCCTTGGGCGCGGCGGCGGCCGTTTGCGGCGCGGGCTTGCTGTCTTTGGGCTTGTTCGCCGCGGCCGAAGCATCGACCTGCGCGGCTGACTTGCCCTCCTTGAGCTTCGGCTGCTGCGGCAGCACGGCGACCTTTTCCGGCGCGGTGGCCGGCAAGTCGCGCTTGCCGTTGGCTGGCTTGGCGTCGGCAACCCTGGGCTCGGCCTTGCTGGAATAGGCGTAGGCCGGAATGATGATCTTCTGGCCGGTCTTCAGCCCCTTGGTCGCGCTCAGCCCGTTGACCTTCATGATCACGTCGGCCGGCACCTTGTAGTGCTGCGCCAGCCCGGAGATCGTTTCACCGTCCCTGACGACGATTTCGGTGGCATGCGCCGTGCCGGCTGCCTTGGCGTCGGGCTGGGCATCCTTGAAGGGCTTGGCCGCGGGAGCAATCGTGCCGGTCGTCGTCGTCCGGTCGACATGCGGTGCCGGGCGCACCAGAGCGGGCGCCGATGCAACACGCACCGGATTGGCGGCGGGTGCCAGCGCCGGAGCCGGCTGCGCCTGAGCGACCGGTGGCGGCAGCGGCCGGGTCGAAACCGGTTCGAGGCTGGAGCGGCTGACCGACTGCGTGTGGCTGCCATCGACCGGCGCGGCCGCGACATCGCCCGGATAGGGCTGCTGCACGGCATCCTGCTTGTTGATGATGGCGCGCTGATTGTTTGTCGAGGAGGTGAAGACGTCGTCGACGCCGTTGAACCGCGACACTTGCGAGCTGCACCCAGCCGCGGCACCCGCGATCATGAGAACAGCGCAGCCCCGCGCCAAATTGCGACTGTTTGCCTTCAAAACACTGAGTTGCATCGCACTAACCCGCACAAACTCTGCACCAACTGGACAGGATTAAAGCGCGTTAATGTTACTGGTCGGTTAACCCCTTAGAATCAGACGCAAAATTTCTTAAAATATTTGAGGCCGCCCAGACTGCCCATATAGAGGCACGCGCAGCCGCCGTTGCAGGCCGGCTGACATGGACAATCCCTAGATAACGGCCGCCAGGCTGCGCAATACCGGCTGCAGGCGCACGAGGCCGATATCCTCGCGCTCGAAACGGCTGCCGACCTTGGTGAGCTTGGCCAGCACCTGCTCGCCCTCCTCCGGTCCGATCGGCGCGATCACGATGCCGCCGCTCGACAACTGGTCGAGCAGGAAACGCGGCAGGCTGTCGAAGGCGGCCCAGGCGACGATCCGGTCGAACGGGCCTTCTGCGGCCAAACCGGAGGAACCATCCACCTGGCGCGCGATGACGTTGCCGATGCCGAGCGCCTCGAAGCGCTGCCGCGCCTGTTCGACCAGCGTCTTGTAGCGGTCGATGGTGACAACCCGGCCTGACAGGCGCGACATCACCGCTGCCGTATAACCGGAGCCGGTACCGATCTCGAGCACGCGATTCCCGACTTCGATGGCGAGTGCGGCGATCACCGCCGCCTGCATGTCCGCGCCCTCGATCGCTTCGCCGCATTCGATCGGCAGCATGCGGTCCGACCAGGCGATGGAATGGAATTGGGCGGCCAGGAAGCCGCGCCGCGGTGTCGCCTCGAAGGCCGCGATCAGCGCCTTCGGCACGGTCCCCCTGCCGCGCAGGCGCAGCAGGAAGGCGGCAAATCCTTCTCGGTCATCGATCGGCAGGTTCATGCAAGGGCCTTGCTCAGCTGGTCACGAATCTCATGCGCGGTGAGGTCGAGCTGCAGCGGCGTCACCGACACCAGGCGATTGCGCAGCGCAAAAAGGTCGGTGCCCTGCTTGCCCTCGACGGGTTCGCGGCCGAAGCGCAGCCAGTAGTACGGCAGCCCGCGCCCGTCGCGGCGTTCCTCGACCCACAGGCTGTGTACGAGCTTGCCCTGCGAGGTGACCACCGTGCCGGCGACCTCTTCAGGCAGGCAGTTCGGAAAATTGACGTTGAGCAGCACGCCGTCCGGCAGCGGCGTCGCGACGAGTTTCTTGAGCAGCGCCGGCGCCAGCGCCTCGGTGGTCTCGTAGGGAACGACGCGGTCCTCGCCGATAGTGCTGTAGCCCTGGCTGAGCGCGATCGAGCGTATGCCGAGCAACGCGCCCTCCATCGCGCCGGCGACGGTTCCCGAATAGGTGACGTCGTCAGCGATGTTGGCGCCGGAATTGATGCCCGACAGGATCAGGTCGGGCGCGCCGGGCAGGATCTTCTTCACGCCCATGATGACGCAGTCGGTCGGCGTGCCGCGCACGGCAAAGTGCTTCTCGCCGATTTTCCTCAGCCGCAGCGGCTCCGAGATCGACAGCGAGTGCGCATAGCCGGACTGGTCCTGCTCCGGCGCCACCACCCAGACATCGTCGGACAATGTGCGCGCGACGCGCTCGAGCGACGCCAGGCCCTCGGCATGAATGCCGTCGTCATTGGTCAGGAGAATACGCATTATTTCGATTCGATCTTTTCCAGCCCGCCCATATAAGGCCGCAGCACTTCAGGAATGGTTACGCTGCCATCCTCGTTCTGGTAGTTTTCGATGACGGCGATAAGTGCGCGCCCGACAGCCGTGCCTGAGCCGTTCAGCGTATGGACGAAGCGGTTGCCCTTGCCGTCCTTGTCCTTGTAGCGGGCTTCCATGCGCCTGGCCTGGAAATCGCCGCAGACAGAGCAGGACGAGATTTCGCGATAGGCGTTCTGGCCGGGCAGCCACACCTCGATGTCATAGGTTTTTCGCGCGCCAAAACCCATGTCCCCGGTGCACAGCACCATGGTGCGGAACGGCAATTCGAGCCGCTTCAGCACTTCCTCGGCACACTCGGTCATCCGCTCATGCTCGGCGAGCGAGGACTCCTGATCGGTGATCGACACCAGCTCGACCTTGTAGAACTGGTGCTGGCGCAGCATGCCGCGCGTGTCGCGCCCTGCCGAGCCGGCCTCCGAGCGGAAGCACGGCGTCAGCGCGGTGTAGCGCAGCGGCAGTTTCTCATGGGCGGTGATCTCCTCGCGCACGAGGTTGGTGAGCGGCACTTCGGCGGTGGGGATGAGGCCAAGCCTGCCGTCCCCATGCGGGGTGAAGAACAGATCCTCCTCGAATTTCGGCAGCTGGTTGGTGCCGAAAAGAACATCGTCCTTGACCATCAGCGGCGGGATGACTTCCTCATAGCCATGCTCGGTCGTGTGCAGGTCGAGCATGAACTGGCCGATCGCGCGTTCCATCCGCGCCAGCCCGCTCTTCAGCACGGTGAAGCGCGAGCCGGAAAGTTTCGCGGCGCGCTCGAAATCCATCATGCCGAGCGCTTCGCCGATCTCGAAATGCTCCTTCACCCAGTTCGGGCGGGTCGGCACCTTGCCGATGATATGCTTGACCACGTTGTCGTGCTCGTCCTTGCCGACCGGCACATCGTCGAGCGGCACATTGGGCAGCACCGCCAGCGCGTCGTTCAGCGCCTTGTCGAGCTCGCGCTCGCGCGCCTCGCCGTTCTGGATGAAGGTTTTTATCTCGCCGACTTCGGCTTTCAGTTTTTCGGCAAGGGCGGCATCGCCCGAACGCATGGCATTGCCGATCTCTTTCGAGGCGGCGTTGCGGCGTTCCTGCTTGGTCTGCAGCTCGGTAACATGTTCGCGCCGCGCCTCGTCCCTGGCGATCAGGTCATCGACGGTGGACTGCGCTTCCTCGACCGACCACGAGCGCTTGACCAGCGCCTCGACAAGGGCCTTCGGGTTGTCGCGAATCCATTTGATGTCAAGCATGGTCTGAAAGCTCCTGCGGTAGCTTGCCGCCAAGGCGCGCGGCGGTTTGCGCTACGATATGCTCCAAGAATATAGCCTGAAACGCATCGTCGGTTTCGCGATGCGTTTCAGGCCAGAGGGGGTAAACCGCATCTCTGATCGATGCAAGATCGGGCTTGCTGACGGCAGGGGCCGCGAGCCCGCTTTCGAGTGGTGAGGGATAGCGCGACAGTCCAGAAATAAAAAACCCGCCTCGGCGGCGGGTCGTTGGCGCAAATCAGCACCATAACCGAATATGTACCATAGCGGCGGGCACCAAGTCAAGAAAAAATTCCTATCGGCACCGGGCCGCGCACCGATTCCGAGGCCGGCAGCCCGCAGGGGCGACGCGCCTGCCCTATGTGGAGGATGCGTCTGCCGGCTTTTCCGCCACCTCTTCCTCGGATTGCTGCTTCTCCCGCGCCAGGCGCTCGCGCTCCTGGCTGCGTTCAATCATCCGCGCCGACCAGATGGCGACCTCGTAGAGCAGGATGGTCGGGATGGCGAGGCCGATCTGGCTCATCGGGTCGGGCGGCGTCAGCACCGCCGCGACGACGAAGGCGATGACGATCGCCCATTTGCGCTTCTCGGCCAGCGCCTTGGATGACAGCATGCCGACGCGCGTCATCAGGCTGGTCACCACCGGCAGTTGGAATACCAGGCCGAAGGAGAAGATCAGCGTCATGATCAGGCTGAGATATTCCGACACCTTCGGCAGCAGCGAAATCTGCACCTGGTCGTTGGTGCCCGACTGCTGCATGGCGAGGAAAAACCACATCACCATCGGCGTGAAGAAGAAATAGACCAGCGAGGCGCCCATCAGGAACAGGATTGGCGACGCGATCAGGAACGGCAGGAAGGCGTTGCGTTCGTTCTTGTAGAGGCCGGGCGCGATGAACTTGTAGATTTGCGTGGCGATCAGCGGAAAGGCGATCACCATACCGCCGAACATGGCGAGCTTGACCTGCGTGAAGAAAAATTCCTGCGGTGCGGTGTAGATCAGCTCGACCTTGTGCGGGTCGAGCCCCGCCCATTGCGTCGCCCATTTGAATGGCACGACAAGTAGGTTGAACAGCTTCTTGGCGAAGAAGAAGCAGACCAGGAACGCGGCGAAGAAGCCGCCGAGCGACCAGATCAGCCGGCGGCGCAACTCGATGAGATGCTCCATCAGCGGCGCCGAGGATTTCTCGATCTCGTCCTTTTCCTTGTCCGAAACGCTCACTTGGCGGCTCCCGCCGTCTTTTTGGCCACTGGCTTCTTCGCTGGAGCCGGTTTCGCCTCGGCCTTGGTCGTCGCCGCCTTGGCTGCTGCCGGTTTGGCAGCCTTTGACGCCGCCACGGGCTTCGCCGGCGCTTTGGGTGCTGGCGCGGGTTTGGCGGTCGCCGCTTTCGCAGGCGTGGAAGCTTTCGCGCCGTTCGCCGAAGCCTTGGCGGGCTTGGCCGCTTTCCCTGCCGCAGGTGTCTTTGGCGCCAGCTCTGTCGGCGCTGAGGACGCCACCACCGATTCATCGGTCATGACTGGGAAGATCGGCGCGGCCGGCGCGGTATCGGGTTCAGTGGGCCCCGGCATGGTGGTCGCGCCGTTCTTCAACGGTTCGGCCGCCTGCGGCACCGAGCCGGCGGGCGCCGCCGTATCGACGGCCGGCTTCGGCTTCATCGCCGCGTCGACGCCGGAACGTACATCGGCGGCCGCCTGCTCGAACGGATTGAGCTGTTTCCTGATCTCGGCAACCGGGCTGAGCCCCCTTAGCTCGTCGACCGATTTTTTGACGTCGTCGAGCTCCGCTTCCTTCAGCGCCTCGTTGAACTGCTTCTGGAAATCGGCCGCCATGGCACGCAGCTTCGCCGTCGTGCGGCCGAAGGTGCGCAGCATGTTGGGCAAATCCTTCGGCCCGACGACCACGATCATAACGATCGCGATCACCAGCATTTCGGTCCAGCCGACTTCAAACATGGCTATCCGTTCCGACTAATGCATGCCGCCCAAAAGTGCGAAGCGGTTCTGGGACAACGACACGCACAAAGCAACAACCCTTGGCTCAGCTCTTGCTGGCCTTTTCCTTCGCTGCCGAAACGGTTTCGTCGGCGCGATGTTCGACGGTACGCTTGTCGTCGGCAACGTCGTCGTCCGCCATGCCCTTCTTGAAGCTCTTGATGCCCTTGGCCATGTCGCCCATCAGCTCGGGTATCTTGCCGCGGCCGAACACCAGAAGCACGATGACCAGCACGATCATCCAGTGCCAAATCGAAAATGAACCCATAGCAACTCTCTCTCGAATGGTTTCCCTGGCGATGATCTATGCGTTTTCGCGTTGGGATTCAAACACAACCGCGACAGAGTTTATGAAAGGGTGTCGGATGTCACGCATTTTCGGCAATGCGGTCCGCTACCAATCGGCGCATCTAGCCCGGGAAAGCCTCCAGGAACAGAGGCTTGCGGTCAATCTTCCGTGACGCGCGGCGTCAGCAGGCCGAGTTCCTCGAGATCGATATCGGTCAGCGGATCCTCGTCCTCGGTCAGTACATCCGGGTCCGCCGGCGGCTGCGGAATGGAGAAATTCGAAGGCATGCGGCCCGAAAGCAGGCCGGCACCCTTCAACTCCTCCATGCCGGGGAGATCGCGGATTTCCTCGAGCGCGAAATGGTCGAGGAAGGTTTCGGTGGTGCCATAGGTGACGGGACGGCCGGGCGTTTTGCGCCGGCCGCGCATGCGCACCCATTCCGTTTCCAAGAGCGTATCCAGCGTGCCTTTCGAGGTTTCGACGCCTCTGATGTCCTCGATCTCGGCGCGGGTCACCGGCTGGTGATAGGCGATGATCGCCAGAACTTCGAGCGCCGCGCGCGACAGCTTGCGCTGTTGCACGGTGTCACGGCTCATCAGGAAGGCAAGATCACCGGCGGTGCGAAACGCCCAGGCATCGCCGACCCGCACCAAATTGACGCCGCGCCGCGCATAGATCTGCTGCAGCTCGGCCATCGCGAGCGCGATGTTGATGCCATCGGGAAGGCGCGCGGCCAACTGCTTTTCGCTGACCGGCTCGGCACTGGCGAAAACGATCGCCTCGGCCATGCGCACCGCCTCCGCCATATGCAGCCGCTCGGCGGGATTCTGCGCCGGATTCTGGGCCGGATTCTGAACCGAAGCTTGGTCGACCTCGCCCTCCTCCGGTTCGTTGTCCACTTTGAACGGGACAACCGAAGCGTTGGCGCGTTCGCTCATGATGCCACCTCGACTGCCTTGATTGCCGGTGCGCGGTGATCGCGCAGATAGATCGGCGCGAACACCTCGTCCTGCCGCACATCCATCTTGCCCTCACGCACCAGTTCCAGTGTCGCCGCGAACGAGCTGGCGATCGCGGTGCGCCGCTCTTCAGGGCTGGACAGATATTGGACGAGAAAACTGTCGAGCGCCGTCCAGTCCCGCAAGCTTCCGATCAGCCTTGTCAGGATGTCGCGGGCGTCCTTGAGCGACCAGACGCCGCGCCTGGCGATCGTGACATTGGTGATTGCCTGCTTCTGCCGCTGCTGGGCATAGGCGGTGAGCAGATCGTAGAGCGACGCCGAATAGGCATTGCGCTTCTCGATGATGACCATTTCCGGCATGCCGCGCGCGAACACGTCGCGGCCGAGCCGGTTCCGGTTGACCAGCCGCGCCGATGCATCGCGCATGGCTTCCAGCCGCTTGAGCCGGAATTGCAGCACCGCCGCCAGTTCCTCGCCGCTTTCGCCTTCCTCGCCCGGCTGCTTCGGGATCAAAAGCTTCGATTTGAGGAAGGCGAGCCACGCCGCCATCACCAGATAATCCGCGGCGAGCTCAAGTCTCAGTGCCCTCGCCGTCTCGACGAAGGCCAAATACTGCTCGGCCAGCGCCAGGATGGAAATGCGCGCGAGATCGACCTTCTGGTTGCGGGCAAGATGCAGCAGAAGATCGAGCGGGCCTTCGAATCCTGCGACGTCGACGACCAGCGACGGATCGCCGGTCAGCCGGGAATCATCGCTTTCGGCCCACAGGCGGTCCATCGGTGCGGCCTTCCCGGCCTTGCTTTCCAATGCTTCCGCCACGTCCCGTTCTTCCCTCTGTCAGGCCACCGCATCGAAATAGGTGGCGAATTCGGCGCGTATCTCGGTTTCTTCAGCCGCGTCGCGTTTTTCTATATAGGTCATTGCCCGGTTTGCGCGCTCAAGCGACTTGCCCTCAAGCCCTTTGGTTCGCGATGCGATGCCCGCCATCTCCTCGAAAACGCCGTTGCAGTGAAGGACCAGATCGCAGCCGGCCGCAAGGATCGAGGCCGCCTTTGTCGGGAAATCCCCAGAAAGTGCCTTCATCGAGGTGTCGTCGCTCATCAGCAGCCCATCGAAGCCGATCTCGCGGCGAATGATCTCGTCGATGACCTTGCCGGAGGTGGTCGCCGGGTTCTTGGGATCGATCGCGCTGTAGACGACATGCGCGGTCATGGCCATCGGCAGGTGGTTGAGTTCCCTGAACGGCGCAAAATCGTGCCGCTGCAGCTCGCCCATCGAAGCGTCGACGACAGGCAGTTCGAAATGCGTGTCCGCGAAAGCCCGGCCATGGCCGGGAATATGCTTCATGACCGGCAGCACGCCGCCAGACATCAGGCCTTCCGCCGCGGCGCGACCGAGTTCGATGACCGGGCGCGGCTCCTTGCCATAGGCGCGCGCGCCGATGACGTCGCTCGCCCCTTCGATCGGCACGTCGAGCACCGGCAGGCAATCCGCCGTGATGCCGTAGCGCAGAAGGTCGAAAGCGTGCAACCGCGCCATCAGCCAGGCGGCACGGGCTCCGGCGTCATGGTCGTCGCGCCACAGCGCACCGAGCGCGCCGCCGGCTGGATAGTTCGGCGCCAGCGGCGGCCGCAGCCGCTGCACCCTGCCGCCTTCCTGGTCGATGAACACCAGCGCGTCCGGCCGTCCGATGCAGTCGCGCATCTCGGCGACCAGATCGCGGATCTGCTCGGTCTCGCTGATGTTGCGGGCAAACAGGATGAAGGCCCACGGGCATTCATTGCGATAGAAACTGATTTCTTCGCGGGTGAGCGATTTCCCGGCACAGCCGAGGATCATGGATTTTGATTCGGTCATGCCGACGAGTCTAGAATCTTCCGCGGCCAAAGGGAATCACGTCGAAAAGTGCAAAAAGAAAACGGCGCGGCGTTGAGGCCGCGCCGGTTTTCAAACTGCTCTCCTCCGACACGGGAGGTGAATGACTACCTCGACACGAAGCAGTTGCCGCCGGCAGCCTTGTAGCTGGTGCACAGATTGATGGCATCGTTGCGCGACTGCGCGGGCACGCGGACGCGGTAGAAAGTCCCCTTGCCGGCGATCTCCGCCTTGACGATGTTGGCGGTGCGGCCGGAAAGCACGCCACCATAGCGACGCTGCAGATCCTGATAGGTCGACTGCGCGCTTTCGACCGTCGGCTGCGAGGCGATCTGCATCGACCACGAACCGCCGCCGGTCGAGGGCGCCGCGGGACTGATGGAGGCAACCTGATCGGGCTTGACCTCGCCGACCACGTCGACCGGCTGGTCGGACGGGCGCTGCGGCGCGACCGGGACCTTGGCCGGCGTGTTGGCCGACTGGGCCTTGGCTTCCGCCTTGGGCTCGGCCACCGGTTTCAGGGCTGGCTCATCGGCCGCCTGCGCGGCGTCCGGCGCCACCGTGCCGGTCTGGTCAGCATCAGCCTGAGCCGACGGCGCGACATGTTGCGGCGCCGGATCGACCGGCTCCACGGCAGCCACTTTCGGTGCGGCGGGCGCCGGATCCTCACGCGGCACCAGCGACCCGTCCGATTTGACCACCATGGTCCTAACCTTGCGCGGCGCCACGGCGACGACGTCGGGATTCGTTCCCTTGTCGGCATCCTGGAGGACCTGCGCGATGCGGTCCTCGGACTTGGCTGCGGGCGCGGCGTTATCGGCTGGCGCCGCAACGGCGGTTGGAGCATCGCCGCCGTCGCCGTCGGTCGCGTCGGCTGCGGTCTGGTCGGGCGAGAGATCGACGGCGCGAGCCGGATCTTTCGCCGCCACATCGACCGGTTCCTCGACATTGGTGACGAGCTTCTGCTGGACCGGCTCGGCGGGCTTGGCGCCCTTGGCGACCGCGTCATAGACCTTGTTGTCCTGGTTCGGCACCACGGCGCCGCCCGGGTTTTCCGGCTTGACCTTGATCGGTGCATTGTCCGCCTTGACCAGGACCGGGGCGTCACTGCCGCCCTGGCCGCCCGGAGACAGCGCGAAGGCGCCGAGGCCTCCGGTGACAACGACTGCACCGACAATGGCGGCGATGAGCAGGCCGCGCCTGCGCGGCGACCCGCCGGCCTCGCGTTCGGCGAGACCAGGAACCGACATCGCCTCGTCCAGCTCGGGATCGTAGTCGAGCTCGTCGACGGCAAAATCGTCGGCCTGTGAAACCGGCTGGCTGCCGGGCAAGTCGTCGACGTCGAAGCCGTTGGTGGCGTCGGCATAGCCTGCCGGCGCTGTCGCGCGGGCAGACATTTCCGCCGGCCGTGCCGCGTAGGTGCGGGCCTCGGGCTGATAGCCCGGCTTGAGCCCCTCATAGCCCGGCTTGAGCGCCTGATAACCCGGCTTGGGAGCCTCATACCCCTGTTCAAAGGCATCGTAACCAGGCTTGAAGCCGGTATTGTAGGATTCGTTGGCATAGGACGCGCTGGTGTTTGCGGGAGCCGCAGCGACATCCACTGTATTCATCTCGGTCAGCAGATTGGAGAATTCGGCGTCGAGATCGTCGTAGCCGGGCGCGGCCGGCTCATCCTCTTCGAAGTGCAATTCCGGAATGTCGAGATCATCTTGAAGCGCCACGACGCGCTCCGGCACATCGACGGTCTCGACATCGGGCATCTCGTCATCGAACGCGGACTGCTCGCGCTGTGCGGCGGCCGGCGCCGCATAAGCGGCAGGCTCGGCCGCACGATAGGTCGGGACCGCGGCAGACGGCGCCGCGGCCATGGGGGCCGCCGAAGCCATCGGCTGGGCGGTAAAACTCGCCTGTTGCGGCTGTGGGACCGGCGTAACCCGGCTCCACGAGCGGGCCGGCTCGGGCGGCGTGGACTGCATCGTCAGCCAATCGAGGGGATCGTCGCGGAAAGTTTCCGGCGCGGCGGGATCCGCGGCGACGTCTTCATCCCGGTCGATGCCTTCGGCCAGGTCGATGCTTGCGGCGAGTTCCGCTTCGAAATCATCGCCTTCAGAGGCAGCGGCATGCGCGCCGAGGTCCTGGTCCTGAAGCTCATCGAGCATGAGATCGTCAAGATCGACGTCAGCGGCCGAGACCGCCTGATGCTGCTGCGCCGCCGCAGGTTCGTCCAGGTTCCAGTCGAGGTCACCGGCCGCCGGTTCTTCGTCGGGTTTCGCGGTCGCGGCGACAGGCTGCTGAACCGCTACCTCCTCCTCGGCCACCGGCGCCGAGCGTGCGCTCATGGCGCCCAACAGCGCGTTCAACTCGTCTTCAAGGCTACGCTCGTCGGCGGCGGCATGCACCGGTTCGGCCATAGCCGGGGCGGCCGGATGAACGGGGGCAGCCACAGGCTCAGCGGCCGGCTCGTCCGTCGCTTCGGCAAGCGCGTCGTTGAAATCCTGCTCGAAAGCATCATCCAGCGGCGCATCGGCGGCCAGATCTGCTGTCTCGCCTTCCGCATCCGTCACCTTGGCGAACACGTCATCCATTTCGTGCGCATCGGCCGTCTCGGCGGTCACGTCGTGCGCGTCAAGCGCATCCGTCTCCGCAGCCACGGGCGCATCGGTCGCGACCGAGTGATCGGCAGCCAGATCGAAATCGATATCCGCCAACGTGTCGCCGAAAGCCGTGGCGTCATCAAAGCGATCGCCAAAATCCTCTTCGGAAACCGCCTGGTTCGCGTTCAGCGCCGTCTCGAGGGGAAGCTCGACCGGAGCCGCGGCCGCTTCAGGCTGCAGCTGCGCCACGTGACCATCGAGCATCAGTTCGTCTTCGAGCGAAAGAGCAAAGCCATCGTCGAATTCATGGTCGACGGTAGGCTCCGCCACTTCGGCGGCCAAGGCGGGCTCGGCCGCATCGGTCGCGTCATCAAGCCGGAAGTCCTGATCGAGCGATGCCGCAAGCTCGTCCGCCATGGGCAGATCGTCATCGAGCGGCGAAACGCCATCGAGAGAGCTGGCTACCGCATCGTCGAAATCCGTATCGAAAGCGGCATCGACGGTTGGCGCGGCCTCGGCAACTGCGTCGTCGGCACCATGCTCATCGTCGAGCTGCATGTCGTCGAACGCCATGGCGAGTTCGTCATCCATGCCGTCGGTAGCGGCGGCGTCGAACGCCGGCTCATCAACATCGGCGACCGTCGCGGCGTTGCCTTCGGCAAAGTCGAAGTCGCCCATCAACTCCTTTTCGAGATCGATGTCGAAATCGACCTCCTGCGCCTGCTGATCAGCGGCGGCTTTCGGTTGGGCGGGCGCCTGTGGCTTGACCGGCTGGCGCGGGTCGAACCCCATGATCCTGGTCAGTTCCGCGAACGGATCATCGTTGGCGATGTCGTTGTTGTCGGCTATTCTCAGCTGGGTTCTGTCTGCCATTATTGTTCCCGAACTCGCACTCATTCGGACGCCATGGACGTCGCGCAGGGTTGGCCCTTACCAGCGCAATGTGGGCAAAAGGTGACAGGTTTTTTAGTCAAACCTAACGCATTTCGGTGGGCGCCGCGGCGCCGATCAGCGTCAGGCCGGACGTCAAGACATCCGAAACAGCCTGCACCAGCCCTAGTCTGGCATGCGTCAATTGTCGGTCGTTAACCTTAACAAAACGTAAGTCCGGATTATCGGTGCCGCGGTTCCAGTGCCCGTGGAAGCTTGAGGCCAGATCGTAGAGGTAGAATGCCAGCCGATGCGGCTCGAGCGCAAGTGCCGCCGACTCGATCAACCGTGGATATTCAGCGAGTTTCCTGATCAGGCCGATCTCGCCTTCGTCGGTCAACAATGCCACTGCAGCCGCCAGGCTGTTGCGATCGAAATTCGCTTCGCCCAACTGCTCGCTCGCCTGCCGGAACACCGAATGGCAGCGCGCCGAAGCGTACTGCACATAGAATACCGGATTGTCCTTGGACTGCTCGGTCACCTTGGCGAAGTCGAAATCGAGCGGCGCATCGTTCTTGCGATAGAGCATCATGAAGCGGATGGGGTCACGGCCGACTTCCTCCACCACCTCGCGCAGCGTCACGAAATCGCCGGACCGCTTGGACATGCGCACCGGCTCGCCATCGCGAAACAGCTTTACCAGGTTGCACAGAAGAACCGTGAGCTTCACCTCGTCGCCGGCGATCGCCCGCGCCAGCGCTTCCAGCCGCTTGACGTAGCCGCCATGGTCGGCGCCGAGCACGTAGATCAGCTCGACGAAGCCGCGATCGACCTTGTCCTTGAGATAGGCGACGTCGGCGGCGAAATAGGTGAACGAACCATCCGACTTGACCAGCGCCCGGTCCATGTCGTCGCCGACCGCCGTCGAACGGAACAGGGTCTGTTCGCGATCTTCCCAGTCGTCCGGCCTCTCGCCCTTGGGCGGCGGCAGCTTGCCTTTGTAGATATGGCCCTTCAGCGTCAGGTCGTTGATCGCCGAGCGGATCTTCCTGGCATTGTCGGCGTGCAGCGTGCGCTCGGAGAAGAACACGTCATGATGCACGTTGAGCAGCGCCAGATCCTCGCGGATCATCGCCATCATCGCGTCGATGGTGCGGTCCTTGACGATGGCGAGCGCCTCTTCGTCCGGCATCTGCAGCAAGGACCGGCCGAATTCCTTGGCCAGCGCCTGCCCGACCGGGACCAGATAGTCGCCTGGATAGAGCCCGGCCGGAATCTCGCCGACCTCGTCGCCAAGCGCCTCGCGATAACGCAGCATCACCGAGCGGCCGAGAACGTCGATCTGCGAGCCGGCGTCGTTGATGACATATTCCTTGGTCACGTCGTAACCGGCAAAGGCCATCAGATTGGCAAGCGCATCGCCAACGACGGCGCCACGGCAATGGCCGACATGCATTGGCCCCGTCGGGTTGGCCGATACATATTCGACATTGGCCTTCCTGCCGCCGCCGATGCTGGAGCGGCCGTAATTGCGGCCCTCGCCCAGAAGCGTCGTGAGATGTGCCTGCCAGAAACCGTCCTTGAGCCGCAAATTGACGAAGCCCGGGCCAGCAACCTCGGCGGCCGCGATATCCTTGTCGTCCCGCAGCGCGAGCGCCAGGCGCTCAGCCAGCGCCCGCGGGCTCTGGCCGGTGGGCTTGGCCAGCACCATCGCCGCATTGGTCGCGAGGTCGCCATGGCTGGCATCGCGCGGCGGCTCGACGGCGATGCGCGACAGGTCGGGCGAAACGCCGTCATTGTCTTTCAGATCAAGCGTCTCGACGGCTTTTATGATTCGCGCGGTGAAGTCGGCGAAGATGTTCATGGGTATGACTCTGGCGGCTTTGCAGGGAATCCGGCTTGTTGGCCGGCAAAATCGAGCCCGCCCTAGCTCAAATCCGGCGTATCGTCAAACAAACGCCGGTGTTCCTTCAGCGCGTAGGTGTCGGTCATCCCCGCCAGGAAGTCGGCCACGCTGCGCGCCTTGATGCGATCCTCGGCCCGGTCGAGCCCCTCGCGCCAGCCGTCCGGCATAGCGCGCGGGTCGGCGAAATAGACGTCGAACAGGTCCCTGACGATCCGCTCCGCATCGGCGCGCACGCGCATGACTTCCTTGTGCCGGTAGAGGTGCTTGTAGAGAAAGGCCTTCAGCTCTTTCTCGGCGACGGCCATTTCGGCGGAAAAGGTCACCATCGTCTCGCCCGCCGCCCTCACCGCATCGGCGCTCCGCGGCCCGGTGCGTTCCAGGTTGGCGGTGGTCGACCTGATCACGTCCTCGACCATGGCGGTGATCTGGCGCCGCATCAGCTCGTGGCCGGTGCGCACCTCGTCGAGATTGGGATAGCGCGCGCGCACCCCCTCCAGGATGGTCCCCGGCAGCGAGACGGCCTTCAGCATGTCCAGCGTCAGCAGCCCCGCCCTCAGGCCGTCGTCGATGTCGTGCGTGTTGTAGGCGATATCGTCGGCGATCGCAGCACACTGCGCCTCGATGCCGGCGAACCGGTCGAGTTCGAGGTCGTGCAGTTCCGAATAGTCGCGGATCGCCTGCGGCACCGGACCCTTCAGGCCCTTGCCGTTGGCATCGGTCAGCGGACCATTGTGCTTGACCAGGCCTTCCAACGTTTCCCAGGTCAGGTTCAGTCCGTCAAACTCGGCATAGCGCGCTTCCAGCCTTGTCACGATGCGCAGCGATTGCGCGTTGTGGTCGAAGCCGCCCCACTCAGCCATCTTCTCGTTGAGGGCGTCCTCGCCGGTGTGGCCGAAGGGCGTGTGGCCGAAATCATGCACCAGCGCCACCGCTTCAGCCAGATCCTCGTCGCCGCGCAGCGCCCGCGCCAGAGCGCGTGCGATCTGCGCCACCTCGATCGAATGGGTCAGCCGGGTGCGATAATGATCGCCTTCATGGGCGATGAAGACCTGCGTCTTGTGTTTCAGCCGGCGGAACGCGGTGGAATGGATGATGCGGTCGCGGTCGCGCTGGAACGGCGTACGGGTCGGGCTTTCGACCTCTTCGAACAGGCGCCCGCGCGAGCGCGCCGGATCGCTGGCATAGGCCGCGCGGGGCCTATAGCCAAATCCGATGTCGCCCAACTCGTTGGTCATGGTCGATGCCGCCTGACTTTGGCCGCCTGACTTTGGCCGCCAGACTATGGCCGGTTGACTTGGCCGGTTGACTTGGCCCTTCGCGCTTCATACCTATCATGTGAAACCGAAAGCAAGGTGACGCCCATGGGCGCGGATGCCAAGACCGCCATGAAAGTCGAGATGACCGATGCCGCCGCAAGGCGGATCGCCAAGATTGTGTCGGACGAGGCCGGCAAGACGGCGTTGCGCGTTTCTGTCGAAGGCGGCGGCTGCTCCGGCTTTTCCTACAAGTTCGATCTGGTCGACGCGCGCAACGACGACGATGTCGCCATCGAGAAGGACAGCGCCACGGTTCTGATCGATGATCTGTCGCTGGTCTATATGGGCGGGTCGGTGATCGATTTCGTCGACGACCTGATGGGCCAGTCGTTCCAGATCCGCAACCCGAATGCGGTCGCCTCCTGCGGCTGCGGCACAAGCTTCTCCATTTAGGAACAATGCCTGCCATTGGCGCGGTTCGTCAGGTCGCGCTCTCGGCCGGGCGAGACCTCGACGCGACCCTGGCCTTCTGGTGCGACGTGCTCGGGATGAGCGTGCATGTGCGTTACGATCCGCCGGGCATCGCCTTTATCATGGCCGGCAGCGTGCGGCTGCTGTTCACCGACGGCATTCCGGCCGGAACCGTCTATCTCGACATATCAGGTCTCGAGGATTTCCACGCCGGCGCGAAAGCTGCGGGCGTTCCCTTCACCGCGCCTCCAACGCTTGTTCATCGCGACACCGAGGGCCAGTTCGGTCCGGCGGGGGAAAGCGAGTGGATGGCCTTTCTAAAGGATCCCGCAGGCAATACGATCGGCCTGGTCGAACGTCTTGCCCCGGAAGAACATTGAGGCCGCCATGAAGATCGTCACCTGGAACATCAACGGCATTCGCGCCCGCATCGGCAATCTCACCCATTGGCTGACCGAAAGCGCCCCCGACATCGTCTGCCTGCAGGAGATCAAGACGGTCGACGAGCAGTTCCCGCGCGCCGAGATCGAGGCGCTTGGCTACAATGTGGAAACCCACGGCCAGAAGGGTTTCAACGGCGTCGCCCTGCTGTCGAAATTGCGCTTCGACGAGGTCATCAGAGGTCTGCCCGGCGACGACGCCGACGAGCACGCGCGCTTCATCGAAGGTGTGTTCTCGACCGACAAGGGCGCGCTGCGTGTCGCCTCGCTCTATCTGCCGAACGGCAATCCGATCGATGACGAGAGGAAATTCTCCTACAAGCTGTCCTGGATGGCGCGGCTGGAGCGCTGGGCCGAGGAGCGGCTGAGGCTGGAGGAAGCCCTGGTGCTGGCCGGCGACTACAATGTCATTCCCGAACCGGTCGACGCGAAGTTCCCGGAGAACTGGCTGAATGATGCGCTGTTCCAGCCGCAGACGCGGCAGGCGTTCCGCAGGCTGAAGAATCTCGGCTTCACCGAAGCAGTGCGTTCGGTCACCGATGCGGGCGACACCTTCACCTTCTGGGACTACCAGGCCGGCGCCTGGCAGAAGAACAACGGCATCCGCATCGACCACCTGCTGCTGTCGCCCGAGGCCGCCAACCGGTTTTCATCGGCCTCGATCGAAAAACATGTGCGCGCCTGGGAAAAACCGTCCGACCACGTGCCGGTGGCCATCGATCTCGATTTGCTGCCGGCCTGAGGGAGACCCCGGGCCCGCGCTGGACCTCGTATCGCCACAATCAGGCGCATGATGGGAGATCATCATGGCGGCTGGGGTTCCCATGACCATACGACTTGTCCTTTGTCCGATCGGCCTGGCATTCGCTATCGCCGTCCCTGCGGCGGCTTTCGCCGCCGAGGAATGTCTTGCCAATGGAAAATCCTACCCGGTCGGCCAGGTCGCCTGTCTGACGATCGCCGACAAGAGCCACCTCGCCCGCTGCGAGATGGTGCTCAACAACACCTCATGGACGAAAGTCGGGGACAGCTGCCCGCAAGACACGCTGGCGCCGCACCGGCGGATGACGCCGATCTCGGCGCCGGCTCCCAGCATGGTGCCGGCGGAGCCGACCGAGAATTAATGTCTGATTAGCGATCTCCTCGTGGGGAGATCATCCTTACTGATCGGCGCTGTTGCCCTTGGTCAGGATGTCGTCAGCGAGCGAGATCGCTGTGCGGCGGTCGGCTTCGCCGGCGGCGGCAAAGGCCTCCTCCTGCATGCCGCGGATCCAGGGCTGGTCGGCGGGCGCCGCACGTTCGAGTGCTGCCGTCATCATCGCCAGGCCGCGCACGATCTTGCCGCTCTGGAACAACAGATGGCCGAGCGTCGCCTGCGCGCCGGCATGGCCTTTTTCGGCGGCGAGCTGGAACCAGCGCCCGGCCTGCTTGACGCTGGCCTTCACGCCGCCCTCGCCCTTCAGGAACATCTGCCCCATCTCGAACTGGGCATTCGGGTTGCGGTAGTTGGCGGCGGCGCGCATGTAATATTCCTGGGCCGCCACTTCGTTCTCGGTCACCGGGCTGCCGGGAATGCCCTTGCGCAAATAGTCGCCCAGCGCCACCAGCGCGTCGGAAACGTAGCTTTCTTCCGGTGAGCCGGGCTCGACGTCCTGATCGACGATCTCCGAAAAGAACTTGAACGCCTCGTAATCGTCGCGCGCCACGCCATCACCCTCGGCATACATGCGGGCAAGCTTCCAGGTGGCGCCGATCTGGCCGTTCTCGGCGGCGTATTTATAGGCCTCCGCGGCCTGTTCCTTGTGGCCGTTCTTGTAGGCGGAGAAGCCGAACTGGAACACCGCCCAGGGGCTCGACTGCGGCTTCACGCCGGTCTTGTCGTCGAACACCTTGTCGTCGAAGGCCATGGCCTGGCCGACGGCGCCAAAGATCGCTAACGCGACCAGTGCCGGAAGGACAGACGACCTCAACAACTCAGATGTCCGCATAGCAGTGTGTTTCTTTCGCACCGCCCGGATGGGTGACCGCGCCGTCGCGGGCGGAACCTACCGTCTGTGCGTATTTCCATATCGCGCCGGACTGATAGTCGGTTGTGCGCGCCTTCCAACTCTTTGCCCTCGCAGCCAGTTCCCTATCGGACAACGCCACATCGATCGTGCCGTTCACGGCATCGATGGAGATCACATCGCCGTCCCGGATGAGGCCAATCGGACCGCCAACGGCGGCCTCGGGCCCGACATGGCCGATGCAGAAGCCGCGCGTCGCGCCCGAGAAACGACCGTCTGTGATCAGCGCCACCTTGCCACCCATGCCCTGGCCGTAGAGTGCCGCCGTCGTCGACAGCATCTCGCGCATGCCAGGTCCGCCGCGCGGCCCTTCGTAGCGGATGACGAGAACTTCGCCTTCCCGGTAGTTGCGATGCGTCACCGCTTCGAAACATTCCTCTTCCGAATCGAAGCAGCGCGCCGGGCCGGAGAACTTCAACTCCGTCATGCCCGCGACCTTCACGATCGCGCCTTCGGGGGCAAGGTTTCCCTTCAAGCCCACGACACCGCCGGTTTGGGTAATAGGTCTGTCGGCCGGGCGGACCACATCCTGGTGTTCATTCCAGGCAATATGCTCCATATTTTCGGCCAAAGTGCGGCCAGTGACCGTCAGGCAATCGCCATGCAGGTAGCCGTGGTCGAGCAGCGTCTTCATCAACAGCGGAATGCCGCCGGCCTCGAACATGTCCTTGGCGACATATTTGCCGCCGGGCTTGAGGTCGGCGATGTATGGCGTCTTCTCGAAAATCCGGGCGACATCGAACAGGTCGAACTTGATGCCGGCCTCATGCGCTATGGCCGGCAAATGCAGCGCCGCATTGGTCGAGCCGCCGGTGGCCGAAACCACCGTCGCCGCGTTCTCCAGTGCTTTCAGCGTGACGATGTCGCGCGGCCGGATGTTCCTGGCGATCAGTTCCATGATCTTTTCGCCGGAGGCGAAGTTGAAACGATCGCGCATTTCATAAGGCGCCGGCGCGCCGCAGGAATAGGGCAGTGCCAGACCGATCGCCTCGGCCACGGTCGCCATCGTGTTGGCGGTGAACTGGGCGCCGCAGGAGCCGGCCGAGGGACAGGCGGCCTGCTCGATTTCAAGCAGTTCGGCATCGCCGATCGTGCCGACCGAGTGCTGGCCGACCGCTTCGAACACATCCTGCACGGTGATCTGGCGGCCGCGGTAGCTGCCGGGCAGGATCGAGCCGCCATAGATGAAGATCGACGGCACGTTGAGCCGCACCATGGCCATCATCATGCCGGGCAGCGACTTGTCGCAGCCGGCGAGCCCGACCAGCGCGTCGTAGCAATGCCCGCGCATGGTGAGCTCGACCGAATCGGCGATGACCTCGCGCGACACCAGCGACGACTTCATGCCCTGGTGGCCCATGGCGATGCCGTCGGTGACGGTGATGGTGCAGAATTCGCGCGGCGTGCCGTTGGCGGCCGCGACGCCCTTCTTGACCACTTGCGCCTGGCGCATCAGCGAAATGTTGCAGGGCGCCGCTTCGTTCCAGCAGGAGGCGACGCCGACCAGCGGCTGTGCGATCTCGGCCGCCGACAGGCCCATGGCATAGAGATAGGAGCGATGCGGCGCACGCGCCGGACCGACGGTCACATAGCGGCTGGGGAGCTTAGCCTTGGAGATGACTTTGGCGTCCATACTCTTCCTTGCCCCACATCTTCCTCGCAAGAGGGCGGTGCGGCCTGCTCCCATCGCCGAGCCTTTTGGCGCGTGTCCCGAGACAAGATCGAGGTGCGCCGGGTTTATGGCGGGAAATGGGCAATTTCGTCGGCCTGACTTCTAGCGCAGGGGTTGTTCAGAAAGTGTTGCCAAAACATCACAACGACACGAGGCGGAGCTGGTGCGGTTTATCTGCAACGCAGCCCTGGGGCCGACAGGCTCGGCCACAGCCCCGGAACGAAAAAGGCCGGGCATTGCCCGGCCTTTCATTTGATTTTACAGAGACTTAGAACTTGATCTTCACACCACCAGAGATCGCCGTGATCAGATCATTCCCGAAATCATAGCTGGCATCCTCGCCTGCAACATAGCCGTTCTCACCAGCCAATGTCCCCGAGTGGCCGCTGGTCAAAACGCCGACCGCTCCAGCGAGCCGCACTTCGATGTTGGGCTGCGGCGTATAGGCGACGCCGCCGCCCAGGGTCCACGTATCGGTCTGCGCACCATAGCCATGCGAGGTGCCACGATCCCAGGTCAATTGACCGGCGGCACTCCATTGATCATTGAACTTGTGGCCGATACCACCTGAAACGGTCCAGCCGTCACGATACATCAGGTCGAGCGACGTCACCTGACCCGGGCCGTTCGTGAAGCAAGCCGCCCCAGGCGCAATTGTTGGACAGATCGGAACGCTCTGCAGCACGCTCCAGTTGACCCACTTGATTGAGCCGAAGGCCAGCCAGTCAGGCGCAATACCGGACTGCAGTTTCAGTTCCAGCGAATCCGGCATCGACTCCTCTGCGCCATAGATCGGCCGAGAACCTCCAAGAATAGCTGGTAAGGTGAGTGTGCCCGAAATGTTGTCTAGCTTGACTTTCGAATTGTAGACCAAGCTGGCGCGGAGCGCGATATCAGGGATTTCGTAGGCAACGCCGGCGCGCCAGCCCCAACCGTTAGCCTCCAGATCGACACGACCAAGCAGCGGTTGTCCGAGGGGAGTAAAACCGACCAAGCTTTCCTTGAAGCCTGAAATGTCCTGATAGAACAACCCGCCGATAAAGCGGAGCTGGCCCTTGCCAGCATCAAACTTGTAGGAACAGGTGCCGGCGTAATTGTTGCTCTTGATATCGGTCTCGACGTTAGAAAGCGCTCCGTTCCACATACCTGGTGCGGTATGCGCGCCCCAAGGCTGCGAATAATCGACCATGCAGTCGACGCCCTGCACAACCTGGGCCTTCATTCCTATGCGCGGTACCCAATAGCCCTCGGCTCCGTCGGCCGAGGTACCAAGGCCGAGATTGGCTCCACCGGGACCACGCGCATTCTCGTACTTACGGTCCGGCATCACATAGGTCGCTTCCGCGTCCGTCGCGAACGGCGCCGGATCAAACAGCAGGTCGATATCGTAGCCGCCACGTTCCAGGCCGCCGGCATGTGCCGAGCTCATTGCCGTCCCCAGCAAAGCCAGCGAAAAGCACCCTGCCCCCAGCAGTGCTTTCAAACGCAGATTGTTCATGGATGTCCTCCCCGAATAGTCAGTGCATCCAGCTAGAACCAATTCGGGTTAACGGTGCAACAACGAATTCTTGGGGCGTACATGTACACGTCCACCGGACGCATTCCGGACAAAATGCAGACCAGCGCAGCGAGGCAGAAAAACGGTTCGCCGGGCGTGTCTCACTCAGAAAAACGGGAGAAAATCGGCCAAAAAGGCCAAAAATAATCAGTTTTGAGCAGTCGAATGCCCCATTGTTACATTATGGCAACAATGGGGCGAAAACTTCCGTTTACGTCAACATTAACGCTACGGAATGCCGGTTTCGAGGCAAAAAGCCACCCCATTTTAGAGGGCCCTAAAGTCTCCCGAATCTGCCCTCAACCCGCTTCGCGAACCCTGGCCAGCGCCACCGAAAACTTGCCCTGCGCCTCGCGGTATTCGGCCAGCTTTTCACGCTCGGCTTCCACGATCTCGGCCGGCGCGCTGGCGACGAATCTTTCGTTCGACAGCTTCTTGTGCAGGCGTGCGATCTCCTCGGTCACCTTGGCCAGTTCTTTCTGCAAGCGCGCGGCCTCGGCGGCGAGATCGATCAGGCTGCCGAGCGGCAGGCAGACCGTTGCCTCGTTGAGCACGATCTGCGCCGAGCCCTTGGGTGCGGCGTCAACCTGCGAGATGTCGCCGACGCGCGCCAGCCGCTTAATCGCGGCGGCGTGGCGCTCCAGCCGTTCGCGGGTAAGCGTGTTGGCTCCGATCACCATCAGCGGCGCGATGGCTGCCGGCGGCACGTTCATTTCCGAACGCACGGAACGAATGCCGGAGACGAGATCAACCAGCCAGTTGATGTCGGCGGCCGCTTCAGCGTCCTCGAAATCCGGCGACGGCCACGCGGCATGGCAAAGCAGCGAAGCGCGCTCCTTGCCCTCGCCCGCGGTCTGCGCCCAAAGTTCCTCGGTCATGAACGGCATCATCGGATGCAGGAGCTTGTAGATTTCGTCGAGCACGAAGGCGACGCAGGCGCGGCTTTCGGCCTTGGCCGCCTCGTCCGTGCCCATGAACACCGGCTTCAGCAGCTCCAGATACCAGTCGCAGAACAGGTTCCAGACGAAGCGGTAGGCCGCCCCCGCCGCCTCGTTGAAGCGATATGAGGTGATGCCGTCCGTGACCTCTCGCGCGGCGCGCGTCAGCTCGGTCAGGATCCAGCGGTTGACCGCCAGCTTGGCGTCGTTCAGCCAGAAATCGTCGTTGCGCGCGACTTCGTTCATCTCGGCGAAGCGCGTCGCGTTCCAAAGCTTGGTGCCGAAATTGCGGTAGCCGGCAATGCGCGCCGGGTCGAGCTTCACGTCACGCCCCTGCGCCGCCATCACCGTCAGCGTGAAGCGCAGCGCGTCGGCGCCATATTCGTCGATGAGGTCGAGCGGGTCGACGACATTGCCTTTCGACTTCGACATCTTCTGCCCGTTCTTGTCGCGCACCAGCGCGTGCATGTAGACGGTGTGGAACGGCTCCTCGTCCATGAAGTGCAGGCCCATCATCATCATGCGCGCGACCCAGAAGAAGATCAGGTCGAAGCCGGTCACCAGCACGTCGGTCTGGTAGTAGGTTTTCAGCTCCGGCGTCTCATCCGGCCAGCCCAGCGTCGAGAACGGCCACAGCGCCGAGGAAAACCAGGTATCGAGCACGTCCTCGTCACGGGTCAGGATTTCGCCCGGCTGGAAATTCTCGAGCTTGTCCTCGACCCAGGCCTTCCAGGGTCCTTCGAGCGCCAGATAATATTCGATCGCGGCACTCAGCGCCTCTTCCTCCGTCTTCTCGACGAAGACGCGCCCGTCCGGCCCATACCATGCCGGAATCTGGTGGCCCCACCAAAGCTGGCGCGAGATGCACCAGGGTTCAATGTTCTCCATCCACTGGAAGTACGTCTTTTCCCAATTCGCGGGTATGATCTTGGTACGCCCCTCGCGCACCGAGGCGATCGCCGGCTTGGCCAGTTCGGCGGCGTTTGCATACCACTGCTCGGTCAGGAACGGCTCGATCGGCACGCCGCCGCGATCACCATGCGGCACGGCGTGGCGATGCGGCTCGACCTTGTCGAGGAAGCCGCCTTCTTCCATCAATTCGACGATCCTCTTGCGCGCGACAAAGCGGTCAAGGCCGTTGAGTTCATCCCAGACGGCTTGGCGCTCCGGCGTCACCTCGAGCCCGGCGAGGAAATCCTCGTTGTCCCTGAGGTTTACCGCCGCCTCGACGGTGAGGATATTGATCGCCGGCAGCTTGTGGCGCTTGCCGACCTCGAAGTCGTTGAAGTCATGCGCCGGCGTTATCTTGACCGCGCCAGAGCCCTTCTCGGGGTCGGAATACTCATCCGCCACCACGGGAATCTTGCGGCCGACGATCGGCAGGACGACATTCTTGCCGACCAGGTGCCGGAAGCGCTCGTCGTCCGGATGCACGGCGACGGCCGTATCGCCCAGCATCGTCTCGGGGCGCGTCGTCGCCACGATGATGAAGGTCTTCGGGTTTTCCGGATCGAAGGCCACGCCTTCGACGGGATAGCGGAAGTGCCAGAGATTGCCGTTGACCTCCTGCTGCTCGACCTCGAGATCGGAGATCGCGGTGAGCAGCTTGGGATCCCAGTTCACAAGGCGCTTGTCCTTGTAGATCAGGCCTTCCTTGTAGAGCGTGACGAACACTTCGAGCACGGCCTTGGACAGGCCTTCGTCCATGGTGAAGCGTTCGCGCGACCAGTCGGCCGAGGCGCCGAGCCGCTTCAGCTGGTTGAGGATCGCGCCCCCGGATTCGGCTTTCCACTCCCACACTTTCTCGATGAACTGTTCACGGGTGAGGTCGCGGCGATGGATCTGCTTTTCCATCAACTGCCGCTCGACCACCATCTGCGTGGCGATGCCGGCATGGTCCATGCCCGGCTGCCACAGCACGTTCTTGCCGCGCATGCGCTCGAAGCGAACGAGAATATCCTGCAACGTGTTGTTGAGCGCGTGGCCCATATGCAGCGAGCCGGTGACGTTGGGCGGCGGGATGACGATGGTGAAGGCCTCGGCCCCCTCCTCGGCGCCGGCGCCGGCGCGAAACGCGTCGGCCTCTTCCCACACCTTGGCAATCTTCGGTTCGACGGTTTTGGCGTCGTAGGTCTTTTCAAGCATGGGAAAATGGTCCGCGCTGTCGGATTTTTGCTGGTCCGGTGTAAATCGGAAGGCTTTGACCGAGTCAACCGTAGGGGCCGCCTCGGCAACCGGCACAACGAAAGAGGATCACCGTTCAGATAGTGTCTGTCCCGTATGCGACAATCCCTGGTGGCGTCGGCACTGTCACCGGCTCCAGCCGGAGAGGCATTGCACGCCTACGCCGCCCAATCCCAAATGCCAGCTCGGGTCGTACGAAACGAGGAATAGTGCGACGTCTCAGGACGCGCTGGAGTCCTCTGGTTTTTCTTTCAAAGCTTCGGCGAACTTGCGCATGAGCCGCACGAGTTCGTCGATGTCGTGTGCGTCCCAGCTTTCGAAAACGGCGCGAGCGTTTCTCTCTCGTGCTGCGTCGATCTTGTCGGTCATCGCCTTGCCCTTTGGCGTGACGACAGCCTCATTCACGCGGCGGTCTGTCTCGCTCTGCCGGCGCACGGCCAGGCCAAGGCTTTCGAGCTTCGCCACCTGACGGCTGACAGTGGTGTAATCGCGGCCAGCCCGGTCGGCGAGGTCCACTATCCCGATCGGCCCAAGCCGCTCTATCCCGACCAGCAGAGGAAACAGTGCGCGGTCGAGTGCAATTCCGGCCTCCTTTACCATCTGCTCATCGCGCTGAGGCCGGTTCATAAGGCTGGCAATCTCGATCAGCGCTCCGTGGAGTTCACGAATCTGATGACTCCCAATATGTGTATTTTTCACGTTTTTCATTGACGCCACTCCGACTCTCCATTATGTGCATTTTACACACAAGGAGATCGACATGACAAACGGTTTTGCGGCAGATGTGCTCATCTGCGGCGCGGGAGCGGCTGGCCTGACGCTTGGGATCGAGCTTGCACGGCGCGGTATATCCTTCCAGCTCATTGAGAAGATGAGCGAACCCTTCCGTGGCTCGCGCGGCAAGGGCATCCAGCCGAGGACACAGGAGATTTTCGAAGATCTTGGCATTCTCGACAGGGTCGTTGCCGCAGGCGGCGTCTATCCGCCGATGCGCGTGTATGGCGATGACGGCAGCTATATCGAAAAGGACACCGGCGAGCGCCCCGATCCGACCCCGGCAGAGCCTTACGCCATCGCGCTAATGATTCCGCAATTCCTCACCGAGCGGATCATGCGAGAGCGGCTGGCAGAACTAGGCCATAGGGTCGAGTACGGATGTGAGTTGGTTGGGTTCGAGCAAGGTGAGAACGGTGTCATGGCACGTCTTGCGGGGCCGAATGGCGAGCAAACCGTTCGCGCACGCTATCTTGTCGGGGCGGACGGCGGGCACAGCTTCGTGCGCGGCGCGCTCGGCTTGAATTTCCCCGGCAAGACGCTGGGCGTGCGTGCGGTCGTGGCGGATGTGCTGTTGACCGGGCTGGACCGCGATGCGTGGCACCAGTTCAACGACGGTGACATGGAGCGAATGGTCGCGATTTGCCCGCTCGCCGGAACCGATCTTCCAGATTCAGGCACCCATTCCGCTGGACGGCGAAGTGGACCTCTCAGCAGAACAGCTGGGGCGCTTGATTAATGAGCGGACCGGCCGCGGCGACGTGCGGGTGGATTCGGTCGCCTAAGCGTCGGCCTACCTGATGAACGCCCGGCTTGCCGATCGCTACCGGGTCGATCGGGTATTCCTCGTTGGCGATGCAGCTCATATCCATCCGCCAACCGGCGGCCAGGGCCTGAACACCAGCGTGCAGGATGCCTATAATCTGGGCTGGAAACTTGCCGCCGTCCTCGACGGCGCGGATGAATTGCCTGCTCGACACCTATGAGCAGGAACGACGTCCGGTCGCAGAATCGGTTCTCGGCCTTTCGACCCGGCTGCTCGACGCCCAGAAACAGGGTGGAATGCACCGCGGCCGCGAGGTGCGCCAGCTCGATATCGCCTATCCGGAATCGCCGCTCTCCAGGGAAATGGCCGAACGCAGCAGCGGCCCGCATGCGGGGGACCGCGCGCCGGATGCCCAAATCAGGGGCGCGGCGGGGCAACCATGGCGACTGTTCCAATTGCTGCAAGGGCCGTATTGGACACTGCTTGTTCATCAAGCCGGGAGAGAGACGGTTGGGCCACTCAAGGGGCTGCATGTCCACCACATCGGCCCGCAAGGCGATGTCATCGATGCCTGGGGACACCTTCGCGATGCTTATGCACTGGCACCGGGCGAGTGTGTGCTGATCCGGCCGGACGGATATATCGGTGTGATGGCGATTCTTGATGCAGACCGAACCGCGAAGCTCGAAACCTATTTGGCCCGAATGGGCCTAGTCCAACCCGGAGAAGACCCGAAATGACTGCCGAGATATGTTCGAACAATGAGGCTGGCGGGCTCTATGCTTGGGTCGGGCCTATATGAAGCGTGGAGCGGCGTGGTCGTGGCAATCGCCATCATCGGAGCTATTATTGCGGCCACCGCCTCCTTCGACGTGCCGATCCTGAGATTACCGTGCCTGCGCCAGGGTGAAGGCGCAGCGGTGTCCAACTAGCCACCTAAGGCGACCCGGGAAAATCATTACGCGCCGCGCGCCACGCGCTCGATCTCCTCGCGCACCAGGCGCTCGACCAGCGTTGGCAGGTTGTTGTCCAGCCAGTCCTGCAGCATCGGCCGCAGCATCTCCTCGGCCATCTCGTCGAATGTCTTCTTGCTGCGGCTGGCAAAGGCGTCGGAGAGTTCGCCAAAGGCCGCGGCGACCTGCCGGCCCGTATGCTCGGAAAGGATTGCCGGACGGGCCGCAGGCGTTTCATCCGCCGCCTTGCGCGCCTCGTCGGTGCTCGCCGGGGCGGCGATCGAAGGGGTCCGCTCGAACGCCGGCTCCGGCATCGGCTCGTCCACCGGCGCTTCGGGCTGGACAACCGGCTTGCGAATGCCTGGTATCGCCTTCGCCTGCTCGCCGACCGCTGCGATCTCGCGGCGCCAATCGGCGACGATGGCATCGCTTGCCGCGCCGGCCTCGGGCGTCGCGGGCCTGTCGGCGGGCAGCGGCTCGGCGGCGATCCGGGCGCTCACCTCGGCAAGCGTCATCGACGCCCTTGGTGCCACGGGATCGGTTCGCTCCGGCGCTTCCATGCGCGCGACCGTTGGTTCGGCCGCCGATGTCTGTGCCTGCACCTCCGCCAGCGTGACCGGCTTCCTGACCTCGGGAGCGGCATGCAATTCGGCGCGGAACGCATCGACGTCGGGAGCAGCGCCCGCCGCCGGCTTCAGATCCTGCCGCAAGTCATCGGCATCGTCCGGCTGCTTGCGGCCGCTGTCGCTGTCCTCGATGATCCTCCTGATGGAAGCCAGTATCTCTTCCATGGAAGGTTCGCGCTGTGCGCTGCTTGCCGTTGCCATCGTCACATCCGCCGCCCTTGTGACCTGTTACAGACTTCCGCTCCGGTAAACGCCGGATTCGAATCATGGCGACAGCGTAACCGACGGAGCGCCGTACGAGAATCCCCATTCTGGGGACATGTGGGATTTCAACAGATTAGCGCAATTCGTCGGAAAGCATGTGACGGGTTGCCGGCGCAGTTGCGCAAACAATGAAGCGACCCGGCGTTTCGATCGAACGCCGGGTCGCTTCGAGAGAACTACTCGAATCTGTGGAGTTTAGCGGCCATCCGGCGTGCGCAGGCCGATCCACTTGTCCTTGACGGCATTGTAGTGCTCTTCAGGCCTGTACTTCGTCGCCTGCAGCGCAAGGCGCTCGGCCGAGAGGCGGCCGATCGCCGACAGGATGGCATAACTCGCCACCACAACGTCGTGCTCGGAATTTGCCTGGTTGATCTTGGCGGTGATGACGGTGGCCTGCGCGTTGAGCACATCCAGCGTGGTGCGCTGGCCGACATTGCGTTCCTCGATGACACCGTTCAGCGCCAGTTGAGCGGCGTCGATCACCTGCCTGTTGGCGGCGACGCTCTGCTGCGCGGCGGTGTATTGCGACCACGCCGAGGCGACGGCCTGGCGCACCTGGTCGCGGCTGACGTCGACCTGGATGCGGGCCTCGCCAAGCGATTCCTTGTTCTGTCGCACGACCGCCGAGGTGCGGCCGCCCGAATAGATCGGGATCGTCAGTGTCGCACCGATGTTGGCCGAGGTCGAACCGCCGTTGCTCCCCTGGAGGTCGGGATTGCGATGCAGATAATCCTCCGAAATGCCGGCCGATGCGGAAAGCTGCGGCAGCAATGCGCCCTCGGACGACTTCACCGAAAACGCGGCCGCATCGACCAGATGCTGGGTGGCGAGGATCGCCGGATGCTCGGCCGAGGCGATGGCTATCGCCGAATCGAGGCTCGGCGGCAGCAGCCTGGCCAATGGCGAGGCAGGCCTGAGCTTGCCCGGCTCGTCACCGACGATCTGGTGATAGCTCGCCGCACTTGCCAGCGCCTGCGCGCGGGCGGCGCTGAGCGACGCCACGGCGGAAGCGCGCGACGCATCGGCCTGCGCAACGTCGGTGCGCGTGCCTTCGCCGACCTCGAACCGCGAGCGCGCGGCGCGCGCCTGCTCGGTCAGGAACTGCAGATTCTGCTCCGTCAGCACCGCGATCTGCCGGTCGCGAATCACGTCCATATAGGCCGTGGCCGCGCTCAACAACGTGTTCTCCTCGGTGTTGCGCAGGCTTTCGACGGATGCCTTGACCCGCGATTCGGCTGCCGCCACATTGTTTCTCGTCTGGAAGCCGTCGAACAGGCTCTGGTTTATGACGATGGCCACACTGGCCGACCCCGTCTTGACGTTGGCGCCGCTGGCACGGGTATTCACATAATTCGTGTCGGCCGTCCCGGTGATGGTCGGGCGCCAGCCGGACTTGGCTATGGCCACGCTCTCGTCGGTGACGCGTACGCCGGCTCGTGAGGCATTCAGCGAGGAATTGTATTGATAGGCCTTTGCAAGCGCGCCGGAGATGGTTTCGGCCGAGGCGGCCAGCGGGGAAAGCGCGGTCGCCGAAACGAGGACGGCGGTGAAAAGTGACTTGCGTAGAGACGGCACCATTAAACCCTCATTCGTTTTCCATGGGAACCACGCCGCACCGGCTTCTCCTTAGAGAACCGGAGCGGCGTGTCAGAATGTTCCCTGTCGCTCGGCCCAAAGTGCCCCCATTGGGATCAGCAACGATTGTTCAAATGCAAGCGACCATGACAAAGCCTCTGCTGCAAGGCCAAATCATTCAGAATTCGAAAGCATGCTCACGTTCGAACCCGGGTAGTGGCTTAATTGCCGCATTAAATGCCCGTCTACCGGTTACAACCCCCCCTGCTTTGAAAAAAAGCCGCGCCACGCCAGAATTGCCCTGCCCTTCGACCGCGACGAGGCGGCCGCCTTCGGCGAGCTGGTCGAGCAGCGCCGCCGGCACTTTGCCGACGCTGCCGCCGACGAAGACGACATCGTAGGGCGCCTTGGCCGCATATCCCTGCGGCAGCGGGCCCTGGACCACGGTCACATTGCCGCAGCCCAGCGATGAGAGCACCGACTTTGCGGTTTCGGCCAGCGCCGAATCACTTTCAAGCGCCACCACGGAACCCGCCAGTCGCGACAGGATGGCCGAGGCATAGCCGGTGCCGCAGCCGACATCGAGGACCGAATCAGCCTGACTGATCTCGGCCAGTTGCATCAGCTTGGCCAGCGGCGAAGGCTCCATCAGATATCGCGCGCCGCCGGGGCCGTCCGCGATGCGGATGTCTTCGTCGATGTAGGCGAGATTGCGCTGGCGTTCGTCGACGAAAAGCTCGCGGGGCACGGAAAGCATGGCGTCGAGCAGCGGCGTGCTGGTCACGTCGGTGGTGCGGATCTGGCCATCGACCATCTTGACGCGAAGCTCGGAGAAATCAGCGCTCATGTCCCAACCAATCCGCTTGCCGCGCCACATCGCGGTTCATTTAGACGGGAACGGCGAGCTCCCTGCGCTGACGCGCGGGAGCCCGGAGATTGGAGGCCTCGCCCGGAGCTCGCGTCCCGTTAATTTGCATCCTATTAGCCGAGGGTGTGGCAGAGTCAATTGTCATGGTCAATCGCCGGTTTTCGCTGCTAAGTGCCACACCTCGGTGCGCCCGCTTTGTGGCAGTCACTTCGGATAGTCAGCTTTGACGACGATCCTGGTATAGGCGCGCTCGACCTCGAAGACGGCTTCGTCCCTGATCTCAGTCGACCCTCTGGCGCCGCCAACGAAACATGACCAGAACCAGCGCCCTGCGGACGGTCCGTGAAGCTCTTTCTTGATCCGGCCGACGCTCTCGCTCTGGAACTCCGCATCAAAGTCATATGGCGGTTCCTGGCCGCCTATCTTCGTCCGTCGCCAATGGAGATGCACGCGCGCGCCACGGTCGACGAGAAACTGAAAAGCGCCTTCCTTGGTCTCGAAGGTCCGCAGTACGGTGCTGCCGTCCACGACCTGCCAGCCGCGTTGATAGGCAAGACGGACGGTCAGGCGATCGCTCATCCCCGAAACCGTTCGGTATGCCAGGTGATCTTGCCGTCGACCTTCATGGGCTTGTGGATCATCAGCCGCTTCGGCAGGTGCTCGGGATGGACCTCGAGGAGCGTGATCGTCACCGTCGGCTTGCAACGGCTGCAATCGAATTTGAGCTTTAGCGGATCGACGCCACCGCCATAGACCATCATCAAATCGGCTGAACGGCAGTAGCGGACATTGCCGCAGCTGCATTCCGCCTTGACGAGCATATTGTGCCGGGTCGCCTTCCCCAGCGTGTCGATCGGATCGTGAGCCATGAGAACAGGAAAGGAACATTTTCCTTGATCGTCAAGACGGATCGTGGAATCTTTTCCTCATGAGCGACGAAGTGATACGCCTCCCCGAATCGGCTGTGCCGCGCGAACGCGGCCCAATCCTTGGCCACGTCTGCGAGCACGAGGGTTGCGCCAAGCATGCCGGTTTCGGCTTCGCCAGGCCGCGCCAGGAGCCGCACTGGTTCTGTTTCGAGCACCGCGGCGAAGGCGATCGCTACCTCTAGAGGTCGAACAGGTCGCGTGGCCCGATCCCGATCTCGTCAATGATGTCGGGTGTGTTGTTGCGCGGGCTGCCGACCTTGCTGTCGATCGGCCACATCTTCATCAGTTCGGACGGATAGGGTTTCATCAGGTCGCGGGGATCGGGCTCTGGTCCGAGCCAGCGCATATAATCAGACGGCGCCAGGATAACGGGCATCCGATCATGGATCCTGGCCATGAGCTCGTTCGGCTCGCAGGTCACGACAGCGAAGGTTCGCACCAGCTCTCCCGTCGTCCGGTCTGCATATTCCTCCCATATGCCGGCCAAGGCAAAGGGATCGCCTGATTTCATGGCGATCGCGTAGGGCTGCTTTTTCTTGCCGGAGGGGTCGAGTTTCTGCCATTCGAAATAGCCGTCGATCGGCACTAGGCAGCGCCGCGACGCATAGGCTTTGCGAAACAGCCCGTTGCTGGCGATGGTCTCACACCGCGCATTGACGGGTGGCGGTCGGCCGCCGCCGTCGCGAGCCCAACCGGGGACAAGGCCCCATTTGGCCGAAACGAAGCCGGCCATACTGGTGGATAGCTCCTCCCGGATAATGATCGGGTAGGACAGGCTGGGTGCGCCGTTCCAGATCGGAAAGCCGTTGCCCATGCGCTCGATGTCGCCGGGATGTGCGAATTCAAATCGCCGCACCATGTCCGGGATGGTCGACTTGACGAAAACACGTCCACACATATTCAGTGCCAGCTCATTGATAATTTTTCCGAACGACCAAGATGGAAACGGAACAGGAACCAGTCAAGGTTCGGCAGCTTTGAGGAGCAACATGATCAACCCGCCGAGGAGGCAAGAGGAATACCCTGATCGGGCGATAGACTGCCAGGAGGCCATGGAGCCGGGGTTTCAAGCGATAGTCGATTGCATGCTGGAGGCAGGCTGGAGCCGTGGCGAGATCCTGAAATCGTTGAAGCGGCTCATTGCGGCCGACAACATGACCCAGAAAGAGAACGCCAGGACCGAAGCGGAGCTTGCGATTGCGCGGGCGATGATCCGCGCCGGCAAGTCGATCTAGCTCTTCTCGACGCCGGCCTCGTCGATCTCTGCTTCCATCTGGTCGCTGATCGGCTTCGGCCCGCCGTTCAGAGGGGTCCCGTCATAGCCCTGTAGCCAGGCGTCGGCGTGCTCCTGCCAATAGGCCGGCACCGCGCGCTCCTTGCCGTCCTTTTGAGCCTGGGCGCCATACATCCAGGCGTAAGTGACGCGCTCCTGGTCTTTCTTGGCTACCGCCATCATTTACTCTCCCTGTAGTCCAGCAGCTTCGCATGCCGCAGCTTTTCCTCACCCTTGAGGAATTTCACCCGGCCGACAAGACCAGGCTTAAGCCATTCGGCCTTTTCCTTCTTGAGGCCCTTCGGCACCGGCCCGCCGACCTTGCCCTGCACGCGATCCCACAGGCGCTGGCGCTTGTCGGCCTTGAAGGTGACGAAGGCACCGCCTTTGTAGTGGCCTTTTTCAGCCATCAGCACCATGGCCGGCTTGCCGGCCTCACGCTGCACCCCGATGATGTCCAACTCCTTTTCAGCGAAGCATTTGATCTTGCGCCAGTTCATCGTCGGGCCGCTGCGGTAGACGCTGGTTTTCAGCTTCGAGACCATGCCTTCCAGCCCCGCCTTGTCCACCAAGTGATAGACGGCAGCGCCGGTTCCGGGCAGCGCCTCGCTGAACTGGATGCGGCCCCCGGCCGGGATCATCGCATGCAGGATCTCGCGGCGGTCTTCCACCGGCATGTCGCGCAGATCGTGGCCGTTGAGATAGAGCAGGTCGAAGGCGACGAGGTAGAGGTCGCGCGAGGGGGTGCGCTTGCTGACGGCAGCCTGCAAGGCATGGAAGTCCGACAGGCCGGCCTCGTTGATCATGATGGTCTCGCCCTCGATGATGAAGGTATCGGCCTCGATCGCCGCGGCCTCTTCGGCGAGGACCTTGTAGCGCGCCGTCCAGTCGTGCCCTCTCCTGGTGAGCAGGCGGATGCCGCCGGCGTCCTTGATGACCTGTGTGCGGTAGCCGTCGAACTTGACCTCGTGCAACCAGTCGTCGCCCTCGGGCGGGACGTCAACAAGCTCCGGTTCCATGGGCGGGATGAACTTCAGCCGCTCTCCGGCGTTACGCATGCACTGGCTACTCCAACCGCTACACAAGGCGCGCGGGGCGTTTTGGTTGCATTTTAGCCAAATGGAATGTGGGAAAAATGAACATCGAAGTGGACGATTGCCGGGTGGCGCTGACGATGATCCGGCGAACGATCGAGGAACACTGCCCGCCGGGCGTGCTGCCAAGCGAAGAGACGGTCAACGGCCTCTTTGGCCCCGATTTGATGGGCGAGGCCGAGGCGATCTCAGCGGCAATCGTAGCGACTGTCGAGAGATTGCAATGGCAAGCGACCGTGAAGCCGCCAGCGCCGAACATCAAGGCATAGCAGCCTGAACGCAAAAACAGCCCGTCTCGAAGCCATTGCCGTGGAGCGAGACGGGCTGTGGAAGCCTGGGGAGTTGTCATCGCTGCGAAGCTTCCGATGCTCAAAACCTAGCACACAGCCGGTTTGTTCCGCGCTAAAACGCAAAAAGCCCGCCCCGGCGTGAGCCGAGACGGGCGATCATATTGCCGAGTTCGGAAGAAGGTCAGCCGCCGCGAAGCACGCGCCAGATGTCGTGCCAAAAGTAAGTGATGGTCGACGCCATGGCGCCGGCCGCGATACCGGTGACGCCCAAGGCGCCAAGCCCCATGAGCTTCCACCTGGTCACCTCGGCCGTAACCTGCTTGACGCTGGTCATATCGGCATTGAGCTTGCTCACCGCGCTTTCGGTGGCGCTCACGCGCTCCACCAGCTCGTCGGTCTTCTGGTACATCTTCGCGCGGCTGGCAGCGGCGCGCTGTTCCGATTGCTCATAGCTGAGGGCGGCACGGGCATCGCTATCCTTGATGTCCCGCCGGATCTCGGTGATGTCGCGCTGCATGTCCTGCGTGGCTTGCAGCAGGCCGCCGATCATCATTTCCAAGCTTTTCGTTCCCGATGCCGGCATCATCCCCGCCCTCGATGCAATGCTATGATTTCAGTTCGGCACGGCGCGCAGCGCTGGCCCTGGTGTGCAGGTCGCATTCCGCACGGGTGTAGAGCTTCACCGCGCAGCCGGGCGCCATGGTGCGGTCGATCTTGTTTTGGTCGGCGATGGTCTTGCCCTGCGCGCCGGCAAGGCTGCTACCGAGGGCCGAGCGAAGCGGCATCACACCGCTGACGCCCGAAGTCGTACACGCCGCCAGCGTCGATGCACTCGTCAAAAGACATGCGAGCGTCAATGCCCTGGTGGATCGCATCGGTATTCTCCTTTTCGATCTTGGCGCGCAACTCGTCGGCGCCCCAGTGCTTGATGAGTGCGTAGCCGCCGAGAGCAGCGCCCGAGACCGCGACGGCGATGGTGGACCAGACGATGATGCCGGCCAGCGGGCGGGGAACGCCGACAAGACCGGCAACCAGGGAGATGAGCCAGGTCACGCCGGCACCGTGCCGAGCGCTTCAGCCAGGTGCTTGGCCTTGCGGTTGACATACCAGCGATAGGCAAGGCCGCCGACAACCAGCAGCGCACTCGCGAACGCCAGGGCGACGACGACTTTTCCAATGAGCTCGCTCGAATACGAGAGCGGCGAGATCTGGTTCTGGAGCTCGGTCAACGTGCCAGCAAGGCCGCCGCTGGCGACGCCACCACCGGTGGCCAAGTCTGCCGGCGCGGTCGATGGAGCTGCCTTGGCGTCCTCGACCAGCGCCTTTGCCTGGCCGCCGGCGATGAAGTTGGCGGCCTGCGGCTTCTCACCGGTCGCCCACGCCTTGCCGATCGCGCGCACTTCGGCGACACGCGCTGTCCAGCCTTTGCCGAAGGTCGGGAAGGTCCCGAGATGGCGAAGGAAATTCATGCGCGCATCGCAGATGCGGTCGATCAACGCGTCGTTGTTGTTGACAGCCTTGAGCGCCGCCAGCGTGCCCACGCCCATGACTCCGTCGATCGGCCCGGTATAGATCGGGCGAAGCGCCTGCTGAAGCCACATGATCGAGCGACCCGGCCCCGAGTTCACGCCGCCATCGAACACGACGTAGTCGACGCCGTCGGGCAGCAGGTCGCCCTTCACCGCGTCCCAGTATTGGCGATCATAGATCTCGCCGACCTCTTCCATGGTGATGCTCTTGACCGAGCGCTTCGCCAGGCCCTTGCCCTTCCGGTAGCCGTCATAGACGCGCTGCGTCACGCCCTTGTTGGTCGGGCCGCCAGGATCGGCCGGATGGTTCACATAGCCGCCTTCGTGCGCCAGCACCTTGGCAAGCGATTCCTTTTCGCGTGAAGCGACCATGGGGTTTCCTTTCGGGATGATGATTGGCTATGGTCGGCCCCGGGAGGGCCCAGGGATGAGATACGACGAACCCCGAGGGGATTGGATATCGCTGCCGAAACCGTGGCTGGAGCTACGGCAGGGTATGCGCGAAGACGTGGCCGCGTCTGCCGGCGAAATCCACACCTATGACGGCGGACATCTCCTACTGGTCGACGGCCTATGGGAAGTGATGGTAAGCGGCGATCACAACGACGCCGATGTGGTGCTGAACGTGCTGCGGAAGGCGAATTAGGCAAGCTTGCAGATAACCGGACTTCGCTGTATTTCTGACGTTTCACATCGAGAGAGAAATTGGCTTATCCGATAAAGCAGCCGGGGCAGGCCGGCACTGAAGACAAGATAGATCCAGAGGCGATGGAGGCGGCGAAGAGCGCGCTTATTGCTGCGTTGGGTCTATGGCTAGACGACGCAACCTCTGATCAACGTTTGGAAGATGCCGTTCATGCTGTAGCATCTGTTCTCTTCGCCACCTTCAAGCCTGGAACATCTTCCGCCAGTGATCCAGCATCTTCAAAGCGAGCGCATTTTTCTGAGTGATGTGCTTTTGCGGGCCGCTTGCGACCGTAACCGCGACATCGGCGGCAAAATCGAAGGCGGCAGAGATCGCCTGCTTCCCACCTTCCCGCTTATTTAGTTCCATCAACAAGCCGGTCATAACCATCTGCATGGCCGTGGACTCTGCTTGCATGCTAACCATCAGCTCATGGTGCGCGGCCAGTGCCGCCTTGACCTGCTCATAGTCGGGGGCCTTGTCGCTGCCCTTCATTTCGCACCCACGGAAAGCATCAGGTCCAAATACTCGTCGGCCACCTTCGACCAGGTTCGAGCTGAGAGGGCTTCAAATAGCGGACGCTGCACCTGAAAAAGTGCTTCCCTGTTGTCCAGACCCCAAAGGACTTTGCTCAGCATGTCCTCCCGGTCCTGCGGGTCGAAAGTCATGATATCGAGCAGCTTCCGGTCTTGCAAAAGCTCCGTCACAACGGGGATGCGGCTCATCACCGATGGTGTTCCCACGGAATAAGCCTCGGAGAACGTAAACGGAAAGCCACCCTCGAATTGGGTTGGTGTTACGGAAAGGGCGGACAATCTGTACAGCGCGGCCAGGACATGATTGGGGACGGCGGGCAAGGAAATGACGTCCCGTTGCAAGCCGCGGTTCTCGATCGCGTCGCGGATTCTCTGGACCTGGCCAACTCTGCCCGTGAGCACGAGCTTTACCGGCCTATAGTGCTCCCGGAGAACCCTTTCAAAGACTGAGATCAAGCTCTCGATGTTCTTGTGCGGCCGGACCTGAGACGAATAGAAAAGAAACTTCACATCATCGAATTTGAAGCCATTCAAATAGCTCGGTAGGCTGTCTTCTTTCTTCTTCATGTATTGATGCAAGATGTCCAAGGCGCCCTGCCTTGTTTTGTCTCCTCGCTCGATCGAGGCCATGTCTACGAAACCGTGGCGAATGACCGAGACATGATCAGGATCAACACCATGCCGATTGACGATATGCGTCGTCTTTACGTGATCGCTGTAGGTGATAAGGCGATCCGCGCCAGCGATACTCTTTGAAATTCGATGGTGCGCTCTCAGATCGGACGGGCTGATGAACTGTGCCGGGTGCTCATAGAACACAATATCCGGTGCGGCCATGACGACCTTGCCCTGAAGCTTTGACGTCTCCGGCCAGAACATAGAAGGCACATACCAGACGTCTATGTCGCGGCGCCGGTTGAGCAGTCTGACCAGCCTGTTTAGTTCCGCTGCCCGAACGGTGTCGAGCGGGCCGACGGCATTGAGCAGGTAACCCCACCTGACTAGCAACCAGTTCTTGGCCCTGTGGAACCGGCCACTCCTCACCCTTCGCAGCAATCGTTTTGCCGTGTAGAGGCCAGCCACGATGACGGCGGAAAGCAACACCGGCATCGCCATAATCACAGTGAGAATTGCCAGCAAAACGACGCCGAGCAGAAACACGAAAATGGAAGAATTCGACAGCCAGCGCACGACGAGGGTGACCCCGTCAACCAAAAGATTGAACACCCGCTTTCGTTTTAATTTGGCCGGCCGCTTGATCGCCCCTGGGGAAAACCAAGTTTTGATCCTCCACAATTTTATCAGATACGGCTCGCCTTTTGTCGTGACTATATCGACAGACCCGGGCGGCACCCCAGCGTCATCGAGAAGGTTTATGATGTCAGTCTTCAGCCATCCAGGCCCTGCAACGGTAACTGCTATTTCCCCTGAATTCACAGCGCCCCGGATGATGAACCCGAGCAGCCTGGTAATGCCCTCATGCGGCACAAGCTGCCTCGGCGTGTATCCGAGAAAGATCCCCATTTTCTTCATGCCGCGATCCCCTTGAGCATACGCCAATAGTCCAAGGCGTAGTGCTGCCAGGTGTGCTTGGATAGCGCCTCTCGACTGGGTAGCTTGGCACGTAGAGGCCCGGCCGCGCGCTCCATCGCTTTCAGCGAAGCGGCCATTTTCGGCGCCGAGCGGGCATTGAAAAACTCGATCGGAATTGCGAACCGATCACCGATATACCGCATTTGCGGATAGCCGCTTGAGAGAGAAGGTGTCCCCAGCCATGCGGCTTCTGCGACTGCGAAAGTCCCGTTGTCGTAAATGGTCGGGTGCCAAAGAAACGACGCGCCGGCCACAGTCGCGGCGTATGCAGCGTCGGAAAGCTCCCCGACGAATTCGACATTCCGTCTGATCGATGGAGACGAACGGATCTTTTTCTGAATTTCCTGAATATAGGGGATCTTCTGGAACCAGTCCGGCGCGTCCTCATTGTCCGGGTTCATATAATCCGAGAATGGCCCCATGACCTTCAAGCGCAGTTTGCCGCCAAGCAGGTCGTAATATTCCACGAGAGCATCGAATGCCCGCAAATGATTCTTGTGCTTGGTGGTGTTGGTGGGCCACACGAAGTAGCCCTCTTCCTTTTTCTTTGACGGAGCCTTCCCGGCAAGGGGCGTTGGATCGAAATCCATCGGCGCCAGATGGACCCTGTTGCGGGGAACCCCGACATAGGAAATCACATCTTCAGCAGTTTGCGGCGTCGTTGTGATGACCGCATTTGCCTGCCTGACTGTCTGCAAGAACGGCAGGTCGTAGCTTCCGCTCGCATTACCTTCGAAAATCTCAGGCACATAGCGCTGGATGTAGTCCGTGGCAAAGACGACATAGGGACGAATCGGGGCAAGCGGTTTATTGGTCCGATCAGAAACAACGAGCCAGAGATCGGAATCCGCGAAGTTCTTAATGCCATCGATGGGCATCTGGTAGATATCAAACGGCAGATCCACCGTTCTGCCCTGGTTAGAATTAGCGATGTGGATCGCCTCTGGTGAGACATCGGACCACTCGAACTCTACAATATCGACGCCGTCCTCTAGGGCATCGGTGAAATTGGCCGCCAGGTCGTACACCCCGGCGAGAACACCAAGCCTCACTTTGCAGGGCTCTCCGGCACGCTGGCTGCCCGCTCGGATCATGCGCGCTATGGTTTTGGTGACCCGTAGCGATCCCCCCCTATACGGAAAGGGTAAGATGATCGTGATGTGCTTTAGCAATTTCTAAAGTCTCGCCCCTGAGAAGATGTGGCTCTATAGCGCGAGGAAGATTGCACACACAACCTGAATGTTTCTTACGGGTTCGCATATGCCGTGTTGTTCTTCCAAAGACCCGCCGCGACATTCATGCCTCCGGCCAACGGATCGCCTGCCGTAGCCACGCCGATAGTGACGCCTGCCGGGATGCGAGTAGCATTCGGGTTGGCACCCGTCGTGCTGGCCAAGCTGGACCCGGACCCGACGATATGCGCGTTGTAGGGGTTGGCGACAAAAATTCTTGGCGTCGTCACAGCGACGAAATCACAGGCGTTTTCGCGGTACTTGCCGCCATCAGCAATGTTGACGCCTGTTCCCATGGACTTGAACAATGTCGTCGCAACTCGGGTGAGGGTAGCTTCCGAGTAGAACCCACCAGACGAGCACCCAGATATGGTGCAGTCCGTGGCGCGGATGTCATCGTTATTCGCCGTTCCCAAAATACCCCAGCCGACGCCGGATGCCGCGGTTGTAAGAGACGAACCTGTAAGGCCTGTCCCGGCGATCTCCATAAAGACATCGTGGCATTTGTGCCCGTATCCGTAGGTGTCTAGGTACAACTCAGTGTTTCCGTCTGTCCCCAGGAAGCTCTCATGCAGACGCATTCCATAGACTGGCGTGCCGACGAGCCCTTGAAGGGCGATGCCGAAACTGCTGTTCGCGAAAGTCCTGATACCACGCCAGTCCCCAAGCAGAAGACCGGCGGGGCCGGCCACCGCTTGAACTTTGATGCCTATGCCGTCGTTCGCCTGACTGAGCAAACCATCGATATACCACTGGCATGGTCCCGATGCCGCAGTGTTCTGGATTCTCAGCCCGTCGCCAGTATGATTAGACAGGAAGATATCTTGCAGTTGAGAATACCCAGTGCTGCGCAACAACATGCCGTAATAACTCGCGAAGCTCGATACCCTGCGAATGCATGATGTGTTGAGTTTTCCGAGAGCCCCGATGCCTGCCGCGCCGACCGAAGGCGCAACGATGCGGGTCGTGGTCAAATCCTCGATAATTACGTCACTCAAATCCGCAGCAACTTCGATCACATGGTTTGAAGCGTGAGAGCTTATGAGCCGCGTTATGGCCTTGCCTGCGCCGATGACCCGACGCTGACTGTTGGCAATCACCGCCTTGGTGGAAATCTTGAAGTCACCGTCGCCGAGTTCGACAAACTTATTGGAGGCCACCGCCGCCGTGAATGCTGCGCTGCCGTCAGCAACGCCGGTCTTGTCCCAAGTTCCGAATCGGGCCGGATTGGTGACGTTGCCGATGGTGATGCGGAGTGGGTCGGTCGCGGTTGCGACAACATTCGCCGCCGCGATCTTGTCCGCGATATAGCCGCTGCCATCCGGCTTGATGATGAGAACCTTGTCGGCATCCGCCACTGATATCGCTGGCAGGTTGATGCTCGCCGCAGACGCGGCCGCCGCGGCAGCAGCAGCTTCCGCCGCCGCCCGATCCGCGGCGGTGCCGATTTCCGAAATCAGCCGGAATGTCGAGCCGGACACGTAGCCGGCAACGATCATGCCGGCGACAAGATAGTTGGGCTGCACGTCATTGCCGGCATTGGTCTTGATGGTCAGCGCGGCGCCGCCGTTGAAGGATACGGTCGCAAGTCCGGTATTGTTCTCGAAGATGTTGAGCGAGATGAGCGCCGCACCGTTCCCCGATGGCAACGGGATGCTCGTGGTAGCCACGATCGCGTTGGCCGTGCCGGCGCCGGCATCGGTCGCCGCAATGAAGCTGTAGGGCAGATCGGCTGCGCGCGTCCAGGATCCAGCCCCGGAGGCGCCGAGCTTGCGATAGATGCCATTGTTGGCGACCGTCGCATCGCCAACAACCCATGCCGACGAATTGGCGCCGTGGGCGAGATCGGCATCCATGTGCGCCTTGGTGTCATAGATCAACCCGCCATTCGACAGGAAGGCGGTGATGATGCCCTCGACCCAGGTGCCCCAGGGCCGGATGTCATCCCCATTCGGCTTGTGAAAGCCGGACGCGGAAACGCCGTCGACCTCGTATTTGCGCCAGATATAGTCCGCAGGCTGGACGGCCATGGAAGGCTCCATTCAAAAGGAGGTCAGGTTTTGGTATGGCGGCTAGGAGACGGTTGCGCTGTCGGGGCCGGAAAGCGACCCGGCTATGTTCGACCGATTGAACGGTTCGGCGCGGATATCGAAGTTGCCGGCCGACGACGTGATCGGCAGGCCATAGGAGATGCCTGGCGCGACCGCATAACGGCCCATGAGATCGGTGGTTCGGTTCAGTGTGCCGCCAGCGGCCGTCCTGTAGACCGCCACCGTCGCAAGATGGCTGTCGTTCTTGGTGCTGAAATTGGCGGTGAACTGCCCGGTGCCATCAGACGCCGAAAAGGCCAGCAGCGCCTGCGGCGGTGTCGCGTCCACCACAACCGTCACCGGAGCGGCCGAGGGCTGGTAGTCGAAGGTCTTGCCGCTGGCGACGTTCCTGATCTGCCAGTCATACGAACCGCCATCGGCGACAGGCCCGTATTGCGCGGTGTCTTCCTGCTGGTTGACCGAGGCGTCGTGCCAATCGTCGGCGCCGGCGGGCGACACCTGCACCTGCTGCGAATAGCTGTCCGGCAGCGTGCCGGCGCCCGCAGCGCCCCAGGAGAACTTCAGGATCGGCGCCGAATTGTCCTGGAGTTCGACCGTCACGATGACGTCGAGCGTCACGTCGTCGACATCGGAGGTGAGGACCGGCGGGATATCGACCGTATCCTGTTCGTCCATTGCCGCGATCCAGTCTGTCGCACCATCGGCGAAGACCGCTATCGAGGCCGAGACGGTCATCTGGCCGGCGTCATATTCAATCTCGCCGCTGGCGCAAGCGATGCGCTCGAAATCATCTTCCGGGCTGAGGTCGAGTGTGAAGCAATAATCGTCGAGCAGGTCGAGCGCCTGCGGCCCCGAGGTCAGCGTGCCGACGAAGTCGGGATTGCTCTCGTAGAGGAAGAGCTTGCCCAGCCGCTGAGCCTGCGTGGCCGAGGGACAGAGCGTCGCCGGCAGGGTCGAGACGAGCTCGCGGCCGTCGTCGCCGAGATAGCCGGCATGCTGCCAGGTGACCTCGTTTTCCTTGTAGTTGAGATTGGTATCGACATAAGAGACCTTGACTGTATTGAACTTCTTTTGCTCGGTCCGGCCGCCTTCGAGTTGCACCGACAGATGATCGCCGTTTCTGGCGCGCAGTGCGATCGACGGCGTCGCGCGCAGCTTCTGGCGCACCGACAGCCTTCCCTGCGTGTCGATGAAGACATCGGCATTGCACACCGCCATCAGCGATTTCACGCGGTCTTCGTTTTCCGCGTTCATGTAGACCACTCCGGCGGCGCGGTAACGCGCTTCGGTGCCGCCCGCCTTGAGCGCTATGGCGTTGTCGCAATGATCGATGAAGGCGCCGAATGCCGCGAAATCGACCAGGTCGGAATCGGAAGCGGTCAGGCCATAGACGTTCATGATCTCGCCCAGCAGGCAGGTGCCGGCATTGTCGGTGAAGCCGGCCGTCCCGGTGTTCGGGTCATAGAGATCGTTCAGCCCGTCGAGCACCACTTGCAGCGACGGCATGTTGTTGGGATAGACGTCAGGAATCTTCTCCTGCGGCACCTGCTCGACGACTTGCAGCACCATGGCGCAGCCGCGGTGCCGGAACGGCTTCAGCGGATCGTCGAGCTCGGGGAACGCATCGAGAATGGCCTGGAACGGACCGTCGGTGGCAAGGCCGCGCGTCGTCAGGATTCGGACGCGCGAGCGGCCATTGTAGACATACTGGTCCTCGGTGACGTAGCCGTTGCCGTCGAGCGTCACCGGCTTCTTGTCGAGACGGAAGCTGACATAGGCTTGGATCGGCCCCTCGCCGATATAGTGCAGCAGATAGGATTTCTCGCCGCGGCGGAAGCCGAAGACAATGACCGAGCCGGTCAGGAACCGCCCATAGATGCGGCGTCGCGGCGAGATCGGCTGCCGGATATTGGACTGGACGTCCGAAGGCTGCGGCGTCGCCGGCTTCTTCTGCAAGGCGAGCTGGAGCGCGAGCGCCGCCGCGGCGACAGCGGCGTAGCCCAGGCCCAGAGCGATGGCGCTGATCGCGGCCGGCCCGAGGAAGAAAATCGGGCTGGAGACGATCAACGGCAGGATGGCTGCGGCGATCAGCTGCGGCTGGAACACCGCCTGCGAATAGAGCGAGGTGCTGCATTCCAGGCCCCACCGGGCATTCCTCATGCGGTTGTGCATGCTCATGCGAAACCCATCGACCAGACCAGTTCGGGCTTAAGCCGCGCGTATCGGATGCCGCGCTCGTGTGCCCGCATGACCCAGAGCCTTCCAGTGCAGATCATGCCGAGGTGCCAGCCTTCGGTCTCAAACAGGCCGACGTCGCCGCGCCTGGCTTCGCTTCCCATGCGCGGCGGCCCGAGCACATCGCAGACCGCCCAGGGAGCGCCGCCAAAGGCTTCGAGGCACATGCGGGCTCCGGCTTCATCGCGATAGGCGCCACGCCATGCCACGCTCGCCATGCGCCCGGCTGCACGTTCCGCCCAGCCGAGCAGGAACAGCAGGCAGTCTCCATTGCCCTGCCCCCAGGCGAACGGCCTTTGCCGCTCCTCGGCGAGATAGAGCGCCAGCAGGTCGGGTTTGCTAGCTTCTGGCATCGAACAGGTTGAGGGTCTTGTCGACCATCTGGTTGACGTACATGAAACCGGTCGAGCCGGGATCGCGGCTCTGCTGGTCGGTGTTGGTGATCATCGAATTGGCCGAGCGGCGCCGGCGCACCAGGAAGTCTTCCAGCAGCAGGTCGACCTGGCGCGAGGACGGCCCGGTCTTGGTCATGCGCAGCCTGTCGCCGGTGCCGGTATAGAGGTGGAATCTCGGATCGAGCGGCTGGAGGTCGGCATCGTAGAACTGGCCCCAGAAGCGAAAGCGCCGGCCCTTGACCTGCGCCTGCTGGTCGGCGAACAGGGTCTTGATCGTCACGTCTTCCGCATTGAGCGAACAGGTCACCTGACGCGACGATCCGACCTTGGAGGCGCCAAGCCCCGAGACTGTGGCGAGGCCCTGCAATCCCTTCCAGTCGATCGCCGCGTCGAACGCGCCGGCGGTGTCGTTCGACCGCAGGATGCCGCCCTCATTGTGCAGGTACATGGTGCCGGAAACGAACTGGAATTCGCCGAGCACGACAAGGTGCACGCGATTGCCGCGCGTATGCTCCCGGATCGTCTGCGAAAACATCAGTCGACGCTCTCAACGAGGCGAGTGAGGTCCTCGACGAATTCGAGCGTGATCGCGCCACGCTTGCCAAGGTCGAGTTCTTCCGAGCCTGGCGTGGTCGTGGTGCATGTGCCGACGAAGATGGGGGCAAGCGAGACGGTGTCGCCCTGGCTCGCATCCTGGCGCAGCACGGGCGACAGTTTCAGCCGGTTCGAGCCGTCATCCTCGGTCCACGAGCCGGCAATCATGTAGCAGAATTCATTGATCGAGACCGCGCAGCCGCCTGGCAACTCGCTTTCGGCGCTGACATAGATCTGCCGGGCGTTGAGCGCCGCGGCGCCGGCGAATGTCGCCTCGAGCGTCGGCACCGCAAAGCCGACGCCGGTCGAGAACAGCACATCCGTGGCGAACGGGATGCCGAGCGGCCACGCCTGACGGTTGGCCTTGGTCGCGATGCTCCAGGGGCCGTCGATGCCATACATGTCCGGCAGCCTGATTCTGACCAACTGACTGTCGGCTTCGAGATTGGCGAGAAAGCCGCGCATAGTGCGCACCTTGGTGACCGAGTTCAGATAGATATCCTTCAGCGTCAACCGGAACTGTGCGCCGCTCATGCCGACAGAACGGCGCATGCCGTTGGTCGCCTGCTGACCGGGACGGGTATTGTAGTCGACCGTCAGGCTGACGCTTCTCGGCGGCAGTACGCGAAGCGGGTAATCGAGCGTCACCGTCATCCGTGCCGCTCCATGACATCGCCGATCCGGCCGGCAAGGCCCTTGTCATATTGGGTGATCGTCGCCGAACTTATCTGGCCCGCCTTGCGCTCTGACACGCTCTCGACGAACGGCATGAGGTTGCCATTGTTGTCGGCCGACACCCCGACGGTCACATGGACACTCGATGCGCCACCGACGCTTTTTCCCTTTGGCGTGATGATCTCGCCTTTTTGCAGGATTGCCGGGACCTCACCGGGCCTCAACCCGGCCACACCACCCTGGTGATAGCGGGTCGCTCCGGCGAAGGTCGCCGGTGACACCTTGCGGCTATGGCCGTAGCCATCGACGCCGGCGACGCCGCCAGAATGCAGGATCCCCGGGATGAGCAGCCCACCGAGCAACCCACCGCCGCCGCCGGCGCCACCAAACAGGCCGCCGATGCCCGATGTCGGGAACAGTGCGTTGAGGGCCAGCTCTTCGAGCTTGTCACCAATCTTGCTGAGGACGTCGGCGAATATCTCGCCCGCATCCTTTCCAGCCTTGAGGTCGTCGATGATTCCGCCGAGAACGCCACGGCCCAGATCGTTCAACTCCCGCTGCTGCTGAACGATCTTGGTGTTGGTGTCCTTCAGCTGATTGCCGGACGCCGACGCCTTGGCGTAATTCTCTGCCAGGGTCGAGATTTGTGCGGCCAGTTTCGGCGTTACCTCCAACCCGGCCTGGTGGGCCTCCGCCAACAACTCCGCTTCGATCTTCGCCTTTTCTGCGGCATAGCCGTAGTCTTTGATCAGCGGGTTGAGCTTGGCCTGGGCTTCATATTCGGCATTCAAGGCGTCGATGCGTTTCTGCACATCATCCGCTTTGCCCCGGAATATATTGTCCGGTGTCCGTTTGCGCTCCTGCGCCGCGTCCAGGCCGGAGGCCCGCCGATTTGCGTATGCGATGGCATCGTCAACGGTGCGACCGTCGCCAAGGATGGTCGGATTAGCGGCGATCGACTTCTGCGAGATCAAGCCGGCCAGCGGTGTGCCGGAAGCAGCACTAAGCACCTTGGCGGCATCGCCGGCACCGAGGAAGTGCGCCAGTTGCAGCGCAGCCTCGTCGACATGCACGCCCGCCTTTTCCAGCACGGCGGCATTCTCGCGCGCGTAAGCCTGGATAAGGGTATAGGAATAGTCGGCGTTCTTTCGCAGATCGAGGATGGCGTCGCGCGACAGGTTCTGTGCCTGTGCCGGATAGTATTTCCGAAACAGGTTCAGCCATGTCGATTCGATGAATTGCCCCGTGCCGGTCGCGCTGGAATTCGGGTTCTTCGCATTGGTGTCGCCGCCGCTTTCCGCCTTGACGACGCGCTGCGTGAAAGCATCGATCGCCGAATTGAGGCTGGAGAGCGTCTGCCCGACATCCTCGAACGACGGGCGCTCACTCGGCGTCGGCGCATTGGTCGGCAGCGGGCCGGTCGGACCTTGAAAGCGCGGATCGCGCGGATCGAAAACGTCCGGTTCGGTCGCGCTGACAAAAGCCTTCCTTGCCTCGTCGGCATTCTTGGCCGCTTTCTTCCAGTTTTCAGCCAGTCCATCGACAGTGTCCGAAAATCTTTTCAGGTCGGGCAACGGCAGTTTCTGATACACCGTGTTCAGCGCGTCCTGCAGTTCTTTCACCTCCTTGGTGCTGTCGCGATTCTCGTCGATGGCGCTCTGCAAACCGGCGAAGGCGAGCTGAATTCTTCGAACCCCGGACTCCTGGCCCGGTGTGTTGCCGATCTGCTCATAGAGACCGGCAACACCAGCATTAAGATCGACGATCTCCTTCTTGGCATCCTCGAAGAAACCCGCAATCGTCAGATTTGTGGCCTGCTTGGCGTTGGCGACGTCGAGGGCTCGGGCGCGTTCGTCGGCATAGGCTTTCACGGCAGGAAGCGCATCGCCCCATTTCTGGGCAACCTGGTTGATGAGTTCCGCCTCTTGCTTCAGCGTCTCCGCGCTCTTTTCACCCCCGCTCCTGACAGAGGAAAAATACTGCACCGCGTAGCCGATCAGCGTGATCGTCGCGATCGTGGCCAGCGACACAGGATTGATCAGGGACGTGAACGCCCCGCCGAGCGCCTTGACGGCACCGGCAGCACCCGCCTGGCCAATGACCTGGTTGATTTGGGTACCCTGTTGCAAGGCGATCGTCAGCGGCGAGGCGCCACCCTTCAACTGGACGGCGATATCCTGTAGCTGCGAGGCCAGATTGGCGGTCTGGAACGACGACGCCTTCATCGACGCCTCGATGGCTTTGCCGCTGTCCCTGGCGCCGCCCTGGATGACGCTAAAAGACCGCTTGGCACGCGTCGCTGTGGCGTCGAACGATCCGGCTGTCTTGTTCCCAAGCTGGTCGAACTGCTGCTGGATGGCTGTCGTCGTGGTTTGTGTATCGCCAGTCAGGCGCTGCAAGGCGCGCTGGATCTGCTTAGTGTCGGCAGAGATCGACAGGATCAGGTCTTCGGTGTCGCCAGCCATAAAATGCTATCCCCTGATCCAGTCCCAGAGTTCGTCACGCTCTTGCGTCGAAAGCGCCTTGTCGGCGTCGGGATCGTTGGCATTCTGGTAGCCTTCGAGCGCCGCCAGGAACTGCCACATGCTCATGCTTCGGACTTGTTGCGGGCTGAAGCCGAGGACGGCTCCGTTGCCGTAGATGGCTCCGTATCGGAACTTCCCGTTGGGGAGTTCATCGGATCGTCCAGATCCGGAGCCTCGGATTTTTTTCCGACGTCCTCCTCCGGCGCCCCGGCAACGCCGGCGCCAAGCACGAGCTGGGCGAGCACGAGGTTTTCCAGCGGCGGCCGCGCCTCGACGTAGGCACGAACCAGCTTCAGCGCCTTGACCGGCTCCAGGCCTCCGCCGATCAGGCCGAGGCGGATGGTGTGGGAAATATCCCCCATCCGCCAGCGGCCGGACACGAGCCGGTCGAGAACGACATAGGGGCCGGCATCGCATGCCTCCTGGAGCTTTTCGAGCTCGCCCCACGCCATGCGGAACTCATAATCGTCATCCGCGAAGGGCTGTGTCGTTGAGGCGTCTCGGATCACGGAGCGACGACCCTCACCATCGGACCATCGGACTGCATCGAGACGTTGGCGGTGACCCGCTGCGCGTTCGGAGCCGTGGCCGCGAAACTCTCGACATGCATCTTGCCGGTCCAGGTGATTGTCTTGGTCGGAAACTCCCATTCAACCTTCACATTGACCGAATCGACGCTTTCCCACGCGTCGAGCCATGTTTCGACCGATTCCGAGGCGAGCACACCTTCGCCGCTCACCGCCATCGACAGCGAGGTCGCGTCACGGCCAAGCCAGTCGACGGCATCCGGATCGTCGCAATCGGGAAGCTGGAATTCGTTCAGTGCCTTGGTCAGGGTCACCGACCGGGACGTGAAACCGCAGGGAACGGCGAAGAGTTCGGGGGATGCGCCGTCGCCGAGCATCACCTTGACCTTGCCGCCCTTGATTGTGCTGGGGGCTGCCATATTGTTTCTCCATTTGGTTGGGCGGCGCGGATGGATGCTGGCAGGCGCGCCCCTGCCTGGTTCACGGTTGTTCCGCGAAAGCCTCGAAGCTCATGCGAGCCCGATTTGTCAGTCCGTCCGGATCCTCGGAGTAGACGGTCTGACGATGCTGGAAATAGACCAGTGCGTTGTCGGTCAGTGCCAGTTCGGGATCGAGCAAACCTGCACGCACTGCATCGCCGATCCGCTTGGCCTCGGGAAATCCGACCGCGCGCGACCAGACGTTAATGTCGAGAGCAATGCTGAAGCCGTCGATGCAATCGGCATCTTCGGACAGTTCATCCATTGGGCCGAGCGTGACATAGGGGAAAACCGGCTTAGCCGGAACGCGATCGTAGACCCTCTGCCCGATCAGCGCCGTCACCCCGGCAACGGCCTTCAAACGGGCAACGATGGCGCCCTGCAATTCGAGGCTCGGCGAGGTCATCTAGCCCTTCCTGGCCTTGCGAACGGCCTTGTTGACTGCTCCCGCGATCCTCTTGCGAAGCGTCTTGCGATAGGCCCGGTAGGTGGGAAAGATGTGCGGGCGAGCGGCCATCTTGACGGTGCCGAACTCGAGGAAACGCCAGATGAATTCGGCGAAGATGCCGGTCGCGTTCGGATCCTTGGTCCCGTTCAGCGCTTTCCCGGTCTGGGTTGCCTTGATCTTCCCGCCGACCCTGCGATCGGCCGGGCGATTGGAGAGGCGATCAGCTTGGATGGTGCTGGCATAGTGGCCAGTGTTGCGCGGCGCGCGGGGCTTGATCCTGTTGGCAAGTTCCTTGGCGCCCTCGAGCTGCTCGACGGCGATCTCTTTTTCCACGTCGGGCAGCAACGCGTTGAGCCGGCGATAGAGCGCTTCCCGGCCTTCCCACTTGACCTTTGGCCTCACGGCAACATCCCAAAGTACCGCAGAGCCAAGGCAACCCCACACCCAAAGAGAAAACCTCGCGTGACCGTCCCAACGACGTTACCGATCACGTGTCCAAACCTTGCATACTGGCCAGCGGTCACGCCGCCACTCCGGATTCAACGGTGAGATAGACCCATGCCGGATCCGTCACGCTGTCGACGGCGTCGATCGCGTAGACGGTGCCGAGCCTGGCGTCCCTCATGCGCCAGTCCGTGGTGATCTGGCGCGTCTGCGACGACGAACGGACATAGACACCGAAGATGTTGCGCCCCTCGAGCCGAGCGGCGAGAACGGCTTCAGAACCGCCCCTGCTGCGAAGGTCGGCACGGCATTGGAACTTCTCCGCGAAGTCGCCGGCCACCGTATTGCCGTAGCCATCATCGGACGCCGAACGCGCGTCGAACGCCACGCGATGACGAAGGGAACCGGCGCTAGGCTTGGGCGCCATCGCCGTTTTCCTTTCCAGCCTTTCCCGCCTTAATCGCTTTGGCGGCGCCAAGAGCCGCCTCCGCGCAGGCGCGCGGCACGTTCAGCACCGTTCCGGCCTTGTAGGCAATTGTCGACTGCGCCGACGGCTTCCAGTCGAAATCTGCGGTGAAGCGTATCCACATGGTCACACCCTCATGAAAGCCAGCCACGTCCCCTCGACATGGCTGATCGGATGATTATCGGCATGCATATCTTCGAGCACAGCCTGCACATCGACGGTGCCGCGTGCATGATAATCGTGCCAGACTATGATGCCGCCCTTGCGGACACGGTGCCGTGCAAGTGCCGTATCGCTGATCACGCCGGCCCGGCCGTGATCTCCATCGATGAAGGCAAAATCGCACTCCGGAAGATCGTCTTGGTCGAGATCATGCGAGCCGTTGCGGGCGATCAGCAGCCGAAAGCGCGCATCATCAAGCGCCAGGCGTGCCGGCTGCTGCGGCACTTCGCGCCGCTGCACGATCTTGTCGGTGACGTATCCCTGCGGCACGTCGATGCCGACATAGCGTTCTATCGTCTCGACATTGCGCAGCAGCGCCTTGGCGGTGCGCCCTTCGTTGACGCCGAACTCGATGGCGACTTTCGGTGAGACCGACCGCGCCAGCGCGACCAGCACCTCCAGCTCGCCGGGGTTCATGAAGCGGGTGTTCAGCCCGCCCCAGTCGATCGGCCTGACGTCAAGCTGCGACTGGGGAACGGCCGGCATCTTGAGCAGCGAAGGCTCGTAGACGGGACGTTGCGGCTGGTACATCGATGGTTTTCTGACAAGCATGGCTGTGGCTGAAACACTGGCATGGGTTGATCGGGTCGATGCCGAGTGTGGGCGAATGTCGCGCCCCACCGGCAAACGAGGTGGCGTTTTCATAGCCGCCGAACACCACGGCGGCGGGGGTGCCGACAGACTGAGCAAGGATCGCCGCGAAGCCGGGCGACGTGAAGACGAGCGCGGCGACGGAGGTCAAGCCGGCGATGGTTTCAAAGTCCAACTCACCGCCATGGCACTCGGCATCGGCCTTGATCGGATGCCCGACCATCCATTCCTTGCCCGGCACCAGGTCGGCGATCGACACGACAAAGAAGTCGTCGCGGATCGCCGCGAGCAAGTCGCGATAGGCGACGTGGTCCGGATTGCGCGCCGGGCAGCCGCTCCATTCGGTGCGCTCGATCAGCGGACGATAGATCAGGATCGGCTTTTTCGGTCGCCATGCGTCGAGCAACAGCCACACCCGCTCCATCCATGCGGCCGGAACCGGCAGGCTGAAATCCCCGGTGGCATAGTCCGTTCCGGTCGCCCGGCACATCGCGGCCAGGACCGATCCCTGCGAGCGGACCTGATCCGGCGAATAACCGACCTGCACGGCACGTCCGAAGCGCGGCAACCGGGCGCGGTGGAACCTGGCGGCTTCACGGCTGGCATTCTTCGCCTGCGTGCGCAGCGCCGTCGTCTTATGGATCACCTTCAGACCATCGGCGATCAGGTCGTGGTAGGGTGCGACCCACGAACTTTCGAGGAAAACCTCGTGAGCTCGCATCAATTGCCTGACAATGGCGCGCTGATGCAAGTTGTCGCCAAGGCCGTGCATGCCGCGCACAAGGAGGGGTGTCACCGGTATATCCTCCGCATCTCGATCAGGCTGTTCGCCGAAAACGGGATCTCCGACACGACAGCGCCGAGTGCCACAGGCTCGCGCGCCTGATACCAGTTGGCGACCAGGATCATGACGATGAGCCGATCCATCGGGTCCTGCCTGAGATACGGATCGTCCCCGGACCCGGTTGTGTCAGGCTCATCGAAGCCGGCCGAAAAGCGCAGGCGAACGGCTTGAGGACGGTTGGACAGGACCGGCGACGAGAAGGCATCCGTAAAGCGGATGGTCGCGCCCTCGGCCGTGGTGACATAGTACCAGTCGGCCGGCGCAAGCGTCTGCTCGGCACCGTTTTCATCGAGATAGAGTATCTCGGTCACGTCACGGATCGGCGCTGCCGGAATGGTGATCGATCCGCACCATCTGTCGATGCGGTACTCGAACTCGGTCGGCAGCAGGATCCTGCCAGTGCGGTCCTCGGCAAGACGTGTCGCGGCGCGTATATAGCCCTTGATCAGTTCGTCGTCGTCCGCTGCATCGACGATGACGTGTGCCTTTACGTCGCCGAGGGAGACGAAGAAGCCGTCAGGCTGTGAAAGCCGCATCAGCATGCAAGCGCCTCCTCGAGGGTCATCTTCGGAAACCGTGAAAGAGTGGAGACAGGGCTGCAATTGATCATTGCCGTGCCAAGGTGCGCGAGCATGTCGGCCGCATTGTCCAGGCAGCGGCGCCACCGTTCGATATTCCTGGCAGAAGGATTGTTCATCAGCCGGGGATGCTTCCCATGCCAGTGCACGCCCAGGTCGAGGCGCATGTCATAGCCGACCAGGATGACCCTGCGAGCGCCGAACTGAACAGCCAGGTTCAAGGCCTGAAATCCACTGTTGCCACCGGACCCGATGGTCCCCGGCCGATCCAGTTGCAAACGATCTGAGTCTCGATCAAGGGACACGCGGCGGAGACCCCATTGCGAAGCCGCCACGGGGTCCTGACTGACTTTCAATCCGGAAAACTCGCTTGCACCGGATGCCGCGTTCCACCACGCAAGATCCGCGGCATAAAGAACGTCGGCCCATGGCGCCAACCGCCACGAATTGTTGATGGCGATCAGTCTTGCCCGGCCAGCGGCGATTTCGAGCGGGACTTGGGAGGCTGATGGTCCGCTTGCGACGATGACGGCTGTTTGCCCATGCCAGTCCGGGAACCAGTAGGGCGCGGCGATGCCTTGCCGGCCGCCTCCGCATCCGGGAGGAAAAGACCGCCCTCGTAGAGAACCTTCGCGCGGCGATGGGCGATCGCCGGAAAATCGCCATCCTTTCCGAACCGCGCGCCTTTTTTCACACGGCCCTCCTGGCCAAGCCACGGCCGCAATGCGACACCGGAAACATCAGACATCTTCATCTCCATTGAATGGCTGGGCGGCGAGTGTCGCCGCCCGGGATCTGATAGCGGGACCGATCAGGTCGCCGAGGTGAAGGCGCCGTAGATGAAGGCTTCCGGGCGGAACACGGCCAGAGCCACACGCTCTTCGCAGCGCATGGTGAGCATGTTCTTTTCGAAATCGTCATTGTTTTCGGTGGCGATTTCGACGCCCATCTCCTCGCGATCGTAGATCTGCGCGCCGCCGGCAAAGGCGCCGGTCAGGAAATTGCCTTCGAAGTCGGCAATTTCCGTCGGCACGACCGGGAGGCCCCAGAGCGTCGAGCCGGCGAGGCGAAGCGGATTGGCGAAGACATACTGGCCGTTTTCATCCTTGGTCAGCTCGGTGGCGGCCCAGTCCATGAAATGCATCACGATGCCGGTCGCCGGGAGCCTCGCCAACTGGGCTTGCAGCATGGCCAGGCGGATGTCGTCGATCCGGTTATGATGCGGCACAGCGAACGCCGGCGCGAAGGCTTCCGCCTGCGGAATGATCCCATGCAGGTGGACGCCGGTGCCGTCGCCGAACAGGATTTCTTCCTCCTCGACGTATTTGAGGCCATAGCGCATTTCACGGTCGACATCGGACTGCAACTGCTTGAAGTCGGCCAGGATCTGCTTCGACGCCTTGAAGATGTGGGCAATCGTCGAGACCGGCGTCATCTTGCTGTCATAGGCGATGGTGGATTCCGGCTTCTTTGTGCCTTCCGAAACCACACGCGCATTGTTGGTGAAGCCCGTCTGCTGAACCCAGAAAATGGCCGGGCTCTGGGTCTGACCAACGGGGATCAGGTCCCGCACGAAGAGGCGCTGCTTGGGCGCGACCTGAATGCCGGGCAGGATTTGCGGCTGGACGATTCCAGGATCGCCAGCGGGATAGTCGACGCTGGTGATCGCGGCATTGACCGAGAAGCGATGCTTGCCACGCGCGCTCGAGCCCTGGGCAGCGAATTCCTTGGTCTTCTGGTCGGCAACCAGCTGGGCGCCGATGGTCTTGTGAGCGGCGGTCTTGTCGCCGGGACGACGGACGATTTCCTGCTCGGCGGCCGTGAGGCGCGCCTGGGCATCGTTCAAAGCGCCCTTGAGCGAGGTCTGCTCGACCAGAAGCTTGTCGACCTCGGATTTTGTCGCGGTCAGCAACTCGCCCTTGTTCTTGACCTCGGTCAGCGCCTCTTCGGCTTTTCTGGCCAGCTCGTCGGACTTCTGGTTGAACTTGGTGGTAACCTCGGCGAGTTTTTCGGTCAGGGCCTTGAAGTCCTGCGCCGAAACCGCGGCCGCGCCCTCGGCGATCAGCATGTTGGTCGAGTGGTGGGCCGTCAGGATGTCCGGCCCAAGGCCAAAGGCGACCGCGATCGCGGCAAGCGTAAGCAGCCCGGCAAACGCCAGGAGCGTGTGGTTCTTGGTCATTTTGGATTTCTCCTAGGGGTTGATATCTATGCGCGACAGGACGGTCATCGCCTCGCGCATCTCGGCCTCACCAACGTCACGTGTGGTGTCATCGGCAACGTCGCGTGTGCCGGTCTTCAATTCGGAAATCAGCCGCTTGCGCTCAGCCTGCGGCAGGCCGGCCTTGGCAAGCGCGAGCTCGACACGACGGGCGGCAGCGCTGGCGCCGAGATCGAGGCTGGCCTTGGCATCCTTCGCCACCTGATCGGCAGGAAGAAACGCATCGGCAAAACCCTTGTCCACCGCGTCGGAGCCCGCAAGCCACGTTTCCTTGTCCATCATCTTGGCGACGTCTTTTGCATCCATTCCGGAGCGGGCGGCGTAGACGTCGGCCGAAGCCTTGTCGAAGGACTGGAGGACGTCGGCGATGTCATGCAGGTCGTTGCGATCGCCGACCGCCATGACCCAGGTGTTGTGGATCATCAGGAAGCCCGCACGCGGGACCTCGATACGGTCGCCGGACATCGCAATGATGGAGGCGGCCGAGGCCGCCATGCCGAGCACCTTCACGGTCACCTTCTGCTTGTGTTCCCGCAGAAGGTTGTAGATGGCGAGGCCTTCCATGAAGTCGCCGCCGGGCGAGTTGATGTTGACGACGACGTCGCGATCGCCAATAGCCCGCAATGCGCCGGCCACACGGCGGGCGGTCACGCCGTCGCCGAAGAAGTCGGCACCGATGACGCCGAGGATCGAGATGGCGTTTTCCGCGCCATCGTCGGCAGCCGCGCGAATGTCGGCTTGCCACCGGCCGAGAGCCGATGGACAGATTTCCGATCCAAGGCCGGAGCGCATGGATATTGCCGGCATCGCCGGCAGGTCACGAACGGTCATGCCGCTTTCCTTTCCTCACGCTCTTCGATCAGCCAGGTGCGCAGTGCGTTGCGCACCGCGTTCGCGTCGCTCTGCTGTTTTCCGATCTGGTCCAGCGGCACCAGGGCCGACTGCACGGTCAGGACACCGCCGCCAGGCATGGGCGGCATATTGTCCAGCTTTCGCAACTCGTCGCGCGTGCGCAAACCGTTTTGGGCCAGGGAGGACATCAGGGCGGCGCGGCCAGCGCTATCCGCGCGCAGAAGCCCCTCGAAGTTGAATTCGAAATAGATGCCGGCGCGCCTTTCGGCAGGCGTGACCAGGCGTGTGTTCACCGCCGATTCGATGCGCTTGAGGTATGCGCGAAGGCCAAGGATCAGCCAGCCCAGAATGATCTGTTCGACGCCGGAGCCCCACATTGTCTGGCCCTCCGATGCGTGGCCGACCAGGATCGGCGGGACGCCCATCCAGCGGCAGACATCCTCGACCGAGAAGCCGCGCGCCATGATCAGTTCGGCGTCGCGGGGCGTGATGTTGAGCGACTGCCAATCGAAGCCGGGCGGCATGATGATTCCGGAGCCCTGACCCTCATGGCCCTCGAAAGGCTTGACGTAATTGTCCATGAACTGCTGGCGCTGATCCTTGTCCATGGTGACAGGAGGCTTCCAGAAGCCGCTGTTGCGAAGGCCCTTGGAAAACAGCCGCGCTGACGCGCGTTCCGCCGAGATGGCGGCGCCCAGCGAGCGCGCGGCATAGGCGACGGGGGAAAGGCCCTCATCTTCGTCGTTCGGGGCAAAACCCTTTATGTGAAAGACCTTGTCTTTCGGCAGGTCTTCGCTTTTGCCGCGATCATTGAACCGATAGAACAGCCGGCCCGAGGCGTCGCGCAGCGGCGTCGTGTTTTCCGCCTTCATCGGCTGAAGAGCCACCAGCCTGTCGCCAATCAGGCTTTTCTCGGCATACGAATTGCCGAAGTCGCACAGCGGCGCGATTCGCCCTTCCCAGAACTCGACTGCCGTCTGGTCGGCATTCGGGGCGAATTGCAGGAGCTCGTACAGGCGATGATCCTTTTGCGCCGTGCGTTGATCGTCCGGTGCCGTCGCGAAGATACCGGCCGGCAAGGTGGAGATCGTCTCAGAGATCAGCCGCTTCGCCGCCCACCACGTCGACAGTTTCATGGCGTTGTCTGGCGTGACGTTCTGGCCGGAATCGTTGTCGTAGCCCCAGAGCAGGCGCCACTTCTCCAGATCGGAGGTGACGTTCAGCCGGCCGGTGAGCCATTTCCAAATCGCCATCTACATCACCGCCGCCGGTTGAGAGAGCCATGAAGCAAGATCGACACGTGGCTTAGCCTCCGGGTTCCAGCTCATCAGGATCGCCGCGCACAGCATGGCGATGACGGGGTCGATCTTGGTTCGGCCGGCAGCCTGTTTGGTCGCCATGTTGCCGTTGCCCTTGACCTCGATCTTCACGTTGCCGACCGACCAGGCCATCATCGCCGAGCCGTCATGGCTGATCGAATTGTCGCTCAGCTTGTGCTCAAGGCCCCAGAGCGCCGGCGACAAGGCCGGCCCCTGTCGGAGCCGATGCAGCATGAGGCCGGTGATATCCTTCAAGGCCAGTGCGTCGACGAAGGCGGCGATGTTGTTCGGGTCGAAGCCGACCGCGTTCTTTTCCGGCATCAGGCCGGCGTCACGCACCTGCTCGGCAATGGCCGCAATCTTCTCGATGTATGCGGACACCTCGCAGAGCGTGAGCGAGCCTTCCTCGACGAAGTCGAGCAGCCGCGGCGCGATCTCCTTGCGAATTTCAAGCACCTTCGGATGCGCGAATGCATGTGTCCAGACCAGCCAGCGCCGCGTGATTTTCTCGCGACCGATGACACAGACACCGAACAGATCGTCCAGTCCGCCGCCGTCAGCGCCGACAACCGCGACCTCGGAACGCTGCAGCAGCGATTCCAGCGTCAGCGTTTCGTCGGCGCATGCTTCCCAATAGTCGGCACCGCGCCAGCCGTCATCGCCGAGGCCGACGCCGATCTCGATGTTGAGATGCTGGCTCAGCCATATCTGCTCGGCATGCTTCGTCGCCTTGCCGTTGTTCTCGTAGTCGGCCACCAGGCGCTCACGATTGATGGAGCGGTTGATGTTCGGCAAAAGGATGTCCCAGTTGCGCTGGTTACGCCAGAACGTCTCGTCGCGTTGCTTGTCGACCGGATATTCGTAGAGGACCGGCAGCATGATCGGCCCGCTGCCGCCCTTGCCGTCGCGGATGTTCCTTGCCTTTTTGAGTTCAGTCTCCCAGATGCCGGCCGGCTGTTCGTCCGACTGGGTCGTGATCATCAGGACCTGGCCGCCCTGCATGGTGATGCCGCCGCCCCGGATTTGCTGCATCACGGCGGCGGCGCCCTTCTTCTTGCCCAGTTCGTGCAGCTCGTCGATGATCGTCAGGATCGGGATTTCGCCGGTGACGATCGAGGTGTCGAACGTCTTGACGTTGAGCTGGGTGCCGGTCTTGCGGCGCTCGATGCATTTCAGGTGATCCTGCACCTTGAAGATGGCGTCGAGCCGGGCGTCCAGCCTGATCATGCCTTGCGCCTGTTCGAAGCACCGCTCCGAAATGTTCTGGCTGGGCGCCACGATCAGCATCTGCCGGTTCGGCGCTTCCTCCATGAACAGCGCCGTGAGGCCAAGGGCGGCGACATAGGTCGTCTTCGAGTTCTTCTTGGGAACCATGCAGAGCAGTTCCCAGACCAGGCGCTGCTTGGTCTCCGGATCTTCGCTAGCCAGGAAAGCGCACAGGATCTCACGGAACCATTCGCCGCAGGCTTGCGACAGCGGCGGATTGCCAGGCACATCCGGCAGCTTCAGCCGGTTGAAGAAGGCCAGCGCCTTCGCAGCCTTCTCCTGGTTGAGCGGAACGTCGGCCATCGGCGTCTGCCCGGCCTTGATGCGCTCCCACCAGTCGGGACACGCGAACCGCGGCAACGCCTCAGTGTCGAGCATTCTGTGCTGCTGCTTCGCTTTCGAGCTCGGCCATCAGGTCGGCATCGGCGGCATGGGCGCGCTGCTCGTCGACCAGCTTCTTGCCGACCTTTTCGCTTTTGGGCTTGTCGTCATCGCGGCCCTTGCCCATGCCGTCCTCGATCGTCATGCGGTCGTTGCGGTCGATCATGGCGCCGAGCTCGCGCAATGCCGTGACGTTTCCGGCGTTGGCCTGCTCGAGCGCGATCTCGAACCGCCTGGCGTCGAGCCGATCACGCATCGCATCGCGAACCTTGAGTTCGGCTCTAAAATACCGCTTCATCGTGGCCAGAGAGATGCCGACACCATTGGCAATGCGCTGGCTTGACCAACCAAGCGCTAGCAACAGCTTGATTTTGTTGCGGTCTCTTTCGGTCGGCTCATACGGCGGACGGCCGCGGTTACCGAAGCCCTCACGAACCGGATGACCGAACAGGTCAAAATTCGGCTCCATCAGAAAAAAATCTCCGAATGAGGGGGACGCGGGTCCGGGCCGAGGCGGCCTTCTAGACTTTTGACCCACCCCCCCTGCTTGCCCGTATCTCTCGAAGGTGGTTTGGTTGGTCACTCTCAACTTGCGGGAGTGGCATCCATGAATGGAGATGGGCACATGTGGCTAGAATTGACCACCGAAGGCGGTACCAAGATATACGTCAACTTTGATCAAGTTGCTGCGATCTCAGAGCTTGCCACAGGCAAAGGTCTGACCCGTCTTTGGACAAGCGGCGGGGACGTGGATGTTCAGGAAGATCGGAAGTACATTCAATCGAAGGTCGCAATCTAGTTCCAGACGCCCCGCTGCTGGAGGGTGGATTGCTCGGCCTTCTGCGCCTCGCTGTCGTGCCATTCCTTGGACACGGCCATCAGGTTGGCCTCATCCCAGAACAGCATCTCGTCTCCCCGATGTTCCTTGTCGTGGTGGATGACCGGGCTGTTGGGTGCAGGGTGCTTGCCGATCAACAGCACACCAGTCTTGCGGCAGGTGTACATGTCGCGCAGCAGGATCCGCTCGCGAACCTGCTGCCAACGCGCGGTCTTGTACCAGCGCCGCCAAGGCGCTGTGTTGCTGCTCATTATCTGGAATCTTATCCATTGCGGCGAAGCTGGGGTGCTTGGCCTGGGGCTGATGGCGCGGTCCACCTTTCGGCGTGCGACTCTTTCAGCTCGTCCTGGGACGGATTCGCTAATCCAGTTTTGTCACTTCCGCAAGAGCGAAGCCGATCGGCGTCTTGCGCCCGAATATGTCGACCTCCACCTGCACCTTGTGTCTGTCACCAAGCATTAGCACGACAGCCTCGAAGCCGGCAAATGGACCGCTGTCGATGGACACCTTGTCGCCAGCCTTCAGCGCATTGGTGAGAACTGCTATGGCGTCGGGGTCATTCTCGATACGGGCTTGGAATTTAACGATTTCCTGCTCGCTGACAGGGCTCGGATTATCGCATCCACCGATTGGTTCAAGCACGCCCTTGATGGTCCGAAGGCCTGCCCATGTGACAGGGCAAGAGACCACTTTGACGAAGATATAGCCGGGGAACGACGGCACCTTCACAGGCTCCATTGACTGATGCTTGCGGCCGCCACGGCGCTTCGGTTCAGTCTCCGTTGCCAGCATGACGCGCTCGACATTGGCATCTTCCAGAGACTTATCCACAGCAATGTCGGCGCGATCCTCGACCCGAAGCACGTACCAGCGCGCCTCCGGACCGTCCTGACCAGCTGCGGCGAGCAATGCCTGCTCACGGCGCGTCAGTGCGATTCGCCGATCGCTCTTCTGCCAGGCGCGGTCGACGTTGATGACCTCGCCCGTCGAGCGATCCACCCAGACGTGTTCACGCTCACTCAGCCGCTTCACGTCCGCCCGCATCATGGTTCCCTCGCACCGCCTGTTCGAATGCTTCCAGTCCGCCCGGCCCGCCTGCCGGGAAGTACACGCCACGCATCGCTCCGGGGTCTGGGAGCCAGGGCCAGCCCCGCATTTCGTGTTCCAGCTTCCAGGCCTGCCAGCACTCGGTGCCGACCGGCACGAACTCGCAGAGCTTGCCGAGCTGCTCCTCGGCAGGGCCGAAGCTGTGGATGCCGATCGCGCTCTCGGCGGCACGGTGCAGCCCGTTGACCATCGGCCAGCCGGCGCGCATCCGGTTGTCCTTCTCCAGCGTCTCACGGTTCAGCCTGCCGTCGGCGATTGCCCGCTCTTCCCAGCCCTTGAGCGGCGCCGGCGGCGCTTTCGGCCCGGTGACCAGGTCGCGCATGCGGATCGCCGCCCACACCGGTCCGAAGGCCGGCGCATAGGCCGGTTTCTCCGGCGCCTCCGGCTTGGGGCCAAGCCGCTCCCAGCGCTTTTCCGAGAGGTAGACGCCGAAGGCGCAGCGGCCCTTGGTCAGCTTCTCGGCGGCGAGGTATTCGGCCATGCGCTCTGCCGCCGTCTCGCGTTCCGCCGGCGTCAGCGCCAACGCGGCGGCCAGCGCCGTCTTGCCACTGTCGGCAACGAAGGTCGGCCAGTTCGGGTGAACCCGTTTCAGCCAGCGTTCGACCGATTTCTGATCGTCGCGTTCGCGCTCGCGCTCTCTCTCGACGGAGGGATCAAGGGAGGGGTCTGGAGGGGTTGGGTGACTCAGCTTGTCACCCTTAGCCGTCTCCGGTGTCACCCTTTCCATGTGTCCGGTGTCACCCTTATCGTCATCTTCTAAGGGTGACACCGTGTCACCCTTCGTTTCCGGGCGAGCGCCGGCCACCAGGGACCAGCCGCCCTTGCCCAGCAGTTGCAGCACATCGAGGTCGAGTGCGTATTCGTTCGTGCTGCGCGGTCCCTTGCCGCCCTCCCGCACCAGCCTGATCAGGCCGATGTCGAGGAAGGCCTTGAGCTCGCGCTGCACCTGGCGCGTCGAGCACTGTGCCGCGCGCGCAATCGTCGAGATCGCCGGAAAGATGCGGCTGCCGTCATCCTCGCAGGCGTCGATCAGCTTCAAGAGCACCAACTTGCGGGCGCAGGTGCCCATGTCGGCGCGAAAGCCTATGCCGAGCAGGAAGGCGCTCACTCCGCAGCCTCCCGCTTGCGCCCTGCCCGTGCTCTATGCTCCAGCTTGGCAATGGCCATGATGGTCGGCTTCATGCGACCAGCCTCCTCGCCCAGCTCAGGATGAGCGCCGCAGTTGGGGTGTCAAATCGTTCAAGCCGCCCCTCGATCTCGCGAACAGCGTAGAACAGCGCATCAGCCTTGCTTTCGGCGAACTTCCCCCATTTCGCGCCGACCCTGTAGCCACTGCCGCCGCTATCGCAATGGACGCTCGTCGACCACATCCACAGGCCGTTGTCATGGCGGTGAAGCTCGATCGTCGCCTGATCCCAAGCCATGCGCTTGTGCGGCAGCACGAACACCAGATCAGGGTCAGTTTGCAAAACCGCCCCATCAGGGTCGACCGGCATGATCACGGGCGGCCGGTGCATGGCATCGAAGAGGCTCAGTTGCTGGACTGCCGAGGTCATGCCGCGCCACCTCTGGCCTTTTCGCGAACGCGATGCTCCAGCCTGGCGATTGCCATGATGGTCGGCTTCAGTTCTCTCGGAGCATGGTCGTAATCACGGCCAGATTTGCCATTCAGCCGCGGCAGAAGCCCTTGAGGGACCAACTCCCAGTTCGATGGATCGGTGTTAGTCTTGTCGCCGAGACACTTCAGCACCATACCGTCCGGCACCGGGCCGTTCGATTGCTCCCAAAGCCATCGATGCTTGTGAACACTCCGTGTCGCCGCGCCAGTCCAAGGGTTGGGCTGATCGATGACGATCCAGACATAGCCGTGGCGGTCGATCCGCTCATGCCCTGCGCCACGATAGGTATGTGGCCGTTGCCCCTTCTTGAATTGGGTCACCGCGCTGTTCGCATTGAAGGGCATCTTCTTGCCCTTGGTCGCGGGCACCGAACCTTTTTCGAACTGCCCGGTCCGTCCTGTCTTCCAGCCCTCGCGTTTGCGCAGACTGTGCAGCTTGGCGGGCGTCGCGTCGCTCCGATCGAACTTCTCTCGAAACGCGGCGCACCAGGTGTTGATTTCCATCGTCGAGTTGCCGCGCAGCCATGCAATCTCGGCTTCGGTGTATTTCAGCCGACGGCCCTTGTAACGGGCGGGGTCGCGGCCGACCTTCCAGCCCAGTCTTTTGCGGAGACCGTGAAGGTGTATCTGCAATATATCCGGTCGGTCGAACTCGGCTCGGAAAGCTCTATGATAGTCGCTGATGACCATGCTGCGATTGGCCTCCAGCCACGCCATCTCGGCGGCGCTGTAGAGGATGCGATTTCTCCTCATGACCCTTTCTGCCCTTCGATCTGGGGAAGATAGGGTGCCGGGTCCGAGCCATATTCAGCGACAAGCTCCGCCGCCCTGATCTGGAGGGCTGCATTGCGAATGATCTGGTCGGCCACCGCGACAATGGCCTCGCCGCGAACCGATTCCTGATCGATCTGCTCCTTGGTCAGGTCCTCGTCGGACAGGCGTTCGAGTTGCGCGAACAGGTGATTGTTCAGATCGGAAAGCCTGTTTTTCATCGTTCCGCCTTCAGCCATGCGGCGAAATCGGCGCGCAGCGCTTTCCACGCCTCGCTGGCCCGGCCGCCTTCGTTGATGTCTTTTCGCGAGGTGACGCCGAGGAGCGAGCGCACCTTCTGCGCCACGCGCGCGTCGGTCAGCGGGCGTTCAAGCCCGTGCCGCTCTTCCAGGAACACCTTGAAGGCCGGCTCCTGGCACTTCATCGCGCATTCGGCGGCATAGTTCTTAGGGTCGCTGGCCGCCGGCGGCCCGGCCGGCGCGTTGCGGCGCGCCGGCTCGCCCTTGAGCGTGCGGATCGTGCCGAAAGCTTCGTCGAGCAGCCGCAGCAGGAAACGCACCGTGTCCGGCGCATCGCAAAGAAAGGCGATCTCGTCTGAACTCGCTTCGTCGAAGCGTGCCAGCACGAACAGCTCGCCCATCTCGCCGCGCGCCTCGATGAAGGCGCCGGCCTCGCCATGCACCCGCGTCCAATCGGCCGGAGCAATCGCCGCCAGCGACGCGCGGACGGCGCGCAGCCTGTTGGCATTTGGCGAGAGCGCGACGGCGTTCATTCCGCCTCCCCCGCCAGGACTTCGAATATGGCCTTTCCGACAGGCGTCAACGCCCATGGCGTCGGTGCGCCACGGCCGATGCGGCGTCCGCGCACCATGATGCCGCGCGCCTCCATGGCGGTCAGCACGTTGGGAACCAGCATCTTGGTTTCATGCCGAAGCAGCGCGGTCAGCGCATACATGCTCATCCGGCACCAGCCGTCGTCGTCGGCATGCATGCCGACCAGGTGAATGACGGCGCATTGGCGCAAGGTGAGATAACCAGCCTCGCCGAACGGGCGACGCCCCTGCCCGACAGCCTCGAACTCGGCGCGGCCTTCGCCGATCAGGTCGTTTGCCATGTCGGTTTCGAGCAGCTTGGCCAGCAGTGCCGCCGCCAGCACCTGCGGGCTCTCGCCGCGCGCCATGGCTTGCCGTCGCAGCCCGTCCGCCACCGGACCGCTGAACGCGACGTGCAGCGTTTCGCTCGCGCGCGGGCGAACCGGCCGAGTCTGGCGGGCCGCCCTTTTCTGCTTGGCGATCAAGGCCGGCGAGCGCATATCGTTGCGCGGCAGGTCCCGGTCGAGCTGGCGCAGCGCCGCGTCAGCCATGGGAAGCCCCCGCGGCGAATTCGGCCATTACATCGCGATAGTGGTCGAGGGTTTTGCAGAGATCGGCCGGCGCAAGCCCGGCCGCGTCCCGCACTGCCAGGCACATCGATACGCGCAATTCGACAAAGGCCATACCGACCTCGAACCCGCCGCGCCGGCACGCGGCAAGGATCACGTCGTGATACTTCAGCATCACCGAATCCGGCATGCGCAGCAGCGTGTCGGCTCGTGCGCGGTCGCCATCGGCATCGTGCAGCTGGCGCAGGATCGGCAGCATGGAATCGGTCATCTGCCGTCTCCCGTTTCACATGGGACAGGTGGTGTAACCCACTGGTCCGAAATGCTTTTGAGCGTCACGCGGCGGTGCGGCGGGCGCTCCAGATAAGCGTAGGGGTCAAGCCCCGCCATCTCGCACAGCAGCAGGTAATTGCCGGCCGACAGCGTCTTGCCGTTGATGGCGCGCGACAGCATGGCGCGGTCGGTGTCGAGCCACTGCTCTTCCGCGCGGCGCAGCGAATAGCCGAGCGCGTTGAGCCGGTCCTGAAAGTCATTGGCGAAGCGCAGGAAGGAGATCTCAGCCACGCCCCGCCTCCCGCAGCTTGCGGTCCGACGCGCGCTTCAGCCGCTTCAACTGCCGTTCGGTTTCAGGATCCGGCGCGCGTTCTTGTCGCTCCGGATAATGCGTGTCCCCGCGCAGCCGCTTGGCCTCGATCGCGGCGGCGTAGCAACCGGCGGAGTTCTTGTCGGGGTCGTATTTGGTCATAGGCCAAACTCCCCCTGCGCAGGCTGGTCACCAGCCCACGTCGCTCCCATGAACTCGCCAGTGCGTGAATTGAGGACACCGTTGGCGCAGGCCCGCCACAGCACGACGTCGACAGTGGCGGCCCGGTACCCGGTGGCGGCAGCTAGCCGATCGCACAACGCTTGCGCCGTCGTTACCTCGCGATCAGCCAGGCGCTGCAGATGCACGTCGGGCTTGGCGACATCGGCGCCGAAGTTCTTGGCGAGGTGATATTTCGTGATGTCGCCGATCCACGGCAGCGAGGCGCAGAATTCGATCTTGTCTAGAGCAGCGTTGTAGCGCTCAAGCAGTGCTGCACGGCCATTCCAGATGTCGTTGATTGCCGTGGCTTTACCAAGGTGGCCGAAGACATTCCTGGCGTTGCCGCCGCGGTAGAGCTCGTCGCGGCACTTCTCGAAGATGCGACGCGCCACCGTGTTCTTCATGCCGGAATTGCAAATGACGAATATCGCCTCGAGGGCGAAATCGTCGGCATCTACCGGCGGCTTCAGGTTTTCCGACCATTCGATGTCCTCAAGTGCCTGCTCGCCAAGGGCGGTGATGATGTTCCGGAAGTCGGCTGCCGTGATCATAGTTCCAACGCCTCCTGCTTCGGATCAGGAGCACGAGGCTCAACGAACATGTCAGGCTGGGCATAGGCCTTGCGGATGCGCTCGCAGGCAATGTCGAAGTACGTTTCGTCGATCTCGATGCCGATGAATTTGCGGCCGAGCTTGACGCAGGCGACGCCCGTGGTGCCGGAGCCCATGTAAGGGTCCAGGACTGTTCCCGACTTGGTGCGTTCGACACACCAAACCATCAGGGCGATCGGCTTCTGTGTGGGATGCCCCGTCTCGGTGCCGAACGGGCTTCCCGTCAATTCCGAACGCCGGCGCCCATTGCTGTCCGGGGCGTGAATCGCAAAGACACCATGGCCTCCCGACTGCCAGCCGATCTCGGCATCCGAAAGAAAAGAGCCATAGTGCTCCGGGTGCTTCTTCAACCAGATCAGCGTCTGGCCTACGGGAAGGCGGGAGGCATAGTGGTTAGCTCCCCACAGGATAGTCTCTTTGGCGTTCAGCCAAGGCGCCGGATCGAACGGCCTGTCATCGTTAACGATCTGCCGGTCGTTTCTACCCTCGCCGCGCCCAATCTTCCGCTTCCCGCCTGTATAGCGACGGCTGTCGGTGTTGAATGACATGCCATAGGGCGGATCACTGACCACGGCCATGCCGCCCGCCAATAGCGGCAACACCTGCAGGCAATCGCCCAGGATGAGCCGGCAGTCGCCGATGATTTCCTCGCGGCGGATGGCGTTCATGCCGGCACCGCCTTGCGCGGCCGGCCGCGCTTCGGCTTGGGCGCTTCTTCCGCCGCGATCATCACGTCGAGCGCCTTCACCAATGCCATGCGGCCGGTTTCGGTCTGCATGCCAATGGCGACGGTTTCGATCAGCTTGGGGTCAACGTCGAACGTCGGCGGGGAAGCGCCCCCCTCTGCCCTGCCGGGCATCTCCCCCTCAAGTGGGGAGATCGGCTGTTCCGCCGCCTCGCCAGCCTCAAACCCCCAGGCATCCCAACCCGGCCTTGGCGAGCGGCAGAACATTTCGAGCTTCGGCACGCCGGGATAGAGCCGCTCGATCTGCTCGGCATACCAATCGGGCTTGGCGCTATGCGAGGAGACTGGATGCGCGGTCAGCTTGCGCGGTTGCGTGCCGGGCAGCGGCGCAGGGAAATCGCCGCGTGTGCCGATCAGCAGCAGCTCGCAATTGTCGAAGCCCCAATAGCCGGTGCCGTGCTGCTCGCCGGGATATTGTTTCTCCCACGCCCAGTAGGACTTGAAGACGAATCCCCAAGCCTGCATGCAGGCCAGCCCATTGGCGAGGTCTGTCACCCACAGGAACAGCACCGCGTTCTTTGTCGCCGGGCAGCCGAGCGCGAGGATGTCGGCCAGGTCCATCGTCGGATAGTGGTTTTCGGCGCTCTTCTCCCGTCCCGTCACTTCGGAATGGACGATGAACTTCCACGGAGGATCGGCGTAGACGATCGGATAGGTCGGACCTTCGCCGCCGTCCTTCCACCAGATCGGAGCGGTGGCCTCGCCGCGCTTGGCGATCAGGCCGAGATGTTCGACCCGCACGGCATGCGCGACCTTCTGCCGTTCGGCGCGGATGATTTTGGCGCCCTTCAGGAACTCGCCGACATTCTCGCGGTCGGGGACGAAGGCGGTCTTGATCGCCTTGCGCGCCGGCTGGCGTACGCCGTCCTTGCCCTCGACCTCGTCGTGGTGGGGAATTTCCCCACCGTCGACCATGCGCTTGCGGACGCCCGACACGGTCTTGTGGTCGACGCCGAGCATTGCGGCGACCGCCCGCGACGAGATCGACGGCGTGTCGCGCAGCTGGTCGGCAATGACCTCCTGCTTTTGCGCGGTGCTGAGATGCCGGCGGGCGAAATTGAATTCGCGCGACAGGGTGCGCTTTTCAACTTCGGATAGCCCCTTGCGCACGAAGCGCGGCCAGTCGACCAGGCCAAGGCTTTCGCAGATCTCGACACGATGATGGCCGTCGATGATCTCGCCGGCCTCGTCATATTCGACCGGCACCAGAACGCCATGCGCGATGATGGAGCGTTCGAGCGAGGCATATTCTTCGGCGGAGAGGCGCGGCAGGAGCTGGTATTTCATCACACCATCCCCAGCGCGGCTTTGTAGAGGTCGAGGATCGCCTCGGCTTCCTGCCGCTCCGCCTGGTCCATCTTCCGGAGTTTGACCAAGGTGCGGACGGCCTTCGTGTCGAAGCCCATGGCCTTGCACTCGGCGAAGATTTCCTTGCGATCGTCCGAGAGCGCGTCGATGTCCTCCTGCACCCGCTCGATGCGCTCGATGAACGCGCGCAGCTGTCCGGCAGCGACCGTCTGCGGTCCGCTCGCCTCGTCAGGATCCGCCGCCATCTTCGCGCCCGGGCGTTCGCGGGCAGGACCGCGTGGGGTGTAGGGATCGTATTCGTCGCTCACTTAGCCACCGCCTTCCGGCGCCGCTTGCGCTTGGGCGTCAGGCCGCGCGCTTCGTCGCGCCGTTTCTGGTTCTGCTTGTGGGTGACCATCTCCAGATGGTCGTCGCGCACGCAGCGGCGCGTGCGGCACTTGTGGTCGAGCTGTTTCTTGCCGGGGATGTAGCCGTGCTCATTCGTGAAGCTGACGCGATGCACGGCGACGGTCTGGCCGTCGAGTTTCATGCGCGGATAGTCGCCGCCGCGCCCATTGCCGGAATCGGGACCGACCCACAAATGGCAAGGCGTTTCATAGCCGGTGTCGACCACCTCGATATTGGCGGCGATCTTGGCCCGGATGACCTCGCGGCGCGTCAGCGGCAGGGTCATCCGGCCAGCCTTTCCAGCACACGCGGCGCGGCACGCTCTGCCGGCGTGCCGCGTCCTACGCTCAAGCTACGGTGGAAAGCGCAGTAGCAACGCCCGGCAATGCCCGGCAGCCAGTCGGCCTCGCTCACATCAGCCGCGCAGAAGCGCGTCGCTGCGCCGTCGCCGCGCAGCGGGAACCGGCATTGATGGCTGTCGAGATCGGCGAGGATCCTGCCGAGGCCGGGCTTGCCGCCGGCTTGTGGCGCGTCGCGCCCGGCGATCATGTCGAGGACGCTGCGCATCACTGCCCCACCACCTTCAGCCCGCCGCCGGCGACGACGCCGGCCAGCGCGTCGTCGATGTCGGCGTTGAGGCTGGCAATCTTGGTGGAGATGCCGCGCAGCAGCGTCGCTTCGGTCGGTGTCACGACGCCGTCGGCACGCGCTTTCACCGTCTGCACCACGAGGTGGCCGGCCTGCTCGACCAGGTCGGCCACCTGCTCGGAGAGATTTGCGATGCGCTCGCCGCGATCGGCGGCATCGGTCAGCGCGCGGCCGTTGAACTCCGCCATCACCTGCGTGATGAAGGGCCGCCTGTTTTCTTCGAGCGCCAAAACCACCGGGATCGGCATGAAGGCGCGATCCATGCCGCCATGCCAGCGGCCGACTTGGCCGCGCGAATAGCCGGTGACTTCCATCACGCGTGCAACGCCGCCGCTTGCGTCGATGAGGTCCTCTTGCGCAGCCAGCAGCCGCTGCTGCCACTTCTTCGTGAATTCGCTCAATTGCGCCTCCTCAGGCAAAAGCATTCACGCGGCGGGAATTACCGCCGGCGTTTCCCGTGGTGGGACGGTCTGGAAAGGTTCAGTATTAGCGGGTCCTCAAGGAGGCCCGCAGTTCGATGTCCTCATGGTCCGCCGCTCCTGAATCGGTTTGCCGCTGCCCGCGCGTGACGCGGCAGGTCGGCCAGCTCGTCGCCGAGATCGGCAACCGCACGGGCCAGCGCCCCTGCCCCGATCAACGTGGCGTATTCGGTCAGCGCCAGCGCCACCGCGCGTTCGTTGCCGCAGCGCTCATAGGCGGCGATGGCGCGCACCAGCACCATCACATGGTCGGGCAGCACGATCGCGTTGAAGGGCGCGCCGGCGGAAGGGGCATCGACCGCCGGCGCATGCTCCTGCCCGCCGGAGGCGGCGAGCGGACAGGATTCGGTGAAGTGGGAAAAAGCCGCCGAGGCGCGAAGGTCCGACACCTCGGCGGCAGGCCACGTCTCCTTGGAGGGAGAGGAAATAGCGGGGAGGTCAGCCGAAGCTGCCTCCCCTTCGATACGGCCCTCACGATCCGCAAGCGTCCTGCTACCTGTGCCGGCAAGGGAGGCTTGGGCCTGCGGACCCGCCTCCAGGGATGGCTCATCGTTGGTCGAGGGCCTCTGTGCATTCGGGAATTCACAATCGATGGCGCCGACCTGGCGCGGCACCAGGCGCTCGGCAAAACCGACGCCGGCAAGGCGCGCGCCACGATCGGCAAGAACGGGATTGGCGAGGCGCGGCTTCATGCGGCGTCCTCCGCCGCTGTCGGGATTTCAAAGAACCAAGCATCTTTCCATTGGATGCCGCGCTCGATGGCTGCTCCGCGGATGGCGCGCATATCGTCAAGCGAGGGAGCAACACCGGCCTCCCATCGCGAGACGGTTGCCTGGGTTACGCCCGCCAAGACGGCAAAATCCGCTTGCGTGACCCCAAAAATGTCGAGGCGAATATGACGAATAGCGCTCATAGCGGCGCATATTATGCGCAAACGGATACTTTACAAGCGCAATTTTATGCGCAAGCGGATTTTTATTTATCCGCCGACCGTGGCAGCGTCCGCGCGATGACCATCGAGGACAAAATACGAGCTATTATGAAGGCTACCGGCTGGAAGCAACAGAAGCTGGCCGAGCACTTCCGCGTCTCTCAATCAACCGTCAACCGCTGGCTGTCCGGATCCGAACCGGAAGGGCCGCGCCGGGATGCGATTAATGAAACCTACGCCGTGCACGTCGATGTGGCTGAGCCCACGACCGAGCCGTCATTGGTCCGTGATATCGATGAAGTCCGTGTGATGCTTGAGCGGATCGATGGCCTGAAGCCTGAAAACATCACTGTCCTGCTTTCGGCGATTCAGGGATTCCAGCAGGTCAATGGCGTACAACCATCACCAGCCCCGCCAGGTGATCAACCTGCACTCGCCAGCCGCCCCCATGAATCCGCGCCATCTCGGCGGCGATAGCGTCGGCATATTTCCGAACCTTCGCCGGCGGATCGAGGGTTAGTTCGCATCCCGCCATATCTCGCAATTCCGCCAGTGTCGTCTCGTTGCGCGTCTTGTTGCGCTGCTTCACCTGATGCTGGATCGCCAATTCTAACTCCCAAGCCCTGCCAGAACAGACTAGGAACAAATGCCTAGCCCTGTCAATAATCACTCTGCGGCCCGCATGGTCGCAGTCGCTGTAGACCAATGCTGTTGTGGATGCGCTTAAAGTAGCGCGAGGCTGAATTTCAATGCTTTTCTCGGCTGCGCGCTACTGTGGCGCGAGCCGGGAGTTGATAACCTGTTGAGAACAGGCCGACGGCTTTTAGCCGAGGCTTGGACAGCACCGCCGCTCCCGGCCAAAGCCAGGGTGCGCGATGCCGCCAAGCAGGCGCGCGGTTCGGCGCCTGTGCTGCGCCTATCTCAAGCCGGGTTATCAAGCCCGACTCGACGGTAGAACGGCAGGTAAAGAATGCAAGCGCGGATTGCGTCTGGTAACGGAAGTTAACAGCGCTGTTGCGATATAGTTACCGAACCGGAACATCGAGCCTGGGAGGCTTCCGCTTGCGAATGAGAGCGGCCTGGCGTTCGAAGTTATCCGCCCTAGCGACAATTTTCTATCCGTTTGCGCATTTTCTTTATTGATTAATATCCGTTTGCGCATATTATCCGCTTCCGATCGCAATCCCGCGATGGAGGCAATCCCATGATCACCACACAGCCCCGCCCGGCGCCGGCCATCTCTCCCGCAGCCATGTCCAAGGGCATAGTCGAGCGCATGGCCGACAAGATGCTGGAAATGGGCATGAACGGCACGGCGGTCACACCAGACAGCCTGGCCGAACATTCCAATTTCACCCGCGCCGAGATCGAGGAACACGGCCCCGAGGCCGCCGACCTCGCAAAGTCGCGCGCCGTCCGCCACCAGGGCTGATGGCCATGAGCACGCTCGCCGATCGGCTGATCGCCGCAGCCGCCATGTCTCCCGAGACCGAAGCCTGGATTTCGCGCCAGCTCATGGCCGGCCAGAGACCGTCGCAGATCCTCGCCGCGATCGAGACTGCCAACGTGGTCAGCTTCGCGCCCGAGGGCGTGAAACCGGCCGGCGACAACGACAACCGGCAACTTGCCGGGATGGTGGAGCGCGCCTGCAACGCGCTTGCCGCTATCGACCTTCGCCTCGCCTTGGCCGCCGCCTTCACCTTCGGCATGACGGTTGCTTGCCTCGCCGTGGGGGTGCACTGATGAAAGGCGACCTCATCGCCATCAGGCGTGGCAAACCGGTCATCCGGTGCCCCAACTTCCCCGAATGCCGCTGCGGCGACGACTGCACCGACCGCAGCGACATCAGAATGGTGCGCCTGCTGTTCGGCCTCTTCATCACCGTCACCCTCGCCATCGGCGTCGGGCTGATCGTCCTGGGGCTGCGCTCATGACCGCGTTCCGCATCCACTATGCCGACGGCAAGCGCCTCCTCGTCGATGCCGAGACGCCGAAGGAAGCCGCCACCAAGGCGGTGAAAGCCGGCCACATCGGCGCCGTCCTCAAGATCAAGATCGCGAAGGACGTGAACCATGGCTGACAAATCCGCCATCGAATGGACCGACGCGACGTGGAATCCCGTCGTCGGCTGTTCCATCCTCTCGCCCGGGTGCACGCACTGCTACGCCATGAAGATGGCCGGCCGGATCGAGGCCATGGGCGGCGCGAAGCACTACGCCGGCACCACGAAGAAGGTGAACGGAAACACCGTCTGGACCGGCAAGCTGGCCATGGCGCCCGACCACATCCTGCTGCAACCGCTTGCCTGGCGCGCGCCGCGCCGCATCTTCGTCAACTCCATGGGCGACCTCTTCCACGAGGACGTGCCCGACGAATGGATAGACCGGGTCTTCGCCGTCATGGCGCTGGCCCCGCAGCACACCTTCCAGGTGCTGACCAAGCGCGCCAGGCGCATGCGGGAGTATCTCGATGCCACGGATGTTGCCGTTCGTATCTGGAAGCAGGCATTTTCGATCGGCCGCGACTTCCCCGCACTTTCCGGCAAACTCTATTCGCTGTGGAATCCAGAACATGCCGCTGCCCGCGCGTGGCCCCTCCCCAACGTCTGGCTTGGCGTCTCCGCCGAGCGCCAGCAGGAAGCCGACGAGCGCATCCCCGAGCTGCTGGCCACGCCGGCCGCGATCCGCTTCGTCTCCGCCGAGCCGCTGCTCGGGCCGATCGATTTCCGCTATCTCCAGCCCGGTGATCCGCCCGTCGAGATAGACGCGTTGAACGGCACACATGGAGTATTGCGCCCGCACGGCGGTCGTTCCGGTCGCCTCGACTGGATCATCGTCGGCGGCGAGAGCGGTCCAGACGCCCGCCCGATGCATCCCGCCTGGGCCCGATCCATCCGCGACCAATGCAAGACCACCAGCACGGCGTTCTTCTTTAAGCAATGGGGAGAGCATCGCCCGCTGACTCCCGCTGAACACGGCCAAGCATGCGGCGCCACCCTGGTCGGCAATCCATTTGATAAGGACGCCTATTTTTTGCGCGTCGGCAAGAAAGCCGCCGGCCGGCTACTCGACGGCGTCGAGCACAACGCCATGCCAGGGCCTCGCGAGGTGCCCGCCCTATGAGCGTCTATGTCGACAACGCCAAGCACCCGTTCGGCCGGCTGCTGATGTGCCATATGTGGGCCGATACGCGCGCCGAGCTATTCGCTATGGCCGACAGGATCGGCATCCAGCGCAAGTGGTTCCAGCGCCCGCCCGGGCTTGGCGTCGCCGGCATGGATGCATCATGGGAGCATTTCGACATCGCCCAGTCGAAGCGCGCTCTGGCCGTGGCGGCCGGCGCGATCGAGACGGATAAATACGGCCCGGTCGAGCACACCGCGCGCCTGAAGGGCGATCAGGCCAAGCTCGACCAGATCGCGCGACTGCGCGCCAAAGGCTACGGAGCTGGTGCGATGCCGGCCGACCCTAAGCAGGGAGAACTGCTTTGACCGAGCGGTCCAACAAGGGCGGCGCGCTATCTGCACCTGACCTTGCCCGAATTCATGGAATTGCTGCCGGCATCGCAGAGCTTCTGGAATTGGAGGCCGGCTTGACCTCCCTGCCCTACATCTTCCGCTGGGCCCGCCACGGCCGCAAGGGCGAGCGCTGCGCTGTCACGGCACGCAGCCGCGCCGGAACCGCCTCATTCGCCCTGGCGGGCTTCGGGCGGGCCGCTGTGGCCCGTTTCAACTCCATCCGGGTCGAGTTCGCCGACGGCTTCGTGATGGTCACCAGCGGCAACGCCATCCGCAAGGCAAAGCCGTGAAGCACGACACGTCACCAATAACGGCCACGGTGCCCCGGATGGCCATGTCGCTGGCCAAGGTGGCGATCGCGCTCGACGTCAGCCCGAACAGCGTGCTGCAGATGGTCGAGGAAGGCCTATTGCCGCGCCCCCGCGTCTGGCGGCGCCGGAAACTGTGGCGCGTGGCCGAGATTGACGCGGCCCTCGCCGAATGGCCTACTGACGGCGACGAGGAAGGGGAAGTCGGCGAACCGGGACGGTGGGATGCTGACTGATGTCGGATTTGGCCACCATCGATCTGCCTTATATCGAGAAGAACAAGTCGCGCCATGGCAGCATGCGCTACTACTTCCGCTTCGAGGGTGTGCGCATTTGTCGCTTGCCCAAGGATCCCGACAGTGAAGCCTTCTCGACCGCCTATTGGTTGGCCCGCAACCAGGTCGAGAATGGCGCAGCGCCGGCGCCGGCCCGGAAGGCCCTGCCCGGCCAACCGCTGCCGAATACCTTCCGCTGGCTCTGCATGCTCTACATGCGCTCCGATGCTTTCCTGAAGCTCGACAAGACCACGCAAGGCAAGCGTCGCCAGATCATCGACGCCATGTGGCTCGAGCCGGTGAAGAAGGATGGCACCGACATCTTCGCCGACATGCCCATCAAGCTGCTGACCATCGACAACATCACCAAGCTGCGCGACCGCAAGGCCGAAACGCCATTCGCCGCCGACGAGCGGTTGAAGATACTGCGCCAGGTGTTCGACACGACACGGCCCGGCCGCGACTGCAAGCCCGAGCACATCATGAAGGTGAACACCGCCAAGTTTGTGCGTTCCTTCCGCATGAAGACGGAAGGCCACCACACCATCACCGGCCCCGAGATCCGGCAATATTTCGAGCATCACGGCGTCGCTTCCAAGGCGGTGCTTGGGCTGGCCCTGCTGATGTATGTCGGCTTCCGTGTGTCGGACCTTCAGGCGATCGGCCCCCGGCACCGCCGCGGCGACTTGTTCATGTTCCGGGTTTTCAAGGGCCGCAACCGCAATCCGAAGACGCTGGAAGTGCCCATACACCCGATTCTGGGGCACATCCTGTCGCTGCACAAAGTCGCCGGCCTCTACTACCTGATGACCGAATACGGCGAGCCCTACTCGATCAAGGGCCTGTCGCAGCGCGTGTCGGAATGGTTCAGCCAGGCTGGGCTACCGCATTGCACCGCGCACTCGGTGCGCAAGGGGCTGGCCACAAATATCGCCGATAACGAGGCGACCGATTCGATGCTGGACGGTCTGTTCGCTTGGTCCGACGGAAAAACCTCGAAGATTTACACCGCCCGAAAGAATCAATCCCGCCTCGCCAGGCAGGCCGTGCAGCGCATCGACTGGGGGGATTTCGGGAACTTATTGCCACACCTTGGCGGTGAGGGTTCGGTTCCGGCTGCCACACCGACCGAAATTATCGAACAAAATCATTCATCAAGCGCACAGCGCGCTTGAGAATGGAGGCCTCGCCCGGAATCGAACCGGGGTGCAAGGATTTGCAGTCCTCTGCGTAACCACTCCGCCACGAGGCCTCGTTACTCCCGGCGTTCCACCCGGTTCCAATAGGTTGCGGCGAAAAAGCCGTCAAGCGGCGACAATGCATTCGCGACGGTTTCGCCTGCGCCAGTCCCCGCACCCCGCCCTAAATGCGAGACAGGGCGGTTCGAGCTGCGTTAGCAAGCCGTTAAGCATGGCGGATGATTGGGAGAAACTCCGCGCACCGGGCTGCGTTGAGGCCGAGGAGGACTGCGCCATGCAGCTGGCCAAACCGGACGAGTCGACCAACAACGCGGACAGCTCGCCGCTGCTGGGGTGCGAGGAGCTGGTGCGCTACGCCATGGATTGCCTCAAGATAGAAGGCACCGGCCGGCTTTCACCGCGCGACCGCGCGCGCCTTGCCTCGGCTTCCGCCGTCCTGAAGGAAATCAGCGAGGATCTGAGAGCAGGCCAGCAGGACGCCCCGGAGGAGGCGAGCACTGGAACGCAGGATAGCGCTGCGATTTGATTCGGGCCCCAAAGGCCGCCGCGACGAAGCCGGGCAAGGTCCCCGGCGTGGCCGATCAATCCGGCCGGCGCCGCCGTTCCCACCAGACGACGAACCGGCGCCGATGGCGGCGCACCATGGCGAATTCGTAGGAGAGCACCAAAAGTCCGAGCGGCACCATCCAGAAACCGAGAATCGGCAAGAACCCCAGAATGCCGCCAATCGTCAAAAGCACGCCGATTGCAATCCTGAGGCCGCGCGAACGCGGCATGGTGAACTTGCGCCCGAAGACCGATATCTTTCGCGCCGGTGCCTGGTTTTCTTCTGCTGCCGTCATCTCGAATGGCCGGTCCGTCTGGTGGTTTGAGGATGTCACTTGACGAAAGCCGCGACCGCGCATTCGGTTCCGCGCCCTCGCAAAACGGCTAATATGAGGACGAACGCCGCCGATTGCGAGAAACGCCTGAGCGAAAAAGTCTCGGAAAAATGCGAAATGGTTCTTTGCAAAGCCGAAAAGGGTTTGCTATAGGCTGCGCCACTCGCATGAGAGCCTCTGTTCCCCGGTAGCTCAGTGGTAGAGCAACCGGCTGTTAACCGGTTGGTCGCTGGTTCGAATCCGGCCCGGGGAGCCACTTAATCCAGAAATGTCTTTAAACCCAAGCACTGCAAGGGTTTCCGCCTCCCAGAGGTACACTGCGGGGTACACTGGGCTATGACGATCGGCGTGAACCACATTCAGAAACGCGGCAAGGCCGGATGGCGCTACAGGCGCAAAATCCCTGGAGAACTTCGGGTTATTTTGGGCACGCGAGAACACCTCGTGCCCGCTTGGCGCCACTGACCAGGAGGCCCTCAAGAAATACCCTGGGGTTCATGTAGGGGCCGAGAAGTTTTTTGTCCGACGCGGTCAAGCGCGCGAACGGCCCCGACAGCGTGGGATCAGTTCCGCGACGAAATAGCCGCTGCTTGCAAAACGGGATTTGGCGAGGTCATCGAAGCGGCGCGATCCTATGGCGCATTCGGCGTGGCCTGAAGGTCACGTCGCCTTCCACGCAGCGGCTCGATATGCCGATCCGTTCCGCTCAATGTCGTCGAGCAAGCCGTCTCTCGAAGAAACCAAAGCCGATAGTGATCAATGCCGCCAGCAGGAAATATCCTAGCGCGGCGGCGAACAGAGGCTCGTAGACCCGAAATGTCTGCGCGCGAACGAGGTTCGCCGCACCCATGAGTTCGAACACCGTGATCGTCGACGCCAGTGCGGTCCCCTTCAAAAGCAGGATATTCTGGCCGCCGATCGCAGGCAAAGCCAACCTGAAAGCCTGCGGGAGAAGGACGGAAATCATGATCCGTGTTTTCGACAGGCCAAGCGATTGGCCGGCCTCACGCTGCCCTTCTGGAATGGCCTGTATCGCCCCTCTCCAAATCTCGCCACAGTAGGCCGCGGTGTTCAGGGAAAGGGTAAAAAACGCATAGAAGTCCGCGCCTCGCAAAATGGGCCAGAGCGGGCTGTAGCGGATCGAGGGGATCCCCGAGAGAATTTGGCCGATACCGAAGTAGCAGAGGTAAAGCTGGACCAGGAGCGGGGTCCCCCGGAACGCGAGGATAAACGCAACCGCTGGATATTGCAGCCATTTGCTGTTGGATAGCCGGGCCAGTGCAACCGGGATGGCAAGCAAATTGCCGACCACCGCACAGCCGAGGAACAGGATTATGGTGACCTCGACGCCGGCCAGAAGCTGATTGGCAAGGTAGGCTCCAAACTCAGTCACGCTAGCCCCGCCTCCCGCCACGGACGGTGGCTGTTTCGAGGGCATGGAAAAGCATCGCCGATATGCCGGACATGGCGAGGAACACGAACGCGATCGCGCAATAGAACATGAAGTAATCGCGCGTCGCGCCGGCAGCCATCTTGCCGGCGAGAACGAGCTCGGTAAAACCGATCAGGCTGACCAGTGAGCTTTCCTTCAAGACGACCAGCCACAAATTGCCAAGCCCCGGCAAGGCCAAGGGGACCATTTGCGGCACGGTGACCAGGAAGAAGGTCTGGCGCCGTGTCAGACCGAGTGCATGGGCTGCCTCGACCTGACCTCGCGGGATGGCCACGATCGCGCCGCGCAGGACCTCCGTGCTGTAGCCGCCTTGAACGATCCCAAGCGACAGGGTCGCGGCGACAAACCCATTGACCTGGAATTCGGAAGTCAGTCCCGCCAGGCTCACGGCCCAGCGCAACGCGTCCGTCGCGGTATAGTAGACGAGGAATATGATGAGAATGTCCGGTACGGACCGGATGATTGTCGTATAGGCAACGGCTGCGGAGACCGCCACGCGGTTCTTCGAGATCTTGGCCACCGCACCCATGAGGCCGAGGGTCAGGCCCACGAGATAGGCGCTGATCGAAATTCCAAGGCTCAGGCAAGCGCCAAGAAGCAATTCGTCGCCCCAGCCCTTGTCCCCGAAGCTGAGCAGGGTTGCCCAAGACACGGTCGAGTTCATACAGCGCGTCCCAGTTCAATGAAGATGGCGACGGCCGCCCCGTGGCGGCCGTTCCCGGGCCTGAACCAGATGATCAATCGCCGTAAATGTTGAAATCGAAATAGCGCTTGGTGATCGTCTCGTACTCGCCGCTGGCGCGCACCGCCTTGAGTGCTGCATTGAGGCGGTCCCTCAGAGCGGTGTCTTCCTTGCGCAGGCCGCCGCCGTCGCCGTATCCAAACATTTTCTCATGCGGCAGCGTCACCTTGATTTCATAAGCCTGGCCCTCCGGCTTCTTCAAGAAATCCTGGATCTGGATGCCTGCCGCAGCCATGAGATCCACGCGTCCGGCCTGGATGTCCGCGATTCCGTCATCGAGTGTTGGATAGATCTTCACTTCGGCAATGCCGTTGAACTTATCCTGCATGTAGGTCGCCTGCAGGCTGGCACTCTGTGCCGCGACCGCAATCCCCTTGAATGTCTCCGGCTTGGTCACGTCGAACTGCCGCGTATCCGCCTTGGCGCCGACAAGCACGTTGGGCGAATAGTAGTACTTGTCGGTGAAATCGATCACCTCCTTGCGCTTGTCCGTGATCGACATCGAGCTCCAGATGACGTCGAACTTCTTGGCCAACAGCGCGGGAATGATGCCGTCCCAGGCGATATCGACGATCTCGCATTTCGCCTTCATCTCTTTGCAAACGGCATTCATCAGGTCGATTTCCCAGCCCTGCCAGGTGCCGCTGGCATCCTTGACGGAGAAAGGCGGGTATGGCTCCGCGGCGACACCGAAACGGATGGCATCGTCGGCCGCCGACGATGAATTGGCGGCGCCAAATACCGCCACGATCAGTGACAAGGCGAGTGCAAGCTTTTTCATGATTGTTCCCCTTTTTTTATGTGGATTTGTATCTTCCGCAATGATGATGCTGGTAGCCGGGCATCTGCCGATCTTTCGACGTCGGCCCGTGGCCAGCCGGCAGCATCGAGCATCGTGGACTGGTTCGGATGTCGGCGATGCGAACTTGGCCATTCGGCTCAGTCGACCTTCTTTCAGGGCGGTGTTTGAAAACGCTAACAGTTCAAATGATCTCGATCTAATGCCCCCTGCCGTGCGGTTCATCACCAATAGTTATGACAGCGATAGCCCCTTCGAGTGACGCAGTCCGGCGACCGGCAAACGATCGCCGCTCGTTGATCCGCGCGTGCGAGGACAGGGCTGAATTGAACGGTTCACGACGCCGTCATTGATCGCGACTATGAGTTTTCAGCGATAGTCCCGCGTCCACGGGAATAAGCTCGCGACTGTCCACCAAATTTCTGATGTGGCATCGTCGGCCGGTTCCGGGATGGCCGGCCGCAATGCAGTCGGCCCGCGGCCCGTTCGCTCTAAGGTCGTCACATGAATAGCAGCCCTTGCCGGTCCATCGAGGAGATGAGCGAAAAGATCGCTGCCGGCCTGTCGCCCGTGGAAATCGTGGAGGGCTGCCTCGAGCGCATCCAGGAACTGAATGAACACATCAAGGCGATGATATTCGTGGCCGAAGCTGATGCCCTGGACGCCGCGCTTCAGGCCACGCGCGAAATCAGATCCGGTCACAGGCGCGGCCCGCTGCATGGCGTGCCGATCGCGGTCAAAGACGTTATCGATGTCAAGGATTGGCCGACAACCGCTGGCTCCCGGTTGTTTCGGGATCACGTGGCGACGGAAACGGCAACATGCATTGCCAATCTTCAGGCGGCCGGCGCCATCATCATCGGCAAGACGAACCTGCACGAACTGTGCGTCGGCGGCCATGACAACCCTTGGCACGGCAAGGTCGCCAACCCGCTTGATCCGGACCGTGGGACAGGTGGCACGAGCAGCGGGTCGGCCGCAGCGGTCGCGGCCGGTTTTTGCCTGGCAGCGGTTGGCACGGACAGCGGCGGGTCAAACCGATCCCCGGCTGCTGCAACCGGCTTGTTCGGTTACAAGCTGACGAATGATCTGATCGCCGTGCAGGGCGTCATGAGCATAGCGCCTTCGCTGGACTGCATCGGCGTTCTTGCACGCTCGGTCAGGGACGTTCGCCTGATGACCGAGGCGCTTGCCGGAAAACGGCTCGCCCCGTCGGCAAGCGGGGGCAGCAAAACGACAAAGGGCATCACGATCGGCATCTGCCCCGAACTGCTTGGCGCTCACGTCGACACGTCAGTCGATATCGCGTTGGCTACCATGCTCGATCGTCCTGAAGTGCGCACGGTCGAGATCACCTTCGACGACAGGGAGGCGTTCGTTGCCGCGGGACTGACAATCCTCCAATGTGAGTTCGCGCGAATCTACCGCAATGCAATCGAGCAGAAGCCGGACATGGTCGGCGACGCGGTTCACTTATTCCTGCAGGGCGGCATTCGCATCCATGCCGGCGCCTATGATAGCGCCATCGAAATCCGTAACGGCGTGCGAGGCCGGTTTCTGGAGAAAATCGCGGGCCTGGACGCTCTTGCCATCCCTACGGCGCCTGGATCGGCGCCGCGGCTTTCCGACGAACTCACCGAGGTGAATGGGGAAATGGTGCCGTGGGGAATGGCCGGCGGCCGCTTCCGCCGCTGGGCAAATATGCTTGGCATGCCGGCGTTGGCTATTCCTTTGCCGGTTCCTGACGGGCTTCCGGTGTCGGTGCAACTGGCCGCAGGTCCGGGTCAGGACGCCGGTTTGCTCGATCTCGCCGAAATGTTGACAAGCAACTGAAATCAGTTCCGCCAAATCGCTGAAAGTTCATAACCTCCAGGAATAAACTTCCTTCGCGCGCCTCTTGGAACATCCGACCCTTCCCATTAATCTTGGCGTTCGCAGCTCGCTGTTTCGGCACAGCGATCAGCTGCCTGGCAAGGTAAGCGGGCATGAAATTTGGCGAAAAGGACACCGTCACGAAGGAGGCAGAGTTTACGCCTCGCGAGATCGAGGTCTTCGCTTCGGTCATGCTGCATGGAACAACCACCAAGGCGGCCGACGCACTTGACATCACGCAGCCGGCTGTCAGCAAGATGCTCCAGCAACTCAGCGAGAAGGCGGATTTCCAGTTGTTCAGGAAAAGCAGGCAGCGGCTGATCCCCACTCCTGAAGCGCACATGCTCTATGCCGAGGTTAAGCGCGTTTTCGAGTCCGCGCGCGGCATCTCGCGCGCCGCGAGGGAAATACGCGAGTTGCGAAGTGGCAGGCTGAACATCTGCGCGCTCCCGGCCTTCGGGTCCACGCTGCTGCCGTCCATCATCACGAGCTTCTCAAAACAGCATCCATCCGTGTCGATTTCCCTGGACATCCGCAGCTCCGCCACGGTGGTGCAGCGGGCGAGCCGCAATCAGCTCGACATCGGAATAGGCGTAACGGCATCGGACGAGAATTCTTCAATCGTCAGGCGAGCGCTGACAGCGACCCCACCGGTTTGCGTTATGCCGGCGGGTCACCGTCTGGCCGAGCTCGACGTGGTGCAGGCAGAAGATCTCGACGGTCTCGACTTCATCGCGATGGGCTCCGCTGATCCGATGCGGCAGCAGCTCGATGCCTTGTGCGAAGAACGCGGAGTGGGACGTCTGTTGAAGATAGAGGCCAGCCTGTCCAGTGCGTGCATCGCCCTTGTCGCGTCCGGGGCGGGCGTGAGCGTCGTCGACAGGCTTTCGGCGTGGCTGGCACGCGACCTGCCGATCGAGATCAGGGATTTCCGGCCACGTCTCGATCTGAACCTGAGCGTCTACCGGCCTTGGGGTGTCATTGCATCGACGGCGGCGGACGCCTTCACCGAGCATCTCATCCAGACGACGCGAAGCTTTATGAACGGCGTAGAGGCAGGAATCACCGCCCTGGGTCCTCGCCGCCAGGCCGACAGAACTGTTTTCATTCACCGCTGAAAGCCTCTAGCGGAGCGGCAGGCATTCGAACAGGCGGCCGATATCGGCTTCGTCATTGTAGACATGCGGCGACACGCGCATCTTCGTGCCGCGGAGTGTGACGTGCACGTCAGCCCGCTTCAGCTCTTGTGCCGCATTCGGCGCGAGACGGCCCCCTATGTCGAGGATCGCGATATGGGGCGTTGGGTGTCGCGGACGCGCGACCGGCAGCCCTCTGCTTTCCGCCTGCGCCCAGACAAGCTCATTAAGGTGACGCAGGCGCTCAAACACGCGCCCGACGGTCCAACCGCGGATGAGCTTCATTGCGGCGATTGCGATGGGCAGGACCGCGAAATCGGAGCGTTCCCCCATGTCGAACCGCCGCGCGCCGGGAAGAAACTCGGCCACGGCCACCTTGTAGAAGTCCGATTTGTCCCCGCCCATCCGGTTCCATGAATGATGCTCCAGAGTGCGCCCCTCTGTGTGCCAACGCCGGTCGGCGTAAAGGAATGCGAGGCGATATGGCCCCAGAAGGAACTTGTAGGTGGCAAAGACGAGAAAGTCCGGTCGGACGCGCCGGACATCGAAGGGTATCGCGCCAACCCACTGGGTTCCGTCAACGACAAGACTGGCGCCCGCTGCCCGTGTGGCGGCGGCCACCGCCTCCAGGTCGATCGCCACGCCCTCGAACCAATGCACCAGCGTCCCCGCAACGACCGCGATGGGACGGCTCGAGTCTTGGATTGCCGATACGATCGCGCTGGTCCAGTCGCCGTCGGCTGGTTGCGGGACGATATCAACGCAGGCGCCGGCGCGTTGCGCGAGGTCATACCAGACATATCTGTGCGAGGTGTGTTCGTTCTCCATCAGAAGGATGGCCGAACCTGCCGCAACCAAAACGTTGGCGGCTGCGATAGCCATGCCATAGCTGGTGGCGGCCACAATGGCGATCTCATCGGCATCGGCGCCCACCATTGATGCGGCGAGCTGCCGAGCCTCTTCCACCTCGTCGTAATAGGAGGCGATGGTCATTTTCCAGGGTTCGGCTTTCACCCTGACGCCGGCCTCGCCAGCCGCGACGGCGGCGGTCGGGATCGGAGACATGTATGCGACATCCAGATAAGCTGTCTCGCGGGGAATGGAGAAGAGATCTCGTTGGCAGCTCAGCATGGCATCACAACCTGAAATCAATTGAGGTGCCGAGTCCGGCGTTGCGGGCGGAGATATAGACAAGATTGGCAAGCTCGATGTCTTGCGCCGGAACGCCGAGAGACCGGAAAAGCGTGATCTGATCGTCGCCAGTGCGGCCGGGTTTCGCACTTGCCAGCACGTCGCCGACCTCGCCACGGATATGATCGACGCCGATCACGCCGGTTTCAATCGCCTCGATCAGTTCTCCCGCGGCCGTCAGCGCCATAGGCAGGTAGTCGACCCAGATCTGCGCTCTGCGCACACAGTCGAGGTCGAGCTCGCGGCATGAAGCGACGCTCGCCCCGACCGCATTGATATGGACACCAGGCGGAAGCCATTCGCCGCACAGCACCGGCTTTTCGGAAGATGTCGTGGTGCAGATGATGTCGGCCTCGCGAACGGCCTCGCCAGGGTCGCGATGTGCCTTCGCCTGGAATCCGGCGGCTGACTGCTCCTCGGCGAAGTGCTGCGCCTTTGCAAAGTCGCGACCCCAAACATGGATCGCATGGATCGGCCGGACGTCCGCAATAGCCGCGACATGCCGGCGCGCTTGCTCGCCATATCCGAACAGTGTCAGCGTGGTGCTGTCTTCGCGCGAAAGTGCCCTCGTCGCGACAGCACTGGCCGCCGCGGTCCGCCAAGCCGTAAGCTCTCCCCCGTCGATCAAGGCTACAGGCCGTCCATGATCCTTGTCGAACAGGAAGACACCGCCGCGATGAGACGCGAACCCATGCGCGAAATTGTCAGGAAACACGGAAAGCACCTTCGCCCCGAACAGCGGCCGGTCATCCAGCGCAGCATACATAAGCGACAGACAACTCCCGGCCGCACCCGGCAGCTCAAGTGTGCGCCTGATCTGCTGGCGCGCCATCCCACTCGATGTTTTGCGCAGTGCGGCCTCGGTCGCTTCAAGAGCCAGGGATAGGCTCAAAATGTCCCGGATCGCGTTCTTGTCGATCAGGAGGAATTCCGGCTCACCGTGCAGTCTCTTCCATTCCGCGATCCCCGATGCGCCGATAAGCGTAGCATTGCTCTCGCAAACGGTTGCGCCCGAATTTGATAACTTCGCACGAGAAGTTGCCCGTGCGGGCTAATGGGCCGACCTGGGCAGCCGCAGATGGCTGGGACATTGGTTCATAACTTTTGGCCATGAACGGCAGCGACCAGTTCAATTGACCGCAGTTGGCACCCATTGCAATGTTTTCAGGCAACCGAGGATGTTGTGCGGGGTTGCAAACACATCGCAGGCGCCGATCGAATTAAGAAGAGCGGCGTCAGCAGTACTGTCAAACGCTCCAGCAACATCTCTCAACGATATAGCGGCATTTGCATCGATTCGTCTTTCAGAGATTACTCGTATCGGATGACGTCATTAGCCCGGGAATTTTTGGAGATCATCTTTATGCGTGTCGTGGTCATTGGTTCCGGTATCGTCGGCAGTTCCGCCGCCTATGAATGCGCCAAGGCGGGAGCAAGCGTCGTCGTGCTCGAGGCCGGACGGATAGCAGGCGGTACGTCGGGGGTAAGCTTTGCCTGGACAAATGCGACGACCAAGCGGCCCCGGCCGTATTTCGATCTGAATGTCTCGGGAATGCGCGCCCATCTTGAACTCAAGCGCGACTTCGGCATCGCTCCCTGGTTCACCCAGACCGGCAGTTTCGATTGGCGAACAGAGCCGGAGTCGATGGACGATTATTTCGAGAACTTCAGGCAGATGAAGGAATGGGGCTACGGCGTCGAGTGGATCGACAAGAAGCGCGTCGCCGAGATGGAGCCCGATATCGATGTCTCCGCTTTCGGCGATTGTCCAATCTCCTACTATCCGGAAGAAGGCTGGGTCGATCCGGTGCTCTACTCGGCCTGGCTTTTGCGGGCGGCGAAGGAGCGCTGGGGAGCACAGGTCAAACTCGGTTCACGCGTGACCGAGATCGAGACCGAAAGCGGGCGCGTACGGGCAGTTCGGACGGCGAACGGAGACCGACACGCTGCGGATGCCGTCGTGAGCTGCACCGGCGGCTGGTCTAGTGAGAGGCTCGGCGATGCCCAGGGTATTCCACTTTCCTCGACCATAGGCGTGCTCGCCTTCACCCCGCCGGTGGCGTTGACGCTCCGAAGCCAGCTGCATGCCGACGATCTGGATATCCGTCCCGACGGAGCGGGGCGCATCATGATCCATAAGGTCTCGGTGGACATGACCCTGGAGAAGCCGGAGGTGCTCAGCCCTGCCGGGAACGAGGCGGCGACGCTCCTGGATGCGGCGACCAAGGTCCTGCCTTCGCTCCGCGACGCAGGTGTGGAAGCCATTCGCACGACGGTCCGGCCGTTCCCGGAGGACGGCTACACCTGTGCCGGCGCCATGCCGGATATCGTCGGCCACTACATGGCCGTAACGCACAGTGGTGTGACCATCGGCCCGCAATTGGGCAAGGTGGTCGCCGACGAAGTCGTGCGCGGCAAAATCCATGACGAAATGGAAACGTTTCGTCCGCAACGCTTCTTCCAGGCCCACGCCCAGCGCTCCGCTGTCGCGCACGTCTGATCCCGCTCAGCAGACCGCTGGATTGCGTACGGCGGCCTGCTTTTGACCAACGCAACCAGGGGCCTCCGCCATGGGGAACATCGAACGATTCGACAAGAACGAACGGCTTAGCCGTATCGTCGTTCACAACGGCACGGCCTATCTCTCGGGCTTGACGGCCGATGACAAGAAAACCGGCACGTCTGACCAGACGAAGGAGATATTGGAAAAGGCGGATCGCCTTCTGGCGAGCGTCGGTTCGGATAGATCGAAGCTGCTGTTCGCGCAGATCTGGTTGAGGGATGTCGAAGACTTCGACGCGATGAACAAGGCTTGGGTCACATGGCTCGACGGCGTGGAGCCCCCGGCACGCGCCACGGTCGGGGCGAGCTTCGCCTTGCCCGAGATCCGTGTCGAGATCCAGCTTACCGCAGCGATTTGACACGTCGCACGCCACGTCCAGGCCAGCGAGTCCAATCAGATTCGTCAGGGACATGCTTGCGCACCGGCCTTCGCGGCGCGATAGATGCGGCGGTTTGGGGAGGAATCATGCGAAAAGTCCTGGCATCGGCATTGCTGCTGGCGGCTGCGGCGTTCGCGACCGGCGCTCATGCGCTGGACAGCAGCGGCACACCCGTCGTCGTGACACCCCTCGCCTCGCGCACGACCACCGCTTCCGGCCAGCCGATCACGCTGCCGCAGAAGAACGTGCAGGTGCTGGTGTCGACCTACGACATAGCGCCGGGCGCGACCTTGCCGGTGCACAAGCATCCGTTCCCGCGCTACGCCTATGTCGAGGCCGGCACGTTGAAGGTCACCAATGTCGAGACCGGCAACAGCAACACCTACAAGACTGGCGATTTCATCATCGAGATGATCGGGCAGTGGCATCAGGCCACCAATATCGGTGAAGGCCCGGTCAAGCTGCTGGTGATCGACCAGGTCGAGGAAGGCACCAAGAACACGGTTTTGCGCCAGTAAGCCACCGCTGCTCCGGCTCCTCGAACTGTCTCGCCACGGGAGCGCGCCGCGTTAAGCGTTGGCCCAGCTCTTCACATCCGGTTCCGCACGACCGGGCTGACGATGCTATGCCGGTTGCCCGCCTTACCGGCGGAACCGGATTCCCCCCGTTGGGTTTTTCGCGAAATCCCTTTGCTTGGTGAATGCCTTTTCCTGGAGCAAACTCCCTGCCGGGGCTCAAGGAGCAGAAATGAGAGCACGAACAGCGACGGTTGGCGATCTGGAAGACGTGTTTCGCCATTTGTCCAAGCGCATGTCCGACGAATACATCGCCGCCGGCAAGGACAGCAAGGTCGCCTACGACAATCTGATGATGAACCTGAAGGAGGGCCGCGCCCATGCCCTTGTCGACAACGACGGGACCGTAGCGATCGTCGCCTGGCACGAGCATGGCGACGCCGCGGACACGCTGTTCGCGGCGCGCGAGGGCTTTTTCAGGGCCGCGACCGTGCGTTTCTGCAGGCGGCATATCAAGCAGATCCAGGCGCTCGCCGGCAATCTCCCTATTCACTCCCGCAGCTGGCTCACGGGACCGGAAATCGCAAAATGGTTTCGCACCATCGGCTATGTCGAACGCGGCGAGGAAAATGGCGCCAAACTGTTCGAATTGCCGCCGGCCGCGACCCGGCCGGGCTAGGCAAGCAGGTTTGGTGCACCGCGAGTCCAGCCGCCATTGCACCGTGGCACGGCTCGCCTTCGCGCGGCCTTAGCCCCAGGCGCCGACCATTTGGCGTGTCGTGGCGTTCAGCCGATTGAAGGCGTTGATCACGGCGATCTGGATGACGAGCCCGGCAAGCGCCTTTTCGTCATAGTGCCGGGCGGCCTCGTTCCATACCTCGTCCGTCACGGCATCCGTTCTGTCGGCCAGCCTTGTGCCGGCCTCGGCAAGGGCAAGCGCGGCGCGTTCGGCATCGGTGAAGTACGGCGTCTCCCGCCAGGCCGACAAGGCAAAGATGCGTTCGTCCTTCTCGCCGGCCTTCTTGAGTTCGCGCGCATGCATGTCGACGCAGACCGAGCAGCCATTGATCTGGCTGGCGCGCAGATGGACGAGCTTGCGCGTCACATAGGGCAAATCGGCCGCCTCGGTCGACTTGTCCAGCGCCAGCAGCGCCTGCAGGGCGCCGGGGATGAGCATCACGGGGTTCTTGAGCCTGGCTTCCATGGTGTTTCTCCGTTTGAAAAGTTTGGTCAGGGCGCGGTTTGCCATGCCCGGGAGCGGCGCATCCGGGAGACTTGTTGTGGTTCGCCGGCCATGGCGACCGGTTGGTCGAGGAGAGTCGGCGCTCAGCCTTGCTTCGCAGCCACCTGCTCAAGTCGCTCAAGAATACGCGGCCAGCCGCTTCCCATGCCGACATATCCACGCTCGTCGGCCGGCCGAAACCCCGAGTGCTCCATCCGCACCCGGGTCGCCGCGCCCTCAGGCGTGAGCGACCAGGTCACCACGGTTTTCAGTCCGCTGTCGGATTCGCTTCCGTCGCCCCAGCTATAGGCAAGCAGGCGTGGCGCCTCGACTTTCAGCACGACGCAGTTCGTCACCCCGGACCAGCCCGGTACCGGTGAAGCGCGGAACGTGAAGCGATGCCCCTCTTGCGGCGCGAAGTCATTCTGCATGAGCCATTCTGCGACGAGTTCGGGCACTGTCAGCGCACGCCATATCTTCTCCGCCGAATGCGGAATCAGCCGTTCAACGACGATCGATTTGGTCTGTGTCATGCCGTGCTCCTCTTAGTCGTCGTCGAGCCACCGCTCGCGATCAATAACTCGAGGGCTATGGGTTAACTCATAACCATGTAGTTATAAGACTGTCAAGCAGGGAAATGCCCCCTGGTCCAATGCGCCGTGCCGTTCCTGCTTTCGCGCCCGCCGCGCGGGTGCTACGGGCTTCTCACAACATCATGGACAGGATCACACCTTGACTGAAGAAGCCCGCCCGCCGCTGATCGAAATCTGTGTCGAGGGCATTGATGGCCTTCTGGCCGCACAGGCCGGCGGCGCCGACAGGGTCGAACTGTGCGCCAGCCTCGTCGAAGGCGGCATCACGCCGAGCTTGGGAACCGTGCGCGCCGCGCTCGACCAGGCGATTGTGCCGTTCCATGTCATGGTGCGGCCGCGTGGCGGCGATTTTCTCTACAGCGAAACCGAGTACCGTTCGATGCTGGCCGACGTAGCCGCCCTGCGCGACCTCGGCGTGCCCGGCGTGGTGTTCGGCTGCCTCACCGCCGAAGGCACCATCGATGAGCGCCGCATGAGCGAACTGACGGAGGCCGCCGGCGGCCTTAACGTCACGTGTCACCGCGCTTTCGACATGACGCGCGACCCGGCCGAGGCTTTGGAAGCGCTGATCCGTTGCAAGGTCGGCCGCGTGCTGACCAGCGGCCAACGCGACACGGCGATGGAGGGCCTGTCGCTGCTGGCGGACCTGGTGCGACAGGGGGGCGACCGCATCGTCATTCTCGGCTGCGGCGGGCTCGATCTCGGCAACATTGCCGAGGTGCGGCAAAGGACCGGACTGTCCGAAATGCATTTCGCCGTCCTTAAGGACGTGCCCAGCGCCATGCGCTACCGCAATCCCAAGGTCGGCATGGGTGGCTCCGATCTCGACCGCGAGTATCGCAATACGCTCACCGATACGCCGCTTGTGGCAGCGACGATCGGGGCGGCCAAGGCATGACCGCCCTCTCCCCGATCAGCCGTGTCAGGCAAAGCGACGAAGCGGCCATACTCGCGCTCAACAACGAGCATGCCGCCGAATTGTCGTGGCTTGAGCCCGAGCGCCTGTCTTTCCTGCTTGGCGAGGCGTTCTATGCGCGCCGCATCGGCGCGCTCGAAGCCTTCATCATGACCTTCGATCAAGGGGCTCGGTACGACAGTCCGAATTTTCTCTGGTTTCGCGAACGCTACGAGCGCTTCGTCTATGTCGATCGCGTCGTGGTGGCGGCGCAAGCTCGTGGCCGCGGCCATGCCCGCCTGCTCTACCAAGACCTGTTCGAGCACGCCACGCGCGCCGGCCATGCACTGGTCACATGCGAGGTCAATGCCGACCCGCCCAACCCGGCTTCGGACGCCTTCCATGCAGCGCTCGGCTTCACCGAGGTCGGCGACGCGGTGATCCATGGCGGCAAGAAGGCGGTGCGCTACTACGTCAGGCGGATCATCGCCTGAGCGCTGCTCCTTTCCAGGTCTCTGCCACTACTGGAACAACGCCGCTGCACTGACCAGCGTCGTCCAGAACCCCCACAACAGCGGGATGCCGACCAGCAGCCAGGCAAGGACCAATTTGACAGAATTGCTGTTGTCTTGCGCCATGATCACTCTCCTTACGCTGCAGCCGGTTCGGCCTTCATGTGGAACCGTGCATCCACCGGCCGCATCATCAGGTTGAGCAGGAAACCGACGACGAGCAGGCCGGCCATGATGTACATGGTGACCGTGTAGGCATCGGCCTTCGCTACTCCTGCATCGATCTGGTACTGCCTGATGTAGTTGACCAGGACCGGCCCCAGCACGCCCGCCACTGACCACGCCGTCAGCAGGCGGCCATGGATGGCACCGACATACCGCACGCCGAAGACATCGCGCAGATAGGCCGGAATGGTGGAAAAGCCGCCGCCATACATGCTCAAGATGACGCCATAGAACAGCACGAACAGGAACACGTTGCCCGACTGGCCCGTCCACGGCACCACTGCATAAAGGATCACGCCCAGCACGAAGAAGACCGCGTAGGTCGTCTTGCGGCCGATATAGTCGCTGGTCGACGCCCAGAAGAAGCGGCCGAGCATGTTGAAGATCGATAGCAGGCCGACGAAGCCGGCGGCGGCGGCCGGCGTGATGCGTCCCGGGAACATCTCCTGGCTCATGGCGGAGGCTTGGCCGAGGACGCCGATGCCGGCCGTCACGTTGAGGCACAGCACGCCCCACAACAGCCAGAACTGCGGTGTCTTCAACGCGTCGTCGAGATGGACGTTGGCGGTTGTCACCATCGTGTTTTGTGTCGTCGGCGGCGTCCAGCCGGCCGGACGCCAGCCATCGGGCGGCACCCTGACGATGACAGCGCCGATCAGCATGAAGATGAAGTAGACAATGCCCAGCACGATGAAGGTTTCGGCGACACCGATATGCTGCGGGGTCGAAAACAGCTTCAGCAGATAGACCGAAAGCGGCGAAGCGATGAAGGCTCCGCCGCCAAACCCCATGATCGCCATGCCGGTCGCCATGCCCGGCCGGTCGGGAAACCAGGTGATCAGCGTCTTGACCGGCGAGATGTAACCGAGCCCGAGGCCGATGCCGCCCAGGACGCCGTAGCCGAGATAGATGATCCACAGTTGATGCAAGGTGACGCCGAGCGCCGACACGATGAAACCGCCGCCGAAACAGCAGGCGGCCGCGACCATCGCCTTGCGCGGGCCGACGCGATCCAGCCAACCGCCGCCGAAGGCTGCCGCGAGGCCAAGAAACAGGATCGCGATCGAAAAAATCCAGCCGAGTCCGGTCAGCTTCCAGTCGTCGGGCGCCGAATCGGTGATACCGATCAGTTTCGACATCGGCAGGTTAAAGACGCTGAACGCGTAGGCCTGACCGATGCAAAGATGAATGCACAACGCCGCCGGCGGCACCATCCATCTGCTGAAACCGGGCTCGGCGATCGTGCGCGAGCGGTCGAGCCAGCCGCCGGCGTTTTCCCTGGTCGTTGCCATTCCATCCTCCCATGCAATGCTCCGATTCGAATAAACTAGGCGGAGCACGGGGCGGGACAACAAGGAATAGCTGCCATAATACCAATGTCTAAGGACATTGGGCTATCCGGCAAGCAGATCGCCAGGTCACCCCTGGCTATATTAGGACGAACTTACCAAACAAGCTGCCGGACAGGCGGCATCGAGCGAGGCTGACCTTGGCCGCTAGGCAACGCAAGGGAGGGACACTGCGGCGTCACTCACCAGTTGCGGTTCAGCCACTCACGCGACGGCCGCTCGATGACATAATAGCTGCAGAGCGCGCAGGCAAAGACCCCAGCCAGCATCAGCCATGGGTCGCTGCCTCGCTCATAGACGAATTTGTAGAATGGCTGCTGCCACAGATAGAGCGAATAGGACCATAGACCCAACGTCGCCATAGGCCAGGACGACAGCAGTCCAGAAAACAATCTCGTGCTGAAATCGAGAGCGTTGACGGCAAGCGCCAGGAGCGGCACGGCGACCAGATAGTGGATCGGGGTTGGTACCGGGTCCATGAACAGAAGCACCGCCGCGATGGCCGCCGCCACCGCCACATAAGGGCCCTTCAACAGGGCCGGCAGCTTGCCGTCGGTCTTCAGCAGGCAGATGGCGGCCGACAGCAGGATCGACGCAATATGCACGTCGGTGCGCCAGTATGTGGTCTCGTAGTCCATGTGCAGGAACCAGTACGAAACCGCACCGTTTGCCATGGCCAGCACCGCCAGCACCAGGAGCAGCGGGATGACGCGGCTACGGCTTGCGACAAGTGCGCTGATCGCTGCCAGGATGATGTAGGCATGCTCTTCGACACAGAGCGACCAGATGTGGTCGAGCGCGCCGGCGCGGTTCACGAGAATTCCGGCATAGTTGTAGGTGAATGTCAGCGCCGTCAGCGCCGCCTTCCATTTGAAGGCGACGAACGTGCCCGACAGCGCAATCATCGAAACGATCACGAACACCAGCAGCGCGGGATAGATGCGGGAGAAGCGGCGCTTGAAGAATTTCTTCAGCGGGTAGCGCTCGACGAACAGGATCTCGGCCATCAGCCGGCCGCTGAGCACGAAGAAGAATTCGACGCCCAGTACGCCGAGATTGATCCCTGCAACGGGAAAGAAATGGCCAATGAGCACCAGCGCGATCGAAAGTCCGCGCCAGCCGTCGAGATAGGCCAGTCTTGTCCTGGCGGATCTGTCGGCGACGGATCTTGGCGGCACAACATGCGTCGCGGAGATGTCGGTCATGCCGCTCCCTTCGCATTGAAACATGCGAATAGGGTCGCAGGTCGTGATGAACACTCCGAACCCGGCTCGCGTTTGATCGCCGGCATAGTGCAGTGCAATATCGCTTTGTGCAAGTGCGAGATTGCCACAATGCGCCCATCTGCGGAAAAGGGGCGAGAAGTCCCTCTCCTGCCTGACAGGAGCAGGAAGGAATCAGGCGTTGGCGGCGGCCACCGCGCGCTTAGCCATGACCGCGACCAGATTGGCACGGTAGTCGGCGGAAGCGTGGATATCGCTCATCAGCTTGGTCGCCGGCACCTTGACGCCGTCGAGCGCCGAAGCCACGAAGTCCTTCGCGAGCGCGGCCTCGATCTCCTTCGAGCGGAAGACGCCATCGTCGCCGGCCCCGGTCACGGCCACCCTGACGCCGTCCTCACCCTTGGCCACGAACACGCCGACAATGGCGTAGCGGGAGGCCGGATTGCGGAATTTTTTATAGGCTGCCTTTGCCGGTGCGGTGAAGGTGACGGCCGTGAGGATTTCGCCGTCCTCCAGCGCCGTCTCGAACAGGCCTGTGAAGAACTTGTCGGCCGCGATCTGGCGCGTGTTGGTAATGATGGTGGCATTTAGCGCCAGCATGGCCGCTGGATAATCGGCCGCAGGGTCGTTGTTGGCGATCGAGCCGCCGATCGTGCCCCTATAGCGCACTGCCGGATCGCCGATCAGCGATGCCAGATGCGCGAGCGCCGGGCAGGCCTGTTTCAACTTGTCGTCGCTGGCAACATCGAAATGCGTGGTGGCGGCGCCGATCGTGACTGCCCTGCCGGACATTGTCACGCCTTGCAATTCCTTGATCCGCGACAGGTCGACGACATCGGAGGGGGCCGCCAGCCGCGTCTTCATGGCCGGGATCAGGGTCATGCCGCCCGACAGCAACTTGGCGTCGCCGCCCGTGACGAGCTTCGCGGCATCGGCGACTGAGGCGGCGCGGTGGTAATTGACTGCGTACATTTGGAGGCTCTCCCTGGTGAAGAGTGGATAGTCAGTAGTCAGTAGTGATTAGTGAGTAGCATTGGTCGGTAATTTGGTGAATAGCGGGTGATCAATTGCCGCGGCAACCGCGTTTTTGTTCACTACTCACTATTCACTACTCACTCTCCTTTCAGTGCTTCGCCGCCGCACGGATCGCGGCCCACACCGTGGACGGCGAAGCCGGCATGGCGATATCCGCGATTCCTATGGCGTCGGTGATGGCGTTGATCACCGCCGGCGGCGAGCCGATAGCGCCGGCCTCGCCGCAGCCCTTGATGCCGAGCGGATTGCCCGGACACGGCGTGTTCGAGGTCGAGACCTTGAACGAAGGCAGGTCATCCGCGCGCGGCATGGTGTAGTCCATGTAGCTCGCTGTCAGAAGCTGGCCGTCGGCATCATAGTGGGCGCCTTCGAGCAGTGCCTGGCCGATGCCCTGCGCGATGCCGCCATGCACCTGGCCCTCGACGATCATCGGGTTGATGATGTTGCCGAAATCGTCGGCCGCGACGAACTGGATAATCTCGGTCGTTCCGGTCTCCGGATCGATCTCGACCTCGCAGATGTAGCAGCCGGCCGGAAAGGTGAAATTGGACGGGTCGTAAAACGCCGTCTCCTTCAATCCCGGCTCCATGCCACCGGGCAAATTATGAGCGGTATAGGCCGCCAGCGCCATCTGGAACCACGGCACGTTTTTGTCGGTGCCGGCGACCTTCAGCGCGCCGTTCTCGATGACGATGTCGCCCTCGTCGGCCTCGAGCAGGTGCGCCGCGATCTTCTTGGCCTTGGCCTCGACCTTGTCCAGCGCCTTGGCAATCGCCGACATTCCGACCGCGCCCGAGCGCGAGCCGTAGGTACCCATACCCATCTGCACCTTGTCAGTGTCGCCATGGACGATCGAGACGCTGTCGATCGGCACCCCAAACCGTTCGTTGACCAGTTGCGCGAAGGTCGTCTCATGGCCCTGGCCATGGCTGTGCGAGCCGGTCAGCACCTCGATGGTGCCGGCGGCATTGACGCGCACCTCGGCCGATTCCCAAAGGCCGACGCCCGCGCCGAGCGAGCCCACCGCGGCCGACGGCGCCAGGCCGCATGCTTCGATGTAGCAGCTCATGCCGATGCCGCGCAGCTTGCCGTTCCTGGCGGCCTCCGCCTTGCGCCCGGCAAAGCCGGCATAGTCGGCGGCCTCCATGGCCGCGTCGAGCGAGGCGCCATAGTCACCGGCGTCATAGTTCATGATGACCGGCGTCTGGTGCGGAAACGTGGTGATGAAGTTGGTTCGCCGAAGCTCCGCCGGCGACACGCCGAGTTCCCGCGCCGCGGTCTCCATCGTGCGCTCGATGAGATAGGTGGCTTCCGGCCGCCCTGCCCCGCGATAGGCATCGACGGGTGCCGTGTTGGTATAGACCGTTCGGACATTGGCGTGGATCGCCGGGATATTGTACTGACCCGACAGCAGCGTCGCGTAGAGATAGGTCGGCACGCAGGACGAGAACAACGACATGTAGGCGCCGAGATTGGCCAACGTGTCGACCTTGAGGCCGGTGATCCTGTTGTTCTTGTCGAAGGCCATTTCCACTGTCGAGACATGGTCGCGGCCATGCGCGTCGGAAAGGAAACTTTCGGTGCGGTCGGCTACCCATTTCACCGGCACGCCGGTTTTCTTGGACGCCCAAAGGCAGACGATTTCTTCTGGATAGATGTAGATCTTGGACCCGAAGCCGCCGCCGACATCGGGCGCGATGACGCGCAATTTGTTTTCCGGCGCGATGTTGTAGAAGGCGCTCATCACCAGCCGGGCGACATGCGGGTTTTGCGAGGTCGTCCAGCAGGTATAGTGGTCTTCTGCCCTGTCATAGTGGCCCAGCGCTGCCCGCGGCTCCATGGCGTTGGGCACCAGCCGGTTGTTGACGATTTTCATGCGGGTGACGTGGGAAGCCGCGGTGATCGCCGCGTCGGTCGCCTTGGCGTCGCCGATCTCCCAGTCGAAGATCAGGTTGTTTTCGGCTTCCGGATGGAGTTGCGGAGCGCCCTTTTCGAGCGCCTTCGTCGCATCCACCACCGCCTCGAGTTCATTGTAGGTGATCTCGACCGCTTCGGCGGCGTCGCGCGCCTGGCCCTTGGTGTCGGCGACCACGACGACGACCGCATCGCCGACATAGCGAACCTTGTCGACCGCCAGCGGCGACCAGGCTCCCATCTTCATCGGGGAGCCGTCCTTGGAATGTATCATCCAGCCGCAGATGAGATTGCCGATGCCATCGGCCTTCAGCTCCTTGCCGGTCAGCACGCCGATGACGCCCGGCATGGCTTGAGCCTTGTCGACCTCGATCTTCACGATCTGGGCATGCGCGTGCGGGCTGCGCACGAAGGCCGCATGCTTCATGCCGGGTACCACCATGTCGTCGACATAGCGACCGGCGCCGGTGATGAACCGCTTGTCTTCCTTGCGCGCCACGCGAGCGCCAACACCTTCAATGCCCATCAGAAATTCCTCCCGAATTGTAAGGCAGTAGGTGAGTAAGGCAGTAGGGCAGTAGGGGAATTGGCTCTGGTCCGTACTGCCGTACTGTTCATCTCACGCCGCTTGCCTGACCTTGCCGCTCATCCCCTCCGATGCGGCGAGGATCGCCTTGACGATGTTGTGGTAGCCGGTGCAGCGGCAGATGTTGCCCTCGAGCTCTGCGCGCACCGTCGCTTCGTCGAGGCCCTCGGGGTGGCGCTTGATCATGTCGGCCGCCGTCATGATCATGCCCGGCGTGCAGAAGCCGCATTGCAGTCCGTGATGCTCCTTGAACGCCGCCTGCACGGGATGCAGGTCGGCACCGTTGGCAAGTCCCTCGATCGTCACCACGCTCGATCCGGACGCCTGCACCGCGAGCATCGTACAGGACTTCACCGCCTTGCCGTCGACATGGACGACGCAGGCGCCGCATTGCGAGGTGTCGCAACCGACATGGGTGCCGGTGAGGCCGAGATTCTCCCGCAAGAAGTGAACCAGCAGCGTCCGGTCCTCGGCCGCACCGCGGACCTGTTTTCCGTTCACCATCAACGAAACGTCCGACATGAATCCTCCCTGGGTATCACCTTGGTCATCACGCTGCCGACGCGGTGTTGGCTTCGGCCATGCGTTATTCGTACACCGCACAAGCCGTAAAAAACAGCGCGGCGCAAAAGCCGGATCATTGTACTTTCGGCCATGGCAGGGCGAAACACGCATTCCCCTCGCCCCATTGCCAAAATGCCGATTGGCGGCAACAATGGCTTTCGACGTTGGCGCAAGAAGCACATCAACAGCCGCGCACAGGCAGCGTCGGAGGAAATGCGGGAGAACGTCGCTGACCGTTTCACGGACGCGCTACGCATGCGGTTTGTCGGCGCTGACCACGGACGAGCCCGACCCCGACGTCTTCGCACGCGCGGTGGCGGCGGAGGCGGCCGCCATCGAGGCCGGCTTCGCCCTGTTATTCTTTTCCCAGCGCCTTGTCGAGGCCGGCGCCCTTTCGCGCGCAATCGCGGCTCATGCGCCGGCGCTCCACTACGCCGGCTGCTCGACCGCCGGCGAAATCACGCCGCAGGGCCTCGAGGAGGGCCATATCCTCGCCATGCTGCTCCCTTCGGCGTCGTTTACCGCGGTCAGCACCACGGTCGACAACCTGTCGTCATCGGGCTTGGACAGGGTCACTGGTGATGTCGAGGATCTGCGGCGCACGCTGTATGGGCGCATCGGCGGCGAGCGGGCTGGGAACACCTTCGCGCTCTGTTTCATCGACGGACTGTCCTATGCCGAGGAAGCGGTGAGTTCGGCCATCCATTGGGGCCTCGATGACATACCACTGCTCGGCGGTTCCGCCGGTGACGACCTGAAATTCGAGACGACGAGCCTGATCTCCAACGGCAAGGTCACCTCCGACAGCGCCATCATCGTGCTGGTCGCCACGGAAATCCCTTTCCATGTCTTCAAGACCGACAATTTCGTTCCCACCGACGAAAAGCTGGTGGTCACCGCCTCCGATCCCGATCACCGCATCGTGCGCGAGTTCAATGCCACCAATGCGGCCGAGGAATATGCCGCTTCGGTCGGCATCGTCGCGCAGACGCTGACGCCGCTGAGCTTCGCCTCGCATCCGGTGGTGGTGAAGGTAGGCGGTGAATATTACTGCCGCTCCATCCAGAAGATGCATGCGGACGGCTCGCTGTCGTTCTTCTGCGCCATCGACGATGGTGTCGTGCTGTCGATCGCCCAACCCAAGGACATGGTGGAATCGACCCGCGCGGCTCTGCTCGACGTCGAGGCGAGGCTTGGCGGCATCGACATGATCATCGGCTTCGACTGTGTCCTGCGCCGGCTGGATGCGCGCAACCGCCAGGTCTTTCGCGAGATTTCCGAACTCTACCGGGTCAACAACGTCATCGGCTTCGGCACCTATGGCGAACAATACCGGTCGATGCATCTCAACCAGACCTTCACCGGCATCGCCTTCGGCGAGCGCCCGGCCGCCGAGTGAGCGCTGCCGTGCCCCTCAAGGACATAGACGATCCCGACAGGCTGAAGAAGATCAACGCTGCGCTGGTCAGCCGCGTCGAGCGCTCGATGGACCAGCAAGGCAACGCTTTCTCGCTGTTCCAGACCGCGATCTCACTGGAAAGCAGGGTACGCGCCCGCACCGAGGAACTGCACTCGACCTTGCGGCGGCTGGAACAATCGAACATCGACCTCAGCGCCGCCAAGGAAAATGCCGAGCAGGCGAACCTGTCCAAGACCCGCTTTCTCGCGGCGGCCAGCCACGACGTGCTGCAGCCGTTGAATGCGGCGCATCTGTCCGTCTCCGCCCTTGCCGAAGTGCAGACCAGCGACGAGGGCCGGAAACTGGTACGGCAGGTCGAGCGCTCGCTGGAGACGATGGAGGACCTGCTGCGCACGCTGCTCGACATTTCCAAGCTCGATGCGGGTGTGGTCCAGCCCGACATTGGCGACGTCAGCCTGGAGGCGCTGTTCTCGTCGCTGCGGTCGGATTTCCAGCCTGTGGCCGAACTGAAGGGCCTGTCGCTGAAATTCCGCGCCGTCAACGCAGTGGTTCGCTCCGATCGCACGCTGCTGCGCCGCATCCTGCAGAACATCCTCTCCAATGCGCTGGGCTACACCCGCTCGGGCGGTGTCCTTGTCGGCACCAGGCACCGCGGCGATGCCATCCGCATCGATGTCGCCGACACCGGCTGCGGCATTCCCGACGACCAGCGCGAGGCGGTGTTCGAGGAATTTCATCGCGGCATCATGCCTGCCAATGCCGAACTCGCCGGCGGCGGCCTCGGCCTTGGGCTGGCCATCGTGCGGCGCATCGCCGGCGCGCTCGGCCATCCCGTGACGTTTTCCTCGAAGGTCGGTCGCGGCACGATTTTTCACATCGATGTCCCCGTCGGCATCGGTGCCACGGCGGACGCCGTCGCCAGCGCTGCAAGCCTGGAGCGGCCGCGCGGCTACGGCTTGTTCGGCACCAAGGTTCTGCTGGTCGAGAACGATGTCGAGGTGCTGCAGGCGATGACCTCGTTGCTCGAACGCTGGCAATGCCTGGTGCGCGCCGCGACCTCGACCGACGACGCGCTCGACATGCTCGGCGACACGGACTGGGTGCCCGACATCGTCATAGCCGACCAGCATCTCGACGGCGGCGATCTCGGCACCGCCACCATATCGAAGGTCCGCCGCTATCTCGGCCGCGCGGTGCCGGCGCTGATCGTCACCGCCGACAGTTCCGAAGCCGTCGCCAAGGCGGCGCGGGCCGGCGGCATCGAGTTGATGCGCAAGCCGCTCAAGCCCGCGCAACTAAGGGCGCTGCTGGCACATCTGCTGGCTTAGACCTGCCCCTCAAAACCCCGCCTGATCCCTGAAAAGCTCCGCATTATCAAGCTTCGAAACCTCGATCACCGCTTGCGTGCGGCTGTAGACGTTGAGCTTGCGCAGGATCTCCGAGACGTGCGCCTTGACTGTGGTCTCGCCCACTTGCAGCTCATAGGCGATCTGCTTGTTGAGCAGGCCCTGGCGTAGCATCTGCAACACGCGCAACTGCTGCGGCGTCAATGTCGAAAGGCGCTGCACCATGTCGGCGCGGTCGGTGCTGTCGGCGTCGGGCGGGCGGCCCTCATAAGTTTCCGGAACATAGATGGCGCCTTCCATAACCGAGCGTATAGCGTTGGCCAGATCGCTCTTGCGCGCCGATTTCGGGATGAAGCCGGCAGCACCGTAGGACAGCGCCTCGGAGATGATCTTGGGCTCCTCGTAACCGGACACGATGACCACGGGCAGGCGCGGATAGCGGGTCCGAAGCTGCAGCAACCCCTCGAATCCGTGCACGCCGGGCATGCTGAGATCGAGCAGGGCAAGGTCGAACGGCTTTGTCCCGGCCAGCAGGTCGAGTGCTTCGGCGATCGAGCGCGCCTCCACCGTGTCGACCTCCGGATAGGCCATCTGCACGGCGCTGTGCAGCGCCTCGCGAAACAGCGGATGATCGTCGATGATCAGGAACCGGGCGCTGTCAGTGGCTGCTGTCATGTGGCTCGTTTCGGTTTGCCGGCCGCAGCATAATCCCGCGACCATGGCTGACTTATTGGCAAATAGTCTATCCCAGCGGACGATGCATCGCCGCGAAAGTGATGGAAACTCCGGATTCCTTATACGGCCGGCCGGCCAATGCTTTATGAAAAGCGACGCCTTGCCCGGCCTCTCAATTCGGCCGAAGGTGCCCGCGGCCCGACATCCAACTGCAGAGACAGACCATGACCGCCTTTGTCCTCCCCGCTCCGCCAACGCCCTCGGTCGCAGTGGCCGGCTCGAACGAGCGATTTGCGGTGCGCCGCATCTTCTGCGTCGGGCGCAACTACGCCGCGCATATCAGGGAGTTCGGCAATGACGAGCGCGATCCACCCTTCTTCTTCACCAAGCCCGCCGATGCGGTGGCAGACTCCGGCGCCACGATCCCCTACCCGCCGCTGACGACCAACCTGCACCATGAGATCGAACTGGTGGCCGCGATCGGCAAGCCGGGCTTCCGCATCCCGCGCGCCCAGGCGCTGGATCATGTCTGGGGCTATGCCGTCGGCATCGACCTCACCCGCCGCGATCTCCAGGACGAAGCCAAGAAAGCGGCGCGGCCCTGGGACTGGTCGAAGGCTTTCGACCGCTCCGCGCCGTGCGGTCCTCTGGTTCCCGCGCAAAAATCCGGCCATCCGAGCCAGGGCCGTATCTGGCTGGCTGTCGACGGCAAGATCCGGCAGGACGCCGATCTCGCCGAGTTGATCTGGCCGATCTCCGACATCGTCTCGATCTGCAGCGAAGGCATGGAATTGCAGCCAGGCGACCTCATCTTCACCGGCACGCCGGCCGGCGTCGGCGCGGTCAACCCTGGGGAGACGATGACCGGCGGCGTCGACGGCATCGGCACGATCGAAGTGACCATCGCCCAGCCAAATCGGTGAGTGCATGAGCGACATCGTCCTTCACAACTACTACCGCTCCTCCACCTCCTACAGGGTGCGGATTGCGCTGGAGATGAAGGGGCTGACCTATGACTACGTGCCGCATCACCTGCGCCATGGCGAGCATCTCGAACCGGCCTATCTCGCGGTCAACCCGCAGGGCCTAGTGCCGGCGCTGATCCTGGGCGACGGCACCCTGCTGACGCAATCGCTGGCGATCATCGAATTTCTCGACGAGACGACGCCCGAACCGCCTCTGCTGCCGAAGGACGCAGTTGGGCGCGCCCGTGTCAGGATGCTGGCGCAGATGATTGCCTGCGATATCCATCCGGTGAACAATCTGCGTATCCTGACCGCGCTGCGAACCCTGTTCGGCGCCGGCGACGAGGATGTCGCCAAGTGGTTCCGGCACTGGGTCAAAGAGGGTTTCAAGCCACTCGAAGACCTGTTGATGGCTTCGCCCGAGACCGGCACCTTCTGCCACGGCGACACGCCGGGGCTGGCCGATATCTGCCTGGCGGCACAAGTCACCAGCAATGCCCGTTTCGGCGTCGATATGGCGCCCTACCCGACGATCTCGCGCATCAACGCCGCTTGCATGGCCCTGCCGGCCTTTCAGAACGCCGCGCCGCAAAACCAGATCGATGCCGAGTAACCTTTTCGGCGACGCGCAGCGTCGCCATCGGCGTATGCCCAAACGGCCGGCTTGTCTGGCGGAATCGATTTCCGCTTGACCGGCCAGGGAATCGGCTATCGTTTCCCGAAGTGCGCGCAAGGTGGAGTTGCCGATGAAAGCCGTCGTCTTCGAAAAATTCGGCGAGGCGCCGACGATCCAGACCGTTCCCGATCCGAAGCCGGCGCCGGACGGCGTCGTCATCAAGGTCGAGGCGACAGGCCTGTGCCGCAGCGATTGGCACGGCTGGATGGGCCATGACGCCGATATCCGCTTGCCGCATGTCCCCGGTCACGAGCTGGCCGGCGTCGTGGTAGCCGCCGGCAAGCAGGTGACCCGCTGGAAGGCTGGCGAGCGCGTCACCGTCCCGTTCGCCGTCGGCTGCGGCCATTGTTTCGAATGCACGTCCGGCAATCACCAGGTCTGCGAGCACCAGTCCCAGCCGGGCTTCAACGCCTGGGGCTCGTTCGCCGAATATGTCGCCATCGAGCACGCCGACACCAACCTCGTGCGCCTGCCCGACGAGATGGAATTCGCCACTGCCGCCAGCCTCGGCTGTCGCTTCGTCACCTCGTTCCGCGCCATCGTCGACCAGGGCCGGGTGAGGCCGGGCGAATGGGTGGCGGTGCATGGCTGCGGCGGCGTCGGCCTGTCGGCGATCATGATCGCCAGCGCCATGGGTGCCAATGTCATCGCCATCGACCTCACCGAAGAGAAGCTGGACTTTGCCAGGAAGATCGGCGCGGTGGCGACCATCAACGCGGCGACGACCCCGAACGTCGTCAAGGCGGTCAAGCAGATCACCAATGGCGGCGTGCATATGTCCATGGATGCACTCGGTCATCCCACGACCTCGTTCAATTCGATCGCCAATCTGCGCCGGCGCGGCCGCCATGTGCAGGTCGGCCTGATGCTGGGCGATCACGCCCGCCCGCAGGTTCCGATGGACAAGGTGATCGCGTTCGAGCTCGAAATCCTCGGCAGCCACGGCATGCAGGCCTACCGCTACCCCGCGATGATGGAGATGATCCGCACCGGCAAGCTGAAACCCGAGCTTCTGGTCGGCAAGAAGATCAGCCTTGAGGAAGCGCCGGCTGCACTGATGGCGATGGGCGGCTTCGAAGGCATCGGCATCGGTGTGGTGACGAAGTTTTAGCCAGCGGCGCCGGTTGCGGGCCGTGGCAAATCCCGCCTGGCAAACTTTTTGGCGCCGAATACGCACAGCACCACGCCGAGCGTGATGACGACCATCAGGGGGCTGACCTGTTCATGCAGCAGGGACGCCGCCAGGGCGAGGCCAAAGAAGGGCTGCAGCAGTTGCAACTGCCCCACGGCGGCGATGCCGCCTTGCGCGAGGCCGCGATACCAGAACACGAAGCCGATCAGCATGCTGAACAGCGAGACATAGGCAAGCCCGATCCATGCATTGGTCCCGACCGTGGCGAAGGACGGTGGCAAGGTGACCAGGGTCACCACCAGCATGACCGGCAGTGACAGCACCAGCGCCCAGCAGATCACCTGCCAACCGCCCAGCCTGCGCGACAGCGCGGCGCCTTCTGCGTAGCCCAGGCCGCAAACGACGATTGCGGCGAGCATCAGTGCATCGCCAACCGGCGAGGCCGTCACGCCTTGCGCAAGGGCAAACCCGCCCACCAGCGCGCTGCCGAGGCATGAGAACAGCCAGAAGGCCGGTCTCGGCCTCTCGCCCCCGCGCAGCACGCCGAAGATCGCGGTCGCCAGCGGCAGCAGGCCGACGAAGATGATGGAATGAGCAGAGGTGACATGCTTCAGCGCCAAGGCTGTCAGCAAGGGAAAGCCGACCACCACACCCAACGCGACGATGACAAGCGACATCAGGTCATGACGCTCCGGGCGCTTCTCGCGGAAGACGAGCAGCAGCGCGAGGCCAAGCAAAGCTGCTATCACCGCGCGCGCCGACGTCAGGAATGTCGGATCGAGATCCATCACCGCCACGCGCGTTGCCGGCAAGGAGCCGCTGAAAATCAACACGCCGATGAATCCGCTCACCCAGCCGCTCGTCGTCTTGTCCATTGCAGGCACTCCATCCGTTGCGCCCTCTATCGGGCCCATACCCATGGCGTCACCAGAGACAATGCAGTACAATTCAACAAAACTGTAATGGTTTGCCGGAAGGTACAGATGAACGTATCAGCGAGATTCGACAACAGCGGAACCCTTGTCGAAGGCGTCATGTCCACCATCCGCCAGCGAATTGCCGCGCGCAGCCTCACGCCCGGCGCCCGATTGCCCTCGATCCGCGCCTTCGCCAAATCCATGCAGGTTTCCAAATCGACAGTGGTCGAGGCCTATGAGCGACTGGCGGCGGAAGGCGCGATCCGTTCCCGGCCAGGCTCCGGCTTCTATGCCGCCGGATCGCTGGCGCCGCTGTCGCTGGCCGAGATCGGCCCCCGACTCGATCGCGCCGTCGATCCGCTCTGGGTTTCGCGGCAGTCGCTGGAAGCGGGCGATGAGATGCTGAAGCCCGGCTGCGGCTGGCTGCCCGCCTCGTGGATGCCGCAGGCAGCGCTGCGTCGCGCGCTGCGCAACGTGGCGCGCGCCGATGATGTGGCCCTTGCCGACTACGGCACGCCGCTCGGGCTGCCGCCGCTGCGCCAATTGCTGGCGCGGCGCATGGCCACACATGGCATCGAGGCTTCACCCGAACAGATCATGCTGACGGAATCGGGCACGCAGGCCATCGATCTCCTGTGCCGGTTCCTGCTCGAACCCGGCGATACAGTGCTGGTCGACGATCCCTGCTATTTCAATTTCCACGCACTGTTGCGTGCCCATCAGGCCAAGGTCGTCAGCGTCCCCTATACGCCATCGGGGCCGGATATCGACTTGTTTGCGCAGGCGCTGGCCGAGCATCGGCCGCGCCTCTACATCACCAACTCCGCCATCCACAACCCGACCGGCGCGATCCTGTCGCCGGTCACCGCGCACCGGCTGCTCAAGCTCGCCGATCAATCGGACCTGACCATCGTCGAGGACGACATCTTCGCCGATTTCGAACACGCTCCTGCCCCAAGGCTCGCGGCTTTCGACGGTCTCGAGCGTGTCGTCCATATCGGTAGTTTCTCCAAGACGCTTTCGGCCTCGATACGCTGCGGCTTCATCGCCGCGCCCCGTGACTGGATGGAAGGGCTGGCCGACCTCAAGATCGCCACCACCTTCGGCGGCGGGCGGCTCGCGGCCGAATTGGTGCTGACCCTGCTCAGGGATGGCAGCTATCGCAAGCACATGGACCTGCTGCGCGCCCGGCTCTCACGCGCCATGATCGAGACAGGCGCTCGGCTGAAGGCGATCGGGATCACGCCCTGGATCGAGCAGCCCGCCGGTCTGTTCCTCTGGTGCAGCCTGCCGGATGCAGTGGACGCAGCCGAGATTGCCCGCCGCGCGCTTGCAGCCAATGTCGTGCTGGCGCCCGGGAACGCGTTCAGCCTGTCGCGATCAGCCAGCCGATTCCTGCGCTTCAACGTTGCACAATGCGAAGACGAGCGGATTTTCAAGGTGCTGGAGGCAGCCATGCCGCGCTGACGGCTGCGGCGCGGCTTGCGCGATCAGGACTTCACGCAAATGTCGCGCACGCAACTCCGCAGCCAGCGCTGCGCCGGATCGGCATCGAGCCGCGGATGCCAGAGCATGGAAATGGTGACCGCCGGAATGTCGACCGGCAGGGAAAAAGTCTGCATGCCGGCGCGCGCGCCTTGCGTATGCCGCTCGGGCACGCTGGCGATCAACTCCGAGGCGCGCGCCATCGCGAGCGCGGCCGAAAAACCGGAAGCCATGCACACGACCATTCGTTGCAATCCGAGCCGGCTCAAGGCCTCGTCGACCGGCCCCCTTTCGCGGCCCCGCCGCGAAACATTGATGTGGCGGCCGGCCGCATAGCGTTCCGGCGTCATCGCGCCCTGGCCCAGCGGATGGCCGCTGCGCACCGCGCAGACGAAACGGTCGCGAAAAAGCGCCTGGATGCGCACCTCCGGCCCGGTCTCGCCGGCCACACCTACTTCCAGGTCGATCGCCGCTTCGCGCAGTGACGCCATGTCCTTGTCCGACTTCGGCGCGAAACGCAGCCGCACGACCGGCGCATCGGCCTGGATGCGGGCGATCAGGCGCGGCCCGAACTCCTCGACGAAGCTTTCATTGGTGCGCAGCGTGAAGGTCCTCTCCAGGCCCGGCAGATCAAGCAGCCTCGCCGGGCGCAGCAGCGTTTCAGCATCCTGAACCACACGGCCGACCTGCTGGCGCAGTTCCTGCGCGCGTGGCGTTGGAACAAGGCCGCGACCGGCCCGCACCAGCAGCGGATCTCCCGTCGCCGCGCGCAACCGCGCCAGCGTGCGGCTCATCGCCGAGGGGCTGAGCCGTAATCGCGTCGCCGCACGCGCCACGCTGCCTTCGTCCAGCAGGACATCGAGGGCGACGAGCAGGTTGAGATCGGGCGGCGACATGGTTCGATCCTAGCACGAAATCCGCTGATGTGGCGTGCAACGCACGAATAGAATGCAAATGCTGCGCGTTCCGCCACATCCTGCAAACGATTAGATCTTCGAAGCTTCGACCTGAAGCCGACAAAGGGAGATCGCCGTGGCAGTCACTGAGCAACATCGCAACGAGCACGCATCGGTCGCACAGAAAATCCCATCGGCTGGATGGGCGCTGGCGAGCCTGTCGCTGGCCACGCTGCTGTCGTCGCTCGGCACCAGCATCGCCAGCGTCGGCCTTCCCTCGCTGATGCAGGCATTCGATGCCTCGTTCCAACAGGTGCAATGGGTCGTGATTGCCTATCTGCTCGCCATCACCATCCTGATCGTCGGTGCCGGGCGCCTCGCCGACATGCTCGGCCGGCGGCCGCTGCTGCTTTTCGGCATCGCGCTGTTCACATCGGCGTCGGTGCTCTGCGGCCTCTCGCCCGCTTTGTGGCTGCTGATCGCGGCGCGGGCGGTGCAAGGGCTTGGCGCGGCGCTGATGATGGCGCTGACATTGGCCGCTGTCGCCGAGACGGTGAGCAAGGCCAGGACCGGCAGCGCCATGGGCCTGCTCGGCGCCATGTCTGCCATCGGCACCACGCTCGGCCCCTCCATGGGCGGCCTGCTGATCGCCGCTCTCGGCTGGCGTTCGATTTTCCTGGTCAACGTGCCGCTCGGCATCCTGACCTTTGCAATGGCCTGGCGTGCTTTGCCTGCCGGCAACCGGACGGTGCGGACCGGCCAAGCCAGCTTCGATGGTTTGGGCACGGGCCTGCTGGCCCTGGCATTGGCGGCTTACGCATTGGCGATGACACTGGGTAGAGGCAGTTTCGGCCCCATCAACATCGGCCTGCTGGTCGCGGCTGGCATCGGCATCTTCCTGTTCGCCACGGCGCAAAGGATGGCGAAAAACCCATTGGTCGAGCTTTCCGCCTTCCGCGATCTCTCGCTGAGCACCAGCCTGGCCATGAACCTGATCGTCGCCACGGTGATGATGGCGACCTTGGTGGTTGCGCCGTTCTATCTCTCGCGCGGGCTCGGACTGGACGCGGCAAACGCCGGACTGGTGCTCTCGACAGGCCCGCTGGTTTCGGCGCTGTCGGCGTTGCTTGCCGGACGCCTTGCCGATCGCTTCGGAGCCAAAAGGATGATGGTCGCGGGCCTGCTCGGCCTTGCCACGGGCACGTTCCTCCTGTCCCTGGCGATAACGACACTCGGCATCGTCAGCTATGTCGTCCCCATCACCGTGACCTGCTTCGGCTATGCCCTGTTCCAGACAGCGAACAACGCCGCCGTCATGAGCAGCGTCGGCGGCGGTCAACGCGGCGTCATCTCCGGCCTGCTCAATCTGTCGCGCAACCTTGGCCTCATCACGGGCGCCTCCGTGATGGGCGCCCTATTCGCCGCCGCATCGGCCGGAGGACGTGAAGCCGGCGGCCAAGGCATGCTGACGTCAGCGGCGGCGGCCAGCGGAATGCAGGTGACCTTCCAGACGGCAACGGCACTGGCGGTGGCGGCGCTGGCGCTCAGCCTTTTGCCGAGCCGGCGGGCGGAGAATGCCTGACGAAGATCAATTCAGGGGGCTTGGGCGAATGCCGCTCAGGCCCCTGCCCGCTTGCGGCGCTCATAGAGCATGACCAGCGTCTCGGCCGTCAGCGCCGGCTTTTCCTCGCCCTCGATCTCGACGGTGTTGGCGGCCTTCATCAGGTATTGGCCCGGCCCCCTGTCCTCCATGGACAGCAGCGTGGTGCGCAGCCGGATGCGTGCGCCCACCTTGACCGGCGCCAGGAAACGCACCTTGTCGAAGCCGTAGTTGAAGGCGGCCTGCGTGTTCTCGGGCACGATTCCCATGCCGAGCGCCAGCGCGCCGATGATCGACAGCGTCAGATAGCCATGGGCGATCGTCGTGCGGAACGGGCTTTGCCGCCGCGCCCGTTCGGGGTCGATATGGATCCATTGATGATCGCCGGTGCATTCGGCGAACTGGTTGATACGGTTCTGGTCGACTGTCGTCCATTCCGAGACGCCAAGCTCCTGCCCGGACATCGTCCTCAACTGCTCGTAGGTCGGCGGCGTCTTAGGCCGTATTTCGGTCATTCCTGTTTTCCCGATAGCTTCCAACGCTTCCGCACCACGAACCGGCGGCCTCTGTCAATTCGCCCTGCATGATTCGGTCCCCTTGGGATCGATGCGAATCCTGGCATCACTCTACGTCAAGCCGTGTTCGCCCGGCCTTGGCATTTGAGGGTACCCATGGTGTAAAGGCATAGCGGCCGATGAAAGAGCATCCGAACAAACTTCGCCTGGCGCAGGGTTGGCAGGCAACCGGTCTTTGTCACGCAAGCTACTTCTTCTCGTAGCCGGCGCGGATTTCCTCCATCGCCTCTTTGATGCGCATGCGCAGGATGTCGACCGATTCGGTGCCGGATTTCCTGACCAGCTCGGCCACTTCGCTGGCATTCTTCAACGTAGTCTCGAAGGATTTCCTGGCGAACTCAGTCTGTTTGGCCATCAGGTCCTGCGGCGTGCCGGGCGCTCTGTAGCCTTGCGTCATGTCGGCAATTTCGCGCAGCGTGTCCTGCAGCATCTCGCGTTGCCTGGAGAACAGCGACGACGCGCCGGCGGCACTTGCCCGCGCCGATTTCTCCAGCGCTTCAAGGTTCTTGCGGTGGTGCGCGAGGATCGCCTCGACATCGACATTGGGCAGTTTCAGGTCACGGCCGAACCGGCCGAACATGTCCGTGAAGGAATCGGAATCCGGTTGTTTGGCCATGCTCATCTGCTCCCCTGTTGCCGCGACTGCTGATGCCCGTCCATGAGAATAGGGCATGGCGTGCGCCCGTCAATTGACGAGAAACAGCCGCTCAGCTGTGTAAAGCGCGATGCCAGCCAGACCGCCAATGATCATGCCGTTGAAGCGGATATATTGCAGGTCCCGGCCGATATTCATCTCGACCAACCGCGTCAGCTGCGCCAGGTCCCAGCGCTTGACCTGGTCGGCGATGAATTTCGATACGCCGCTCTTCTGGCTCTCGACGAAAGAGGACAGCGCCACCACGAATCCCTGGTTCATGTCGGCCCTGATCTTGGCGTCTCCGGCCAGATGCCGGCCGACCTCGACGAACATGTTGGCAAGATGCGCGCGGATGATCGATCGCGGCGCCTTGGCATCCTGCTCGATGAACAGGCTGAGGCTTTCCCATATGTCGCCGGCCAGCGCCTTGACTTCCGGCCTGGCGAGGAAATCGCGCTTCAGCTTCTCGGCGCGCCTTGCATATTGCTTCGACGTTCTCAGCCGCTCGACGAAGCCCTGTGCGAAACGATCGAATTCTGCGCGCATCGGGTGCTCGGGATCGGCTCTCACCTCGTCGAGCAGCGAACCGGCCGAGGCGACGATCTTCTTCAGGAGATAGGCGTCGGCCCTGAACAGGTTGAACAGCGACGGCAGTTCCTCGCGGATCTTTTCGCGCATGGTCGTCAGCGCCTGTTCATCGTTGAGGAACTGGCCGATCACCTTGATGAACTCATCGAACAGCCTCTGGTGACGGCGATCGTCGGTCAGGGCCGAGAGCAATTCGGCCGCCAACGGCGCCAGCGGCACTTTTTCGATCTGCTCCAGCATCCGGCTGGTGACGAAGCCGCGCAGCCCCGATTGCTCGACGGCGGCAAGCGTCTGCGGAACCAGGCGCACGACGAAACGCGACAGGCCCGCGGCACGTTCGGAATCGGCCAGCCAGTCGGCTACGAGCGCCGAGAAATCGACCTCGGCCAACTTTTCGCGCACCGGCTCGGGGGCAAGGAAATTGGCTTCGATGAAACGGCCGAGATTATCGGCGATACGGTTCTGGTTCTCGGGAATGATCGCGGTGTGCGGGATCGGCAGACCGAGAGGCCGCTTGAACAGCGCGACCACCGCATACCAGTCGGCCAGGCCGCCAATGGTCGCCGCCTCGGCAAAAGCGGCGACGAAGCCGAGCCAGGGATAGGTGCTCTCGAAGGACTTGGCCAGGGCGAACACGGCGACGCAAAGCGCAAGTGCCGCCGTGGCGACGAATTTGGTCCGCCGCAGCATTACAATCTTGGCATGCGCGTCGGCATCATATCCGCCGGAAGCCAGGGCCGTGGCTGATTGTGACATGTCAGAGCCGCTCCTCGTCGATCTCTGATCTATTTAGAGCATTCCAGGAAAGGTGTGTAACGCTGTTCTCTGGAAAAGCGCCTAGCGCTTTCCCCAGGGAATTGCGTGAAAACAAAGAGTTAGGGCGGTCGGCCATTCTGCCGATCACTGGACCGCTCTGGTGTTTCGCCCGAGAAAATGCGCGTGACAGCCGATTCGGCCCGCGTCTTGCCGCCTTGCGCACACAAAGTTGACGGGAATATTCAGCTATTATGCGAAGCTAGTCTGGAATTATTCCAAGGTATAGGCCATATTCCGCCGAGGCCAGTGTGGCGAATCCGAAAGCTCGGAGCAAAGCCCCACCAGCAAAGTTCAAAATCTGGCGTGATCGCAGCTCGCCGGCGCTTTGTGAGGACAAGATGCGACTTACCCGCCAGACCAATTACGCCATGCGCATCCTGATGTATTGCGCGGCCAATACCGATCGGCTGAGCCGCATCCCCGAGATCGCCGCCGCCTATTCGGTGTCGGAGCTTTTCCTGTTCAAGATCCTCCAGCCACTGGTTGAGAATGGCCTTGTCGAGACGGTGCGTGGCCGCAATGGCGGCGTCAGGCTTGGCCGTGCCGCGGAATCGATCAATCTGTTCGACGTCGTGCGCGTGACGGAGGAAAGCTTCGCCATGGCCGAGTGCTTCGAGAACGATGCCGCGGAATGCCCTCTGGTCGACAGTTGCGCGTTGAATTCCGCATTGCGCGAGGCGCTCAACGCCTTCTTCGCGGTGCTTGCCCGCTACACGATCGCCGATCTCGTGGCGGCGCGTCCGAACGTGCGCAACCTGCTCGGCATTGACCTGCTGGAGCGCCGCGCACCGGCGGCCTGATCCGGTTCGCCGCAGGCTGGACCTGCGGCGAACGTCCAGAATCTAGGCCGCTGCCAGAATCTAGGCCGCTGCCAGAATCTAGGCCGCTGATTGAGGCAGCACGAACGGCATATTGCCGGCGGGCAGGACTCCGACCCTCAAGCGGCAACCGAACACCCTTTCGATCAGATCGTCGCTCAACACATCCCGCGGCGAACCGGTGGCGGCAAGCCGGCCGCGGTGCATGACGAAAATCCGGTCGGCATACATCGCCGTCAGGTTGAGGTCGTGCAGGATGGCAACCACGCCGCCGCCCATTCTGGCGAAGTCGCGAGCAATGTTCATGATGATCAGCTGGTGCTTGATGTCGAGGCTGGACACCGGCTCGTCCAGGAACAGATAGCGCGGCTTGCCGTCGAGCACCGGCGCCCAGACCTGGCACAGCACGCGGGCGAGTTGAACGCGCTGCTGCTCGCCGCCGGAAAGCTCCTGATAGAAGCGGCCGGCGAAACCGTCGAGGTCGACACGCGCCAGCGCCCGTTCCGGCAGGCGTTCGTCCTCGCCCGGCAGCACACCCGAGCGGCCTCCGACAAGGCCGAGCCTGACAATCTCGCGCACGGTAAAGGGAAACGACAAGGTCGTCGCCTGCGGCAGCACCGCGCGCAGCGTCGCCGCCTCGACTGGCGTTATCGTCGAGAGCTCGCGGCCGTTGATGGCAATCCGGCCGGTATGCGCGAGTTCCCCCGACAGCGCCTTGAGGAAGGTCGTCTTGCCGGACCCATTGGGGCCGACAATGGCCGAAATCTCACCCGGCCTGACCTCGAAATCGACGCCGGCGACAATGCCTTTCCTGCCGATCGCCACCGAAACATCGCGCGCTTCGATCATGAAACACCCCTACAGGTCGATGACGCCGCGCTTGCGCAGCAGGATCCAGAGGAAGAACGGCGCCCCGGCGATCGCCGTGACGATGCCGATCGGCAGTTCGGCGGGCGCCACGATGGTGCGCGCGACCGCGTCCGCCAAAAGCAGCAGCGAGGCGCCGAGCAGCGCCGAGGCCGGCAGCAGATAGCGATTGTCGGGGCCGATCAGCAGGCGCAGCAGATGCGGCACCACGATGCCGATGAAACTGATGCCGCCGCTGACGGCGACGGAGGCGCCGACCGCCGCCGAGACGCCGACGATGGCCGTGTACTTAAGCCGCTGCACCGGAATGCCGAGATGGCCGGCGGTCGCCTCGCCCAGCGCCAGCGCATTAAGGCCGCGAGCCAGGAACGGCATCGCCGCCAGCGAAAGCACGATGACCGGGCCGACAGAGCCGATCTTCTGCCATGTCGCACCGGCCAGCGAGCCGAGTTGCCAGAAGGTCAGGTCGCGCAATTGCCGGTCGTCGGCCACGAAGATCAGGATACCGGTCAGCGCCATGGCAAGTGCGGCCAGCGCCAGGCCGGCAAGCAGCATGGTGGCGACGGATGTGCGGCCCTGCCGCGTCGCGACCCTGTAGAGCAGCAACGTCACCGACAACCCGCCGCAGAAGGCCGCCAGAGGAAGGGTCAGCGCGCCCAACCAGGCGGTCACCGGAGACAGCACGGTCGTGCCGAGCACGATGACGGCCACCGCGCCGAGGCTGGAGCCCGCCGAAACGCCAATAAGGCCGGGATCCGCAAGCGGATTGCGGAACAGCCCCTGCATGACCGCGCCGGACACCGCGAGGGCGGCCCCGATCAGCACGCCGAGCACGACGCGCGGCAGCCTTATGTCATAGACGATGAGGCGATCTCGCGCGCTCATCGCCACGTCGCCAGGCGCTGCGCCGAACAGCCAGTCGCCGACGACCTTGACGGCGGAGGCATCCGAGGCGCCGGAGGTCAGCGACAGCAATACCGCTGCCGCAAGCACGACGCAGGCGAGCGCGATGACCAGACGGGCGCGCCCGGAACGGTCACCGTCGCTGGCCATCTTCCTCTCCGCCGGCCCGGCGATCGACTGGTCGACCATGCCGCTCAGTCCGTAATCTGCGTGCCATAGAGCGCGGCGGCAAGGTCGTGGACGGCGTCGGCCGTACGCGGTCCGAAGCCGAGCAGATACCCGCCGTCGATGCGGATCAGCTTGCGCGCGGTTCCGGCCGGCGTCGAGGCGATCGATGCGTTGCCGAACAGTTCATCGTCCGATACCGGCGGCCCGGCATTGCTCATCATCAGGATCGCGTCCGGCCTGGCGGTGACAACAGCCTCGTCGGACAGTTGCTTGTAGCCGGAGAAGCCTTCGATCGCGTTGACGCCGCCGGCCAGCTTGATGATGCCGTTGGCCGCGGTGTCGCTGCCGGCCGCCATGATCTTGCCGCCCTGCATCGACAGCACGAACAGAACGCGCTTGCGCTCCTTGATCGAGGCCGTCTGCTTTTCCGCCGCCTGCAGCTTGGCATCGATCTCCCTGGCCAGCGCTTCGGCCTTGGCGTCGGCGCCGAGCGCCTTGCCGACGATGCGGACCTTTTCGAGGATGCCTTCACGGTCATACAGGTCAGGCACTTCGATGAAGGGTATGCTCGTCTTCTTCAGCACATCGAGCGCCTCCTTGGGGCCGCTGCCGTGCAGCGCCAGCATGCCCGAAGGGTTGACCGACAACACACCCTCCGGCGACAGCTGGCGCATGTAGCCGACATCTTGCAGGTCGAGAGCGGCTTTCGGATAGCGGCTGGTGGAATCGCGCGCCACAAGACGCTTTTCCTCGCCGAGCGCATAGACGATCTCGGTGATCGAGCCGCCGATCGACGCGATCCTGGTGGGATCGGCGAAGACGGAAACACCGTCGCTGGCGCCGGCCGGCTGCAGCGCTGTGAAAGCAAAGGAAAGGCCGACCATCGGGCCAAGCATCGATCCGCGCGCAGCCGTCAATCCGGAGAGAAGACCCATCATCGTTTCCTCAGGCTGCCGTCGGGCTTGGAATGCGCGGCAGGTTTTCGGCCAGGAAGCGCCAGTCGTCGCGCTCACCCTCTCCTTCATGGCGCTTGCCGAAGAACTGGATGATCATGTTGCCGCCGGCGTCGTAGACCTCCAGCGACGTAACATGGCCGTCCCTGGTCGGCTTGCGCACGGCCCAGACCTCATGAATGTGGTCGGTGCGCAGGTGCAGATGGAAGGTCTCGTCCAGCACATTGATCCATGGCCCCATTGGCTTGATCGACTTGACCGGACCGGAATGGATTTGGATACAGCCACGGTTTCCCACAAAGCACATGATCGGCATCTCGCCCTCGGCGGCACGATTGAACATGGCTCTCACCGCATCATTGTCGAGCAGCCATGCATAGTCCTGGCCCACCATGCGCACCGCCTGGCGGCGGCTGAGCTTCAACGTCTTCAGCATGCCGAAGAACTGATGCACGTCGGTCAGCCGGCTCCAGCGATCGCGCAGATCGTCGAGATTCGCGGTCGTTGTCACCGCCTCGCCTTCGTTCTCGGCGGCTGGCCCCGAAATGGCGACCAGTGGCTCCTGGTTCGGCGATTCCAGCGAAGCGACCAGTTTCTGATAGGCATAGAGGTTTGACCCCGGCCGCAGATGCACCTTGTGCACCGCCTCGCCCGCCGCGTCGAAGAATTGCAGGCTGCGGCGGATGTCGTCGCCGTCGCGTTTTTCCACGGCAAAGCCGTGCGCCCATATTTTCGGGAAAATGCGCAGGTCGATGTTCTCGCCCAGCACCATGGCATTGTGATTGCCGGTGACGACCTTGTCGTAGGCGCCGATCTTTTCATGCACGGCGCTTTCGTTGCGGGTGAGCGCCATCACCTCGCCGACGGCTTCGAGGCCGGTCAGAAGATCGTTGACGCGTGGCTCGACGCGAACGACACCGTCGCCGCAATGCGCAGCGACCAACTCGGCCTCCGAAATGCCAAGCTGTGCGGCCAGATCGCGCTCGCGCGTTTTCGGATTGTCCGTCCGCGCCCGCCGGATTTCGTGCGGGGTGGGTTTTACGCGCTGGTCCATTGTCCTGCTGCCTTACGCTTACTTGTTGAGGATGAGCTTGCCCTGACGGGTGATCTTGAGCCGGTAGAGCGCGCCGTGATGCTCGATGCCGATCTCGTGCTCACCTTGGAACAGCGTGTTGCTCGACAGCGTCCGCACCGCCAGCTGAACGCGGTCGAAGCGGGCGGAAGCATCGTCGGACCGGCGGACGCGATAGCGGAAGTCGTTGGGATTGTGCGTGTTCATGTGGATCGGTCCCTTTCCTGTGCCGGGCGTCTGGCTAGGCGTTTGCGTAATCCGATTCATTCTTGACTTGAATAATCATGTTTACTAGTCAGTGCAATACCGGATTAAATTAGTCAAGATTTAAGACGCGAATACGATCACAAATGCCAGCCAGCCCCAGGCCAGCCCGCATCGAACCTGGAAACTTTGGAGTTGGGGCACATGGGGTTAGCGATTTGGGAACGGCGCGGCTGGTCGGCGGCGAAGGGTGCAGCGGCTTTGCTGGCGGGCGTGGCGGCGATTGCCTTATACGTGCCACCTGCCAACGCTCAGCAATCAGCACAGGCGGCGGGAGAGCAGGCCGATCAATCGAAGCAGGCTGAGGGGGAAAAGCCGGCGCCAGCGGGCGCAACGCTGCTCGACAAGGTTCTGGTCATCAGCCGCACCGGAGAAACGGCCATCCAATCGCTGGCCTCGGCCAGCCATATCGACCAGGAACAGCTCGATCGCCGCATAGCGACGACGCCGAACGAAATGCTGTTCGGCGTGCCCGGCGTCGCGGCGCAGGCCGATGCCAGGCGCGTCAGCACCAGCGTCAATATCCGCGGCCTGCAGGATTTCGGCCGCGTCGCGATCATCGTCGACGGCGCGCGGCAGAACTTCCAGCGTTCCGACCATGGCACCCAATCGACCTTCTATGTCGACCCCGAGCTTATCAAATCCGTCGACGTCATCCGTGGTCCGGTCGCCAACACCTATGGTTCGGGCGCGATAGGCGGCGTGGTCTTCTTCGACACCAAGGACGCCCAGGACATCCTCAAGCCGGACGAGACATGGGCTGGTTCCGTCACCGGACGCTACGAGAGCAACGGCAAGGGCTGGACCACCAGCGCATCCGGCGCCTATCGCTTTAACGACAATTTGGATGCGCTGGGCAATATCGTCTACCGCAATTATGACGACTACAAGGATGGCGACGGCGACACCGTCAAGGGCACCGGCTTCGACGTGCTGAGCGGATTGCTAAAGACCACGATCCGCCCGAGCGACAATAGCGAACTGAAGCTCGGCTGGGTCGGTTCGAGCGACGGCTGGAACGAGGTCAGCGGCGGCATGCCGGTCAATGACGTCGACCTGAAATCGAACACCTTCACGGCTCGCTACAATGTCACGGACGAAGACAGGAGCTGGCTCGACCTCCACGTCAACACCTCCTACAACAAGACCAATCTCGACCTGACCGGCCTTGTTCCGCAGCGCCGCTTCGATCCCGTCACCGGCCTTCCCGTGATGTTGCCGGCAGGTTCGACGTCGACCTTCGATGTCGGCACAGCCGCCATCGACATCTGGAACACGTCGCGATTCGAGACAGGCGGCCTCGCGCATGAACTGACCTATGGCGGCGACTGGGTGAATGACGACGTCGAGACTGGCGGCACGGCAGGCGGCGACAGCTTCTACACGCCTTCCGGCAAGCGCAACGTTTCTGGCGCCTACGTCCAGGACAAGCTCAGCTGGGATTGGCTCGAAGTCATTGCCGGGCTGCGCTATGACAATTACAGCCTCGAGGACGACACGCACGAAACGTCGGGCGACCGCCTGTCGCCGCGCGTCACCGTCGGCGTCTCGCCTTTCGAAAGCGCCGGCCTTGCCGGCCTGCAATTCTACGGCACCTACGCGGAGGGCTACCGGTCGCCTTCGCTGACCGAAACCCTGATCAGCGGCAACCATCCGGCGGGTGTCAGCTTCCCGTTCCTGCCCAATCCCAATTTAAAGCCCGAAACCGGTAAGTACGTCGAATTTGGTGTCAATTACAAGCAGAACGACGTTCTCGAGTCCGGCGACGCGTTTCGGCTGAAGGCAGCCTATTTCAACAACGACGTCGACGATTATATTGACGGCGTTACGCTGTCGGCCTTCGATCCGACCAGCGGCTGCCCCTTCGGGCCGGGCATTCCGATCTGCTTCCAGTACCAGAACTTCGCCAAGGCAAAGATCAACGGCTTCGAGATGGAAGGCGTTTATGATGCAGCATGGGGCTACGCCGGACTTTCCGCCTCCATCATCAATGGTCACACCATATCCTACGAAGGCGATCGGGCGGACCTTGCCACGATCCCGTCCGCGCAGGTCACCGTGCAGCTCGGCCTGCGCTTCCTCGAGGACAAACTCACTGTCGGCGGCGAGGTGCAGTACAATGGCAAGCCCAAGGGTAACCCGATCGCCGAGGACTATACGCTGGTCAACGCTTTCGCCAGCTACCAGGCGACCGACAATCTGAAGGTTGATTTCCGCGCCGACAATCTGTTCGATGTCAAATACGCCAATCCGTTGAACGGCAGCACCACGGTCGCGGTCTATGAACCGGGCATAACGCTGAAGCTGGCGGCAACGATGCGATTTGGAGGATGATGATGACGAACTTGACGGCATCCCTTCGTCTGCTGACCTCGGCGCTGGCGATGTCGCTTGCAGCGGTTCCGGCGTGGGCACAAGAGTCCGCGCCGGCGCCTGCTCTCTCCCTCGAACTCAATGGCGCGCAACCGTCTGAAAAGGGCTGCCGCCTGACCTTCGTGGTCACCAACAATCTCGGCGCCGACCTTTCCAGGGCGGCGTTCGAGATCGCGCTGTTCAACGACGCCGGCGTCGTCGACCGCCTGACCGTGCTCGACTTCAAGGACCTGCCGGCCGGCAAGACCAAGGTGACGCGCTTCGATCTCGCTGGCACCAACTGCGCCAAGGTCAGCCGCGTGCTGATCAACAGCGCGACCGAATGCGTCGGCACCGGCGTCGAGCCGAACACCTGCATGCGAAAACTCAAGACAGATGCCAAGACCGGCATCGCCTTCGGGGTCTGAGCACGGCGTGGGGCCGCACGTGGCATCCTGCGGCACCACCCGTCTAAGTCCAGGAAATCGAAAGGAACTCCATGTACATCGCCATGAACCGCTTCAAGGTGCAGAACGGCTCGGAAGCCGATTTCGAGGCCGTGTGGAAAAACCGTGATTCCAGCCTTGCGGAAATGAAGGGCTTCCGGGAGTTCCATCTGCTGCGCGGCCCAGTCAACGAGACCGAAGGCTATACGCTGTTTGCCTCACACACGGTCTGGGCAAGCCACGACGATTTCGTCGCCTGGACCAAGTCGGAGAATTTTCGCGCGGCCCACAGGAATGTCGGCACGACGAAGGTCCACTATCTCGGCCATCCCCAGTTCGAGGGTTTTTCGGTCGTCGAGGGCGCCTGAAACGACCTCGCCCGCCGGAAAGGCGTCCTCAAGCGGCAGCAAGCAGGCTGGCATTGCCGCCCGCCGCGGTCGTGTCGACGCAGACGGCCCGCTCATGCGCATAGGCCGCGGGGTTGAGCACTTCGCTGACCAGCGGCACGATCGGCCCTGAGCGTTCGGCGATCACCTTGCGCACGATGCGCGCCGCCTCCGGCGTCCCCGAGAAGGCGACGACGTCGACGCGTAACGAACGCGCCTCAACCGGATCGGGGCGGCCGTCGATCGCCGCCAGCGGCAGGCCCTTGCCGGTCAGCGCCGAAAGCGCCGCCGGCGCGCCTGGCGCCACCGCCAGCACCGCGTTGCCGGCGGCGAGCGCCTGGATCGTCTGCGCAAGCAGCGTGTCGCCGTCCGGTCCCAAGCACAGCACCCGGCCGCGCGGCGCCAATGACAGTGTATTGGCCTCGCCGGTCGGCCCGGGCAGGTCGACCTGGCCGAAATCGATTGCGGCGGCGGCACCGATCGCCGCGGCACCTTTGCCTCGCAGGTGCTTGCGCAGGATGGCGATGCGGTCCGGCCGCGTCGACCAGCCGCCAAGCGCGGGATCGGACAGATTGTCGGCGAGTTCGGTCGCCGTCACCTTGTGGCCGTCGCCAACAGGCGTGCCTGCCTCCGGTCCCTTGCGAAAGCGCCGGAGATAATGCGGTCCGCCGGCTTTGGGTCCGGTGCCGGACAGCCCCTCGCCGCCGAACGGCTGCGAGCCGACGACCGCGCCGATCTGGTTGCGGTTGACATAGATGTTGCCGGCATGGATCCAGTCGACGAAATGCTGGACGCGACCCTCGATGCGGGTGTGCAGACCGAACGTCAGGCCGTAGCCCTTGCGGTTGATGGCGGCGATCACCGCATCGATCTCATCGGCGTCGAAACTGGCGACATGGAGCACCGGCCCGAACACTTCGCGCTCCATCTCCTCGATACCCTTGACCCGAAACACATGCGGCGCGACGAAGCGGCCATCCCTGGGTGCTTCGAGCTTGGCGATCAGCCGTCCCTGCAAACCCATCGTCGTGCAGTAATCGCGGATCGAACCCTGCGCCTCGTCGTCGATGACGGGACCGACATCCGTCGAGATAGCCCAGGGATCGCCGACCTTGAGCGCCTCCATGGCGCCCTTCAGCATCTCCAGCATCTTCTTCTCGACATCCTTCTGCACATAGAGGACGCGCAGCGCCGAACAGCGCTGGCCCGCACTCTGGAAGGCGGAGGCGAGGATATCGCGCACCGCCTGCTCGGGCAGCGCGGTGGAATCGACGATCATGGCGTTCAGGCCGCCCGTCTCGGCGATCAGCATGGCGTCGGGCGCGGCTGTCTCGGCCAGTTGCTTCTCGATCAGCTTGGCGACGTCGGTGGAGCCGGTGAAGCAGACGCCGGCAATGCGCGGATCTGAAGTCAGCGGTCCGCCGACCGAGGGGCCATCGCCCGGCAGAAGCTGGATGACGTCTTCCGGCACGCCGGCCTCGCGCAGCATTTCGACGGCTCGGAAAGCGATCAGCGGCGTCTGTTCGGCGGGCTTTGCAATTACCGAATTGCCGGTGACGAGCGCTGCGGCGATCTGGCCCGTGAAGATGGCGAGGGGGAAATTCCACGGCGAGATGCAGACAATGACGCCGCGCGCCTCGGTGCCCGCTTCGGCATTGCTCGCCTCGGCCGCGTAATAGCGCAGGAAATCCACCGCTTCGCGCACTTCGGCGACGCCGTCGGCCAGCGATTTGCCGGCCTCGCGGGTGGCCAGCGCGAAGAATTCGACGGCATTGGCCTCGTAGAGATCGGCGGCGCGATTGAGGATGGCCGCGCGCTCGGCAACCGGACGCTTTGCCCAGGCTGGCTGCGCTTCGACGGCGATGCGCACGGCGGTTGCCGCCTGCTTGGCGGTGGCTTCGCTGACCATGCCCACCACTTCCGAAGGCCTGGCCGGATTGACGACCGGGCGTTGCTCGCCATAGCCGGCCGCGCGCGTGATCGGCTTGGCGTGCCAGCGGTTAGGGCCCGCGAAGGCTGTCCTCTCCTTGTCGATCGCTGCCAACGTCACCGGATCGGTGATGTCGAACCCTTTCGAGTTGCGGCGGCTTGCACCGAAGATGACGGCAGGCCGGGGGATCGCGGGATTGGCGGCGGGGCCTTGGCTCTCGACCGCTTCTAGCGGGTCGCGCGCGATGTCTTCGGGCTCGACATCCTCGTCGGTAAGTTGGTGGACGAAAGATGAATTGGCGCCGTTCTCCAGCAGCCGGCGCACCAGATAGGCGAGCAGGTCGGAATGCGCGCCGACAGGCGCGTAGATGCGGCAGCGCGTGCCTTCGGCCTTACGCACCGTCTCGTGCAACGCTTCGCCCATCCCGTGCAGGCGCTGGAACTCGAAGCTCTCACGGTTCTTCGTCATCGACAGGATGGCGGCGACAGTGTGGGCATTGTGGGTGGCAAATTGCGGATAGATGCGATCGGTCATCGACAAAAGCTTTCTCGCGCAAGCGAGATAAGAAACGTCGGTGTTGACCTTGCGGGTGAAGACGGGGTAGCCGGCGAGCCCCAGCGTCTGCGCCCGCTTGATCTCGGTATCCCAATAGGCACCCTTCACCAGCCGCACCATGATGGTGCGATCGTATTTCGTGGCAAGCGCATAGAGCCAGTCGATGACGAAGGCAGCGCGCGGACCATAGGCCTGGACGACGACGCCAAAGCCGTTCCAGCCTGCAAGCTCCGGCTCGGCAAGCACGCGCTCGATGACGTCGAGCGAGAGGTCGAGGCGATCGGCCTCCTCGGCATCGATATTGAGGCCCATGCGCGAATGGCGCGCCGCGAGCGCCAGCGAAAGGAGCCGCTCGGCCATGACAGGCAGCATCTCTTCCTTCTGCGCTTCCTCGTAGCGCGGATGCAGCGCCGAGAGCTTCACCGAGATGCCGTGGTTGTGGCGGATATCAGGCCCGTTTGAACCGGCATCGAGTGACGAGATGGCATCGGCGTAGGCCTTGTGGTAACGCAGCGCATCGGCCTCGGTGCGGGCCGCCTCTCCCAGCATGTCGAAGGAATAGAGATAACCCTTCTGCGTCATCGGCCGGCCGCGCTTCACCGCTTCGGCGATGGTGCGGCCGAGCACGAACTGCTCGCCCATCTCGCGCATCGCCGCCGCCACCGCCTTGCGGATGACGGGCTCGCCCAGCCGGCGAACCATGGCGCGCAGCGTGCCTTCGATGCCGCCCTCGCCTTCATCGAGCACGCGGCCGGTCAGCATCAGCGCCCAGGTCGAGGCATTGACGAAGATGGAGCTCGAGCCGCCCGAATGCGCCGACCAGTCGTGCGGCGCGATCTTGTCGGCGATCAGGTCGTCCATCGTCTCGGTATCGGGCACGCGCAGCAGCGCCTCGGCCAGGCACATCAGCGCCACGCCTTCCTTGGTGGAGAGGCCATAGGCGGACAGGAAAACCTCCATCAGCCGCGGATCGGACGAGCCGCGCACCGCCCGCACCAGATCGGCGGCACGAGCAGAGATCGCCCGGCGGTCCTCCGCCGAGAGGCCGCTCGCCTCGGCCAGCCGCTTCACGGCCTGATCCTCGTCGGGCAGATAGTTGGCGCGGATTTGCTGGCGGATGGCGTCGAGCGCTGGCATGGCGGGTCCTACGGGCAAGCACAAGGGAGCGGGCCGGCGGTCACCGGACCGAATGGCGCAAGCTAGCACAAGTCCCGATTTTCAGGCGGTCTGAAGAAATCGACATTGCAGTTCGATCGATCTATCATATCGCCGCAAACTACCCGAAGAAGGCTGCATTTTCGATGAGGGAAGACCAATTGGACCGCATCGACAGGAACATCCTGTCGGCGCTGGCAAGCGCCGGCAGGCTTTCCATGTCGGAGCTCGCCGCCAAGGTCGGCCTGTCCAAGACGCCGGTGCAGGCGCGGGTGAAGCGGCTGGAGAAGGACGGCTACATCAGGGGCTACCAGGCGATTATCGACCGCGAGCGCATGGGCGAAGGCCATGTCGCCTTCGTCCAGGTGAAACTGTCCGACACCCGGTCCGCCGCGCTGGACGCTTTCAACCGCTCTGTCCAAGCCGTTCCGGAGATCGAACAGTGCCACATGATGGCGTCGAGCTTCGATTATCTGCTGAAGGTCCGCACCCGCGACATCGCCGCCTATCGCCGCGTGCTGGGCGAGCGCATCTCCGCCCTGCCCCATGTCGCCCAGACCTCGACCTTCGTGGCGATGGAGACTGTGAAGGATCGATAGTTCACTCCGCCAAGGTCTTCAAAAACGCCACCAGCGCCGCGCGCTCGCGGTCCGACAGCTCAAGCGGATGAATTTCGGATGTACCCTCAACGCTGGGGGCTGCCTTCGCGTAGTGCGCCACCACTTCGTCGAGCGACGCAAACTGACCGGCGTGCATGTAGGGCGGCCGCGTCGCCGCGCCGCGCAGCGAAGGCGTCTTGTAGGCGCGCACCAATTCCGGCGTATCCTTGACCATGAACCGCAATTCGCCGCAGGCGTCGACGTCGCCATCACGGTAGGCGCCGAAACAGTTGAACGGGTCGGCCTGAACTTGGCCTACCGCATCGACGCGGCCGCGATCCGGCGGCAGGCCCTTGACCGGCGGCACGCCGGTGTTGTGGAACCCATTGTCGGTGAAGCGCGGCCCATTGTGGCAGGTCACGCAATTGGCCTTGCCGATGAACAGTTTCAGGCCGAGGATTTCCTCCCGGGAGAAGGCGGCGTCGCCTTTCGGCTCGGCGCCGGTCGCCAGGTCCAGCGCGAACCGGTCGAAGCGGGCCTGCGGCGGCTCGATCGAGCGTTCGAAGGCAGCGATTGCCTTGCCGATGTTGGCGAACACCCCGTTTATCGCGTCACGCTGCTGGTCGCTCATGGCGCTCCATGCAGCCTTCTCGGCATCGCTGCCGAGCGGACTGGCATTGGCTGGTATGTCGGACAGATCGGGCAGCGGGCCGAAGATGCGCTCATAGCGGTCGCCGAAGCGCGCCTTGATGTAATGCGCATAGGCGGCACGGTTTCCCGCCTGCTCCAGCGGGTTCTCCAGCGGCGTCAGCGCCTGCGCCCACAGGCTGTCGCGCCGTCCGTCCCAGAAAAACCAGGGATCGCGTGCGATGCCGGCGAGCGGCATGGTACGCCGGTTCGTGCGGCCGACGCCAACCGCCTGCGGCAGGCCGTCCTGAAACTGCCGGTCGATCTTGTGACAGGTCGAGCAGGACACCGTGCCGTCGCGGCTCATGCTGGCGTCAAAGAACAGCGTCGAGCCAAGGGCAGCGGCGGCCGGGACATCGGCGAACCGGTTGGTGGTGTCGGGTTTCAGCGCCGGCAGCCTCGACAGCGCCAGCGAGGCGATGGTCTTCTTCTCGGCATCGGAAAAGTCCGGCTTGCCGCAGCCGGCAAGAACGGCCATCGCCATCAAGACGAAAAAGCGCGCAAGACGCCTCATCTGCGGCTCACAGCACGACGTTGAAGACGACCGTATCCGACCCAGCCGTCGCGGAGATGGCAAAATGCAGCTGCCACCAGCCGCTCATGGTGAATTTCACTCCCTCGATGCGATAGCGCCCGTCGCCGAGATAGTCCGTCGCTTGCGGGCTGGTCGGCAGGCCGTGGCGGTGCTGCGGCATGCCTCCCGATACCGCGATCGCGGCCCCTTCCACCGGCGTCCCGGCTATCGTCTTCAACGTCAACAGCCAGGCTTCCAGTTCGCCTTGACGGACGACGCCGCGTTCCGGCGCGAAGCTCGCCATGAACAATCCGTTCTCGGTCTTTTTGGTTCGGGAGATATCCGGGCCGGCAACCTGCGCGGTTCGCGGTGCGGTCAGATAGACCACTGCCAGGATGCCAGCCAGCAAGGCTGCCAGACCAAGACCCGCCAAAAGATAACGCCATATCGAAGCCAAGCCGGTTCCTCTTCAGGGGATAACGTTTTGCCGCACCGATCGCATCCCGCCAAACCTGTTGGAATCGCAGGTGACGGAAAAAACCGCCCTTGCCAAGCATGGCGCTCTACTCTCCAAAAAGCTACAGCAGCATCGTAACAGGGGAATGGATCATGATCGGCAAAGGTGTCGCCTCGATCGGCGAATGCATGATCGAGCTTTCGGGCCAAACGGGTTCGAACTGGCGCATGGGATTTGCCGGCGATACGTTCAACACGCTGTGGGCCCTGCATGCGCTGAGTGGAAGGCCAGCGACCTACGTCTCGGCTTTCGGAGACGATCCTTTCTCGCAAGACCAGATCGGCTTCTTCGCGGACAATGGCATCGGCATTGGCGAAAGCCCTGTTATCCCGGGGGCGCGGCCCGGCCTCTATGCCATCACGCTGACCGGCGCGGAACGCTCCTTCACCTATTGGCGCGGCGATGCAGCTGCCAGGCAGCTTGCCTCCAATCCGGCTGCGTTGGCAAAAAGCCTTGAAAAGCAGGCGCTTGTCTACTTTTCCGGAATCACTTTGGGAATTCTGGACTCCGCTGCGCGCGCCACGTTGCTATCGGCCGTGGCCGAGGCGCGATCCGCGGGGTCGCTGATCGCCTTCGATCCCAACTACCGGCCACGGCTGTGGCGCGATCGCGAGGAGGCGCAAGCCGCGATCCTGGAGGCGCTCGCCGTCACCGACATCGCATTGCCGACTTTCCCGGACGAGCAGATGCTGTTCGGCGATGAAGCGCCACAGGCAACGGCTGGGCGGCTCGGGCAACTGGTCGGCGAAGTCGTGGTCAAGAACGGTGAACAGCCGGCGCTGATCGTCGAGAGCGGGACGCTGCGGGACGTTCAGGCGATCCATGTGGCCACGCCCGTCGACACCACGGGCGCGGGCGATTCCTTCAACGGCGGCTATCTCGCCGCGCGTCTCGCCGGACACACCCCTGCGGAGGCTACAAAGCGCGCGCACCGTGTCGCGGCCAGCGTGGTGCAGGTTCGCGGCGCATTGGCGCCATTCGAGACGTTGCGTGCGGCATTCGAAACGGATTGAGGGTCAGGGCAGCCGGAACCGATATTCCGTCACGTGATGGTAGATCGAACCCGGCCACAGTGTCGCCTGCGGGAAATAGGGCCGGTTCGGTGCGTCCGGCCATATTTGCGGCTCCAGGCAAAAACCACAGAAAGCTTTGTGGTTTCGCCCTTCCAGCCCCGTGCGCGGCGTCACATACTGGCCGGTATAGAGCTGGACGCCGGGCTCCGTGGTCCACAGTTCCATCTCGACGCCGGAGCTCGCTCCTTGCACCCACGCCGCCTGCTTGAGCGGCCCACGCGCCGAGGCGAGGCAGAAATTCTGGTCGTAGGCAAGCTGCTCGCCTTCGGTCTCCATGCGCAGGGGCCGCGCCTGGCGGAAATCGAAGGGCGTGCCGTCGACAGGCTTCACCGTGCCCGTCGGAATCATTTCGCCATCCACGGGCAGATAGGCGCCGGCATTGAGCATCATCCGGTGATCGAGGATGTCGCCCGTCCCGCCATCATCGAGGTTGAAGTAGGAATGCTGCGTGAGATTGCACAGCGTCGGCTCCTCGCACGTCGCTGATATCTCGACGCTGAGCGTACCGGGGATCTTCAGCCGGTAGGTGCAGGTGACGTCGAGTGCCCCGGGAAAGCCCATCGTGCCGTCGGGATCGTGCAGCGTCAGCGTGACGAAGTCCCGCCCGTGCAGCGAAACCGTCCACGGCCGATGGAAAAAGCCTTGCGAGCCTCCATGCAGCGTGTGCTTGTCGAGAAAATTGCGCTCGGTCTGGTAGCGCTTGCCGGCGATGGTGAAGCGGCCGTCGCGGATGCGGTTGGCATAGCGGCCGACGACCGCGCCGAAGAAAGCCGTGTCGGTTTCATAGGATGATAGATTATCATAGCCGAGCACGAGAGGCGCATCGTGGCCGGCCAGGCGCAGGTCCTGGATGATCGCGCCGAGCCCAAGGATATTGGCGCTAAGTCCGCCGCCTCTGATGGTGAAGCGGCGAATCGGGTCGCCCGCCTGGGTGGTGCCGAAAACCTCGCCGTCCTTCATTGCCATGCCCGCAAACGTCAGTTGATCCAGACGGCCCGTTTCGTAGCCGGGGCAGGCAGATCACAGGCCTGCCTGTCCCGGCGACAGTCTATCAGAGGCCGAGGCCGCCGATGCAGACATATTTGGTGTCGAGGTAATCCTCGATACCCTGATGTCCGCCTTCCTTGCCGAGCCCGGACTCCTTGACGCCGCCGAACGGTGCTTCCGGCGTGGTGATCAGGCCTTCATTGACGCCGACCATGCCATATTTCAGCCCTTCCATGACGCGGAAGGCGCGGCCGAGATCGCCGGTGTAGAAATAGCAGGCGAGGCCGAATTCGGTGTCATTGGCAAGCGCAATCGCCTCTTCCTCGGTCTCGAACCTGAAGACGGGCGCCACCGGCCCGAAAATCTCTTCCTTCATGAAGCGCATCTTGGGCGTCGCATCGGCGATGACGGTCGGCTGGAAGAACGAGCCGCCGAGCGCATGGCGCTTGCCGCCGGCGACGATCTTGCCGCCCTTCGAAGTCGCGTCGGCGATCAGTTCCTCGACCTTCTCCACCGCTTTCTCGTCGATCAGCGGCCCCTGCTGCACGCCCTCCTCCAGGCCGGAGCCGACCTTCAGCTTGTCGCTGGCGGCAGCCAGCTTCTCGACGAACCGGTCATAGACGCCGGCCTGGACAAGGAAGCGGTTCGTACAGACGCAGGTCTGGCCCGAATTGCGATACTTGGCCGTGATCGCACCGGCGACGGCGCGGTCGATGTCGGCGTCGTCGAAGACGATGAACGGCGCATTGCCGCCGAGCTCCATCGACACCTTCTTCACGGTGACGGACGACTTCTGGATCAGGATCTTGCCGACCTCGGTCGAGCCGGTAAAAGTGATCTTCTTGACCAGCGGATTGGCGCAGATCTCATCGCCAATTTCGCCGGCCGCACCGGTCAGGATGTTGACTACGCCCTTGGGGAAGCCGACTTCCTCGGCCAGCGCGCCCCAGGCGAGACCGGAGTAAGGCGTCTGCGAGGCGGGCTTGACCACGGCGGTGCAACCCGCGGCGAGCGCCGGTCCGAGCTTGCGGGCCAGCATCGAGGACGGGAAATTCCACGGCGTGATGGCGGCGATGACCCCGACCGGTTCCTTGGTGACCAGGATGCGGCGGTCCGCCCATGGCGACGGCACGACATCGCCATAGGTGCGGCGGCCCTCCTCGGCGAACCACAGGATGTAGGAGGCGGCCGAGCCGATCTCGCCCTTCGATTCGAACAGCGACTTGCCCTGTTCAATGGTCAGGAGCTCCGCCAGAACGTCCTGATTGTCCATCATGGCATCGTGCAGCTTGCGCAGCAGCTTCGAGCGCTCGAGCGCGGTGGTCTTGCGCCAGGTCTTGAAAGCTTCGTCGGCGGCTTCGATGGCGCGGCGGGTCTCGACCTTGCCTGCCTTGGGCACGGTGCCGATCTTGAGGCCGGTTGCCGGATTGGTGACGTCGACCGTCTGGCCGCTGTCGGCCTGCACCCATTCGCCGTTGATGAGATTGGCCTGGCGCATGAAATGGCTGGTTTTCTGAAGCATGGTCTAGCCTCCGTTCGGCGCTCACGGGCCGCTATCTGGATGTCTTCGATTAGCGCACCGTGCGCTGGGGCCATTGCTCTTAACCTAGGGAAAGCCCCGCAAGCAATCGCAAGATGGCATATAGGGGTTATGCCAGTGCAAGGCGAGAGCCGAGGTTTGATTTCACCGCTGAGACATCGCGTCGAACGGACTCACGCCGAGCGGCTCATACCCTGGTCTTATTCATGTCAGCCGAAGACGTGCACGCTCACCGCCAGCCAGAAAGCAGTGGTGACGACCGCGCTCGCGGTCGCGATGGTCATCTGGTTCGAAGCCAGCGCCTGGCCTGTGTTGAACTGCACGGCAATGAGATAGGAATTGATGCCGGATGGGAGCGCCGCCACCACGACCGCTACCTTGGCGGTCAAGGGCGGCAGGCCGAGCAACCAGACGAAGATCAGAACCAGCGCCGGCATCAGGAACAGCTTCAGTGTTGATAGCGCCAGCGCCGGGCGGACATTGCCTGATATGCCGAAGCGGCGCAGGCTGAGCCCCATGGCGAACAGCGCCACCGGCCCGGCGGTGCCGGCCAGCGCGTCCACCAGCCGCATGACCAGTTCGGGCAGCGGGATGCCGCTGAAGCGCCATGCGAGACCCAAAAGAATGCCGATGATCAGCTGATTGATGAACAGCCGCCTCAGGAAGTTGCGGACGACGCGCACGGGATGCACATGCTCGCCGCCGCCGCGGCCGAACATCTCGAACAGCACGATCGAAGCCATCATCATGACAGGCAGATGCACGGAAACCAGAAGCGACAGCACCTCGAATCCGTCCCGCCCGAATATGCCGAGAATGAACGGCGCGCCGAGCAGGACAACATTGGAATAGGCCGACGACACGCCGCCGACGACACCGGCGCGTGCGTCGCGTCCGAATATCCGCGTGGTAACGACATGGCCGGCGGCCCAGGTGATTGCCACCGCCGCGAAATAGGCCCCCCATAGCGACCACGGTGCCACCCCGTGGAAATCGGCATTCACCATCGTCTGGAACAACAGCAGCGGCATCGCAACGCTGACCGCGAAATCGGATATCCCCTCGCCGCTCGCCGGCTTCATATAACCGGTGAACCCGGCGAGGTAGCCGAGCGCCACGAGGCTGAAGACGAAAAGGACGGTTTCGGTAAGCGGAGACATTTTTCCAGGGATAGGCGAGCCAAGGTCGCGGTGCAATCGCGCCCGAATTTCTTCGACCCCGAATTTGTTCTGCCAAGCGGGGCATCGCCGAAGGCGGCTGGACTTTTCCCATCCCGCTCACGACCGGAAGACCGATCTGGTGAAGCAGCGGATGACGAAGGAGAAGTGAGACCGCGGAGACCGCAGGCCTTTCGCTTGTCTTTGTACCTGCTTTCCGATCCCTATATGCGGGTGGCCGGTGCCCGGCTTCTGGAAGGATTACGATGATCCGATTTGCCTTGGCGTTGTTCCTGTTTGGCGTTCCGGCTGCAGCGCATGCGACGGATGCCGGCTGGGCGCTGCTGCGCGATGGCGGCCATGTCGTGCTTTTGCGCCATGCCATGGTCACCGGCACCACCGATCCCGCCAATTTTGATATCGACAGCTGCGCCACCCAGGTCAATCTGTCCGCACGCGGCAAGCAGCAGTCGAGCAAGATCGGCGCCTTGCTTGCCGCCCGCGCCGCGCCGATCGAGCGCGTGCTGTCCAGCCGCTATTGCCGCTGCCTCGACACCGCGCGCATCGCCTTCGAGACCGAGCCGGAGCCTTTCGCGCCGCTCGACCTGCTGAAGGGCGACGCGGCGCAAAAGGCGGCCCAGATCGCCGCGATCATGAAGGAAATCCGCGCCTATTCCGGCTCTGACAACCTGGTCATGGTCACTCATCTGGAAAATATCGCTGCGTTGACCGGCGTCTCGCCGCGCGAGGGCGAAGCCGTTGTCGTCGAGCCGCAGGGCGAGGGTCTGCGTGTGCTCGGCCGGGTTACGTTCTAAATCGGGGCCGACCGGCGCATCCGCGAGCAGCCACGCGATGAGGACTTGCGACAGAGGTAATGTTGCCAAAATACCACCCAAAAAAGATGCCGCGCTAGGGCCGCGACGATGAGGCCAACATCATCCGCGGTCGCCAGGCCATGGAGGGGCCGCCGGGTTGACCGGCGGCCCGTCTTGCGTTTCTTGGGCACGCTACCCATCTGCGCCCGGCGTATCAGGCCTTTTCCTGCCGGGAAAAACCGATTAGACAGCGCCCAAACAAGATGCGGACAGATTCCGCCCGCAACCGAAGGAAAAGCCCTTGTCCACCACGTTCGACAAAGTCGCCAAGATCATTGCCGACACCAGCGAGATCGACATCGACACCATCACGCCCGAGAGCCACACGATCGACGATCTCGGCATCGACAGCCTCGATTTCCTCGACATCGTCTTCGCCATCGACAAGGAATTCGGTATTAAGGTGCCGCTGGAAAAGTGGACCCAAGAAGTCAATGACGGCAAGGCTTCGACGGACGATTACTTTGTCATGAAGAACCTGTGCGCCAAGATCGACGCACTGGTCGCCGCCAAGACCGCCTGATCCGTACCCGATCATCCATGAGCCCCCGCGACGTCGTCATCACCGGCATTGGCCTTGTCTCCTCGTTGGGAGAAGGCCCCGATGAACACTGGCGCAAGCTCACTCAGCCGGATCAGAAGCCGGTGCTCGAAGCCGAGCGTTTCGCGCCCTACACCGTCCATCCGCTGCCGGAGATCGACTGGAACCTGCAGATCGCCAAGCGCGGCGACCAGCGCCAGATGGAAACCTGGCAGAGGCTCGGCACCTATGCCGCGGGTCTTGCGCTGGACGATGCCGGCATCAAGGGCAATGACGAGCTCTGCACGACCATGGACATGGTCGTGGCCGCCGGCGGCGGCGAGCGCGACGAAGCGGTCGATGCCGCCATCCTGGCCGCCTCGGAAAGCCGCAACGACCGTGACGTGCTGCTCAACGAGAAGCTCACCACCGAACTGCGCCCCACCCTGTTCCTGGCACAGCTTTCCAATCTGCTCGCCGGCAACATCTCCATCGTCCACAAGGTGACGGGATCGTCCAGGACCTTCATGGGCGAGGAAGGCGCCGGCGTAGCCGCCGTCGAGACGGCTGCCGCGCGCATTCGTTCCGGCCAGTCGACGCATATACTGGTGGGCGGCGCCTTCCAGACCGAACATTCCGATATGTTGCTCGGCTATGAGCTTGCCGGCTACCTGCATCGCGGCGCCTGGAAGCCCGTCTGGCAGCGGCAAGGCGCCGAAGGTGGCGGCGTGGTATCGGGATCCGGCGGCGCTTTCCTGGTGCTGGAGCAGCGCGAACACGCGGCAAGCCGGGGGCGCAGGATCTATGCCGAGCTCGGCCCGGTCGTCTCCGGCCGTGCCAGGCGGCGGCAGGGCGAGCTCGATTCCGAGATCGCCGCGCTGCTCAAGAAGACCGCCGTGCCGAATGGCGGCTTGCTTTCCCTGTCTGGCGCCTCAGGCGCTCACGCGGCTACCGCTGCCGAGAAGTCGGCGTTCGACAGCAATCCCGCGATCGCGGTGCGCGGCTTCGCGACGCTGACCGGCCACATGAAGGAAGCGCAGTTTCCCTTCGCCGTGGCGCTGGCGGCGCTCGCCGTCGACCGTAAGGCCGCCTACCCCGTTTTCGATGCCGCTGCCGAGAAACCGTTCGAAGGCATTCCAAGAAGCGTCCTTGCAACGGCGATCGGCTACCACCAATTCGAGGGCATGGCGCTGGTCAACGCCGCATAGAGCGGCCAGCCACATACAACGACAAAGGTTAGGGCTTCCGGATGGCCAATCTCAGAGATCACATGGGCAGGCCGATCGTTGCCGTCACAGGCATCGGCGTGGTTACTTCCCTTGGAGCCGGCAAATCAGACAACTGGACGGCGCTGACCTCGGGCAGATCGGGCATCCACCCGATCACCCGCTTCCCTGTCGACCACCTCAACACCCGCATTTCCGGCATGGTCGATTTCCTTGCGTCGAGCTCGAAGGGCGCCAGCCCCCTCACATACGAACTGGCGGAGACGGCCGCGCAGGAAGCCGTTGCCGAAGCCGGCCTCAATTCCAGCGACTTCGGCGGACCGCTGTTTCTGGCCTCGCCGCCGGTCGAACTCGACTGGCATGAGCGGTTCGCGCTCTATAATTCCGACAAGCACGACGCCGGTGCCGAAAGGCTGCTTCGGGTGGCGCGCGGCTTGAAGGAGCTCGATACATTCGAGACCACGCAGTTCGGGTCGATCGCCGACCGGCTCGCCGACCGTTTCGGCACGCGCGGCCTGCCGATCACGCTGTCGACCGCTTGCGCCTCCGGTGCAACGGCCATCCAGCTTGGGGTCGAGGCAATCCGCAGAGGCGAATGCGACCGGGCGCTGTCGATCGGCGCGGACGGCTCGGCGACCGCCGAGGCGCTGATCCGTTTTTCGCTGCTGTCGGCGCTTTCGACCCACAACGACATCCCGGAAAAGGCTTCTAAGCCCTTCTCCAAGGACCGCGACGGCTTCGTGCTGGCCGAAGGTTCCGGCGCTCTGGTGCTGGAATCGCTGGAGGCAGCGCTCGCCCGTGGAGCAAGCGTTCTGGGCATTCTGCGCGGCTGCGGCGAAAAGGCGGACGATTTCCACCGCACCCGCTCCAAGCCGGATGGTTCGCCGGCCATCGCGGCGGTGCGCGCCGCCCTCGCCGATGCCGGCCTGGGCGAGGACGAGATCGACTATGTCAACGCGCATGGCACCTCGACGCCGGAAAATGACAAGATGGAGCACCTGTCGCTGTCGACGGTGTTCGGCGAGCGGATCGGCTCGATGCCGATCTCGTCCAACAAGTCCATGATCGGCCATACGCTGTCCGCCGCCGGCGCGGTGGAAGCGGCGTTTTCTCTCATGACCATGCGCGAAGGCGTCATTCCGCCGACCATCAACTACGACAATCCCGATCCGGCGATCGTGCTCGATGTCGTGCCCAACAAGAAGCGCAATGCGCAGGTTGGCACCGTGCTTTCGAACTCCTTCGGCTTTGGCGGCCAGAACACTTGCCTTGTCATGGCGCGGGAACCGGTCTAAGCGAGCCACTTCCGCTAGAACAGAACCGACAGGCTCCATGCGCGCACTGCAACTTATCGAGGACCGCCGTCTTGAAACGGTGGACCTGCCGCCCCCGCCGCCGCCCGCGCTCGGCGAGGTGACGCTGCGCATCAAGGCAGTGGCGCTGAACCACATTGACGTCTGGGGCTGGCGCGGCATGGCTTTCGCCAAGCGCAAGCTGCCGCTGGTCGTCGGCGCGGAAGCCTCCGGCGAGGTCGAGACCGTCGGTCCCGGCGTTTCCGGCCTGCTGCCGGGACAGTTGGTCTCGATCTACGGCGCGCGCACCTGCGGCCTTTGCCGTGCCTGCCGCGAAGGCCGCGACAATCTTTGCGAACACGTCTCGGGCGTTCATGGCTTCCACCTCGACGGCTTCGCGCAGGAGAAGATCAACCTGCCGGCGCGCCTGCTGGTCCCCGTCCCTCCAGGCGTGAGCGAGATCGGCGCGGCTGTCGCCCCCGTCACTTTCGGCACCGTCGAACACATGCTGTTCGACAATGCCAGGCTCGAGCCCGGCGAGACGATCCTTGTCCACGCCGGCGGATCCGGCATCGGCTCGGCCGCCATCCAACTGGCGAAGCGGATGGGCTGCACGGTCATCACCACGGTCGGCTCGAACGACAAGATAGACAAGGCCAAGGCGCTCGGCGCCGATCATGTCATCAACTACCGTGACGACCGGTTCGAGGGCGTCGTGCGCAAGCTGACCAAGAAGAAGGGCGTCGACGTCGTCTTCGAACATGTCGGCGCCGACACCTTTGCCGGCTCGATGCTGTGCCTGAAGCGCGGTGGCCGGCTCGTCACCTGCGGCTCGACGTCCGGCGTGTCGGCGCAGGTCAATCTGATGCAGCTCTTCCAGCAGCAGTTGAAGCTGCTCGGCTCCTTCGGCTGCCGCATGGAGAACATGGCTGACGCCATGCAGAAGATGGCGGCGGGACAGGTCGCACCCGTCATCGATACCGAAGTCGGCTTCGACGACATCGACGCCGCGCTGAAGCGCATGGAAGGCCGCGACGTCTTTGGCAAGATCATCCTACGCGTCGTCTAGGCCCTGACTTCTGTGTTGAAGAAGCTTCGCCGCGACCTGATGTTCCGCTACGGCCGGCAATTGCGCCGGTTCGAGCACTGGCTGGTCGCGCGCATTGCGATGATCATCATCTCGGTGCTGCGCCTGCTGCCCCCCGACAGCGCGCTGAATTTCGCCGACCGCGTCGCCCGCCGCATCGGTCCATGGGTCGGACGCCATAATGTGGCCGTCGAGAATCTGCGCAAGGCCTATCCGCACAAGAGCGAAGCCGAGATCCAGGCCATCGCCTCCGACATGTGGGGCAACATGGCGCGTCTCGCCGCCGAATACATCTTTCTCGACGCCTTGTTCGACTACGATCCAGCCGCCACCAGTCCCGGCCGTGTCGAGGTCAGGGGAGTAGACCATTTCGTCGAGATCGCGGCCGAAAAGAAGCCGCACATCGTCTTCACCGGACATCTCGGCAATTTTGAATTGCTGCCGGTGGCGGCGGCTACTTTCGGCATGAATATCACCGCGCTGTTTCGCCCGCCCAACAATCCGTACCTGGCTGACTACATCCTCTCGACGCGCCGCGCGACCATGGGATCGTTGCTGCCCTCGATGGCGGGCGCTTCGTTCGCGCTCGCCTCGGTATTGGAAAACGGCGGCAATATCGGGGTCCTTGTCGACCAGAAGTTCACGGGCGGCCTGGAAACGACATTCTTCGGCCGCCCCTGCCAGAGCAATCGCGTGCTCGGCACACTTGCCCGTCATTATGATTGCGACGTCTACCCGGCGCGCTGCGTCAGGCTGCCGGGCAATCGCTTCAGGCTCGAGATAGAAGAGAAGCTGACATTGCCCCGCACCGCCGATGGCAGTGTCGACGTGCGCGCCACCACCCAGCTCCTCAACGACGTGGTCGAGCGCTGGGTGCGCGAGGATCCCGGCCAGTGGATGTGGTTCCACAAGAGATGGGACATCAGCCGCAAGCGACGCAAGGCAAAGACCCGAAGCGCCTAGCCTGAATCCGTCCGATGCGCCTCCGGCACAGTGGCCGGCTTAGCAGTCAGTTCCTCACGACGATGCGCGTGTTGCCGAAGCCGACTTCTCGCACCATCGAGTAGAAAGCCGCCGCATTGGCCGTATGCAGCCGCACGCAGCCATGCGACGCCGGTCGGCCGAGCTGCCTCACCGCGCCCGTTCCGTGGATGGCATAGCCGCCGTGGAAGAACACGGAATAAGGCATCGGCGACATGTCGTATTTGCGCGAATACCACATCCGGGCCGTTCGCTGCGGCCGGTAGGTGCCGCGTGGCGTGAAGTAGCCGGACCGAGCCGTGGACACGCTCCACCGGTAAACGTCCTGGCCGTACCTGACCGTCATCGTCTGCGACGACACGTCTATATTTGCAATGAGGCTGGCTGCCCAGCTCTGCACCGAAACACCCAACAGCATCGTGACAAGTGCTGCTGCCATGAGAACTGTCTTTTTCATGCGATCAAACCCCTTTGATTGCCCCTTGCCTGCCTTCACGTCGTTTTTCATCTCTTTAATGACAGGTGAACGGCATAACATATACCCTTGACCAATTCGCCAATCCAAAGCAGCGAATTTGAACGAATTCCCGCAAGAGTTGCCGTAACGACACGCCGCAACGGCCCAATTGCCAGCGGACTTGCAAAACGACGCCGATCGTTGCTCAACTCGGGCCATGAACGAGCGACTCTTCCAAGCGATCGATGACCGGCGCGACGATCTCGTCGCGCTGACCGCCGAGTTGATCCGTTTTCCCACCATCAACCCCCCCGGCGAAGCGTACCGGCCATGCGCCGAATTTCTTGGCGCGCGGCTGAAGAAGAGCGGCTTCGAAACCGAGTTCATCCGCGCCGAAGGCACGCCCGGCGACACCGACCGCTACCCGCGCGTCAACGTCGTCGCACGCTTCGAGGGCCGCTCGCCCGGCGCCTGCGTCCACTTCAACTCGCATATCGATGTCGTCGAGGCCGGCGACGGCTGGACCGTCGATCCCTTCGCCGGCGTCGTCAGGGACGGCAAGGTCTATGGCCGCGGCGCCTGCGACATGAAGGGCGGCCTGGCTTCCTCGATCATCGCGGCCGAAGCCTTCATGGAGGTATTTCCCGATTTTCCCGGTGCCATCGAGATATCAGGCACGGTCGACGAGGAATCCGGCGGCTTCGGCGGTGTCGCGCATCTGGCGAGGCTCGGCTATTTCTCGAAACCCAGGGTCGACCACGTCATCATTCCCGAACCGCTGAACAAGGACCGCATCTGCCTTGGCCATCGCGGCGTCTGGTGGGCCGAGATCGAGACCAAGGGCGAGATCGCGCATGGCTCGATGCCGTTCCTCGGCGACAATGCGGTGCGCCATATGGGCGCCGTGCTGCAGGCATTCGAGGACGAATTGTTCCCCGCGCTTGACCGCAAGATGACGCGCATGCCGGTCGTGCCCGAAGGGGCGAAGCGTTCCACCATGAACATCAACTCCATCCATGGCGGCCAGACCGAGGATTTCCGGCCCGGCCTGCCCTCGCCCAACGTGCCCGATTCCTGCCGGCTGACCATCGACCGCCGCTTCCTGCTCGAAGAGGATATCGCCACGGTCAAGGGCGAGGTGACCGGCATTCTCGAGCGGCTGAAGCGTGATCGGCAAAAGTTCGACTACGAGATCCGTGACCTGATGGAGGTGCTGCCGCTGATGACCGAACGCGACGCTCCCGTCGTCAAGGCAATCGCGCAAGGCATCCACGCGATCTTCGATCGCGAGCCCGACTACGTCATTTCACCCGGCACCTACGACCAGAAGCACATTGCCCGCATCGGCCATGTCTATGATTGCATCGCCTATGGCCCGGGCATTCTCGATCTCGCCCACCGGCCGGACGAATGGGTCGGGATCTCGGATATGGTGGAATCGGCCAAGGTGATGGCGTTCGGGCTCAACATGCTGCTGCGCGGCGCCCGATAGCGCCGCACGGGCGAGAGCCAACGATCAATGCGGCCGTCCGGAGAAAAACATTCCCGGCTACGCCGCCGCGCGGCACGAAACGCAATTTACTCCCGTGCGAAATCACGCTTCTATTCGCCCGGTTTGAGCGCATGTTTGACCACACGGGGAGTAGCACCATGAAATTGTGGAAAACCATCCTGGCCGCCGCCGTCCTGGCGCTGGCCGTCGGCACTCCCGCGCTGGCGGCGCGAACCGATCTGGTCATTGGCATCCCGCTCGAACCGCCACATCTCGATCCGACCGCCGGCGCGGCCGCGGCAATCGACGAGGTTCTCTACGCCAACGTGTTCGAAGGCTTGACCCGCATCGGGCCAAATGGCGAGGTCCTGCCGGATTTGGCTGAAAGCTGGACCATCTCCGACGACGGCAAGACCTACACCTTCAAGCTGCACACCGGCGTGAAATTCCACGATGGCGCCGGCTTCAGCGCCGACGACGTGAAATTCTCGCTCGACCGCGCCCGCGCCGACAATTCGGTCAATGCGCAAAAAGCCCTGTTCGCAGCCATCGATACGGTCGACGTGGTCGACCCGGCAACGGTCAAGGTGACGTTGAAGAACCCGCAGGGATCCTTCCTCTACAATATGGGCTGGGGCGATGCTGTCATCGTCTCGCCGAAATCCGCTGACGCCAACAAGGAAAAGCCGGTCGGGACCGGCCCGTTCAAATTCCAGAGCTGGGCCAAGGGATCCTCGATCACGCTGGTGAAATCCGACAGCTATTGGGGCACGCCGGCTTACCTCGACAAGATCGAGTTCCGCATCGTGCCCGATGCCGCTGCTAGCGTACCGGCATTGCTTTCCGGCGATATCCAGGCGTTCCCATTCTTCGATCCCGACAGTCTCGCGCAGGTCAAGGACGATCCGCGTTTCAAGGTGGTGATCGGTTCGACCGAAGGCGAAACCATCCTGTCGATCAACAACAAGAAGCCGCCCTTCGACAAATTGCTGGTCAGGCAGGCGATCTCCTACGCGCTCGATCGCAAGGCGATCATCGACGGTGCCTCGGCCGGCCTCGGCCTGCCGATCGGCTCGCATATGTCGCCGGCCAACAAGGACTACGTCGACCTCACCGGCCGCTATCCGCACGATGTCGCCAAGGCCAAGGAACTCTTGAAGGAAGCAGGCCTGGAGAATGGCTTCAAGGCGACGCTGAAGCTTCCGCCTCCCACCTATGCCAGGCTCGGCGGCGAGATCATCGCCTCGCAGCTCCGTGACGTCGGCATCAACCTCGAGATCATCCCGGTCGAATGGGCGCAGTGGCTGGACCAGGTGTTCACCAAGAAGGACTACGACCTGACCATCGTCTCCCATACCGAGCCCAACGACATCGGTATCTATGCGCGTAAGGATTATTACTTCAATTACGACAATCCGGCCTTCGACAAGGTGATCGCCGATCTGGACGTCACCTCCGATGAAGCCAAGCGCAAGGAATTGCTGGGGCAGGCACAGAAGATCTTGGCCGACGACGCCGTGGTCGGCTTCCTCTACGAACTGCCCAAGGTCGGCGTCTGGGACGCCAAGCTGCAGGGCCTGTGGGAAAACGCGCCGATCCAGTCCAATGATCTCACCAAGGTGAAGTGGAACGAGTGAAGCCGTTGGCCAAGAGGCGACGCTTGCGCTCCGCACCCCCCTCTGCCCTGCCGGGCTGCCTGACCCGAGCCGCAGGACGATCGCTTCAGGTTTGCGCCGCCCCTCATCGCCCTGCCGGGCACTTCTCCCCGTATAGTGACGGGGAGAAGGGGGCTGGCCGCAACCTCGGCACCCTTTCTGCAACGCTGAAGATTGGCGAAATCCTTTGCGAAGGCGTCCTTCTCCCCGTCTCTATACGGGGAGAAGATGCCGGCAGGCAGATGAGGGGCAGCGCCGATTTCGACTGTTGGCCGATCAAGCGATGACCGCCTACCTCCTCAGGCGTCTCGCGATCGCCGCCGCCACGTTGGCGCTGGCCTCCATGGTCGTCTTCGCGGTGCTGGAGATCCTGCCCGGCGACCCGGCGCGGCTGATGCTGGGCATGAATGCCAGCGCCGACCAGGTTGAGCTGCTGCGCAACCAGATGGGCCTCGACGCGCCCTTGCCCTGGCGCTACCTGCACTGGGCCGGCGGCCTGCTCTGCCTGGATTTCGGCCGCTCCTACACCTATTCGGTGCCGGTCATCGACCTCGTGCGCGAGCGTCTCGTCGTCTCACTGCCGCTGGCGCTGATTGCGCTCGCCCTATCCACCCTCATCGCCATCCCGGTCGGCCTGTTTTCAGCGAACCATCGCGGGCGGATGGGTGACACAGCGGCGATGGGCGCCGCGCAGCTCGGCGTCGCCATTCCCAATTTCTGGTTCGCGCTGATGCTGATCTATCTCTTCGCGGTCTGGCTGCGGCTGGTTCCGGCCGGCGGCTTTCCCGGTTGGGGGGCCGGTGCCTGGCCGGCGCTGAAATCACTGCTGCTGCCGGCTGTGGCGCTCGCACTGCCGCAGGCCGCGATCCTGGCACGCGTCACCCGTTCGGCACTGATCGAGGTGCTGAACGAGGACTATATCCGCACCGCCCGCGCCAAGGGCCTGCCCTATCGCGCGGTCCTGTGGCGGCACGCACTGCGCAACGCCATGATCCCGGTGCTGACCATTCTGGGCCTGCAATTCGCCTTCCTGCTCGCCGGCACCATCATCATCGAGAACGTCTTCTACCTGCCCGGCCTCGGCCGGCTGGTGTTCCAGGCGATCACCCAGCGCGACCTGATCGTCGTGGAAAGCGTCGTCATGCTGCTGGTCGCCGCGGTCATCGCCGTCAACCTCGTCGTCGACCTCTCTTATGCCGTCGTCGATCCGCGCCTCCGAAGCCGGCAATGATGTTGCATCCGGACATCCCCGAAGAGACGCTGGGCGGCATCCTCGTCAAGGCGTTCGGCAACCGCTCGTTTCTTGCCGGCTTCGTCGTCACATTGTTTGTGGCGGCGGTGGCGATCCTCTCCTATCTCTGGACGCCCTATGACGTGACCCGGCTGGTGATATCCGACAAGACGCTGGCGCCGTCCTGGGCGCACTGGTTCGGCACCGACCATTTCGGCCGCGACATCCTGTCGATGATCATGGTCGGCGCCCGCAATTCGATCGCGGTGGCGCTGGTCGCGGTCGGCATCGGCATGGGCGTCGGCGTGCCGCTCGGTGCTTTCGCCGCGGCGCGCGGCGGCCTCGTCGACGAGGCCTTGATGCGCATCAACGATCTCGTCTTCGCCTTCCCTGCGCTTTTGTCGGCCATCATGATCACCGCCATCTTCGGCCCCGGCGCCATCAATGCCATCATCGCCATCGGCATCTTCAACATCCCGGTTTTTGCCCGCGTCGCCCGAGCCGGCGCCTTGGCGATCTGGCCGCGCGAATTCATCCTCGCCGCCCGCGCCGCGGGCAAGGGCAAGGCGCTGATCACCATCGAACATGTGCTGCCCAACATCGCCACCTTGCTCCTGGTGCAAGGCACTATCCAGTTCGCGCTCGGCATATTGGCCGAGGCCGGGCTTTCCTATCTGGGCCTTGGCGCCCAACCGCCGATGCCGAGCTGGGGCCGCATGCTGTTCGACGCCCAGACCCGCATGGTGGTGGCGCCCTGGATGGCGATCTTTCCCGGCATGGCGATCGTGATCACCGTGCTTGGGCTGAACCTTTTGGGCGACGGCATCGCCGACATCCTCGATCCGAAATCGCGGCGGCAACGATGAGCCTTCTGGAAATCGACAATCTGTCGCTGGCGATCGGCGACACGCCGATCCTCCGGAGCATCGAGTTCTCCATCGCGCCCGGCGAGGTAATGGGGCTGGTCGGCGAATCCGGCTCCGGCAAATCGATGACGGCTCTGAGCGTCATGCGGCTCTTGCCATATGCCGCGCGTGCCAGCGGGCGCGTCACCTTCGACGGTATCGACATCCTTGCGGCAAGCGAGGATCAGATGTGCGCCCTGCGCGGTGACGATATCGGCATGGTGTTCCAGGAACCGATGACCGCGCTGAACCCGCTCAAGACCATCGGCGAGCAGGTCGCCGAAGGCATACGCTGGCATGCCAAGGCAACACGTGCCGAGGCGGAAGAGCGGGCGCGAAAAATGCTCGACCGGGTTGGCTTGCCATCGGCAAAATTCCCGGTGTCGCGCTATCCGCACGAGCTGTCCGGTGGCCAGCGCCAGCGCGTCGTCATTGCCATGGCCTGCGCGCTGAAGCCGAAGCTGCTGATCGCCGACGAGCCGACCACGGCGCTCGACGTGGTGCTGCAGGCGCAAATCCTCACCCTCTTGCGCGACCTTGTCGCGGAGAGCGGCATGGGCCTGCTCCTGATCTCGCATGACCTCGCCGTGGTCACCGAGATGGCGGATCGCATCACCATTCTTCGTCGGGGCGAAGTCATGGAAGCCGGCGATACGGCCCGCACGCTCTCTGAACAGCTCCACCCCTATACCCGCCAGTTGGCGCTGGCCTCGATGCACGTGCCGGCCCGCGCCCGGCCGCATGGCGCCTCGGCAGCCCGGCCCTTGCTCGAGGTGGAGGGCGTGACGCGCGACTATCCAGGCCGGCGCACCTCGCTGTTCCGGCGCGCGCCTGATATCCGCGCCGTCGACGGCGTGTCGCTGTCGATGGCGCCGGGCCAATCGGTGGCGCTGGTCGGCCGCTCCGGCTGCGGCAAGTCCACCTTGGCGCGCATGATCCTGGCGCTGGACCGGCCGAGTTCGGGGACCATCCGCTTTCGCGGCGAGCCCCTCACCGGCAAGAGCGAGGCGGACCTGAAGCCGGCGCGGCGCGACATGCAGGTGGTGTTCCAGGACCCCTATGGCTCGTTCGATCCGCGCCAGAAGGTCGAGAAACTGGTCGCCGAGCCGCTGCACGTGCTGGACAGGAAACCGGGGCGCGCCGAGCGCCGCGAGATGGTGGCGCAGGCGCTGCACGAGGTCGGCCTCGACCAGCACGACATGGAAAAGTATCCGCACGAATTTTCCGGCGGCCAGCGCCAGCGCCTGTCGATCGCCCGCGCCATCATCACCCGCCCAAAACTGGTCGTCGCCGACGAGCCGGTTTCGGCGCTCGATGTTTCGATCCGCGCTCAGATCCTCGACCTGTTCGCCGAGCTCAACCAGAAACTCGGCATCGCCTATCTCTTCATCACCCACGACCTCACCGTCGCCCGCGCCATAACGGACGAAGTGCTGGTCATGCATGACGGCCAGATCGTCGAGCGTGGCCGGACGAGCGAGGTGCTGGATCACCCGCAATCCGAGGCGGCCAAGGCGCTTGTCGCCGCAGCGCCGGACCTGCACAGGGCAATTGCACGCCGTATGCAGGAGCAGGGGTGAGCGATCGGTTCGCGAAGCGAATCCGCCGTGTGAGTGAAAGGCCGCAAATGCCGGAGGCTGCCGTAGACAGCCGGCCCGGCTGGGATCCCATCAACCTACTGCTCAGATTTCACCACGTCGACCGGGCTGATGTCGAGCAGGTCGAGCGTGCGGCGCAGCAGGCGCACCTCGGTCTCGGCCAATTGCGCGTCCGCCTTGGCGATCTCGGCCATATGCTGCGCCAGTTGCTTGCGCCGCTCGACATCGAGGTCGCGGAACAGCGCGATGGCCTGTGAGCCATTGGTTTCGTAGCCGAATTCGTTGAGATATTCGATGACGGCGTCGATGCTGGTTTCCGGAATGCCGAAGGCATCCTTGCAGATGCGCCGGAAGGCAACCATCTCGCTCTCGCTGACCGTTCCGTCAGCCAGGATCATGCGGAACAGCATCAGAAGTTCCGCCGACAACACGGGGTCGTCCGCCACCTTGCGCACCCCGGGGTCGCCATCGAAGATCGAGCGTATCTGGTCGAGCAGTTCGAATGCCATCGGGAGCCCCTTTGCCGATTCCTCTAATCCATGTAGCCCAAAAAAGCGCAGCGGTTTTGGGATAATGACAGCACAACGCGAAATCCAGGCGCGACGCGCTTGGATAGAAGTAGCGTGAAATCGGTCTTGCGCAAACGGGGTGTTCGTGATCGAAGCCGGAGCATCTCTGGCTTGATTTCTCCCTGATGATCGACTTCACCTTAGAATCCGTCGCCATGCTCGCCTTCGCCGGTTTTGCCGCGGGCTTTGTCGACTCGATTGCCGGCGGCGGTGGGCTGATCACTATTCCCGCACTGCTGCTGGCCGGCTTCTCGCCGGTCGAGGCGCTGGGAACCAACAAGCTGCAGGGCATGTTCGGCTCGGGATCTGCGACCATCCACTATGCCGCGAAAGGCCATGTCGACCTTCGCCGGCAACTGCCTTCTGCGCTGCTGGCGCTTGCCGGCGGTGCCGTCGGCGCCTTGCTGGCAACGGTCGTGCCCGGCGATCTGCTGCGGGCGCTTCTGCCGCTGGTGCTGATCGCCATCGCGCTCTATTTCGCTCTGAAGCCCAACATGACCGACGTTGACCGCGCCGAACGTATGACGCCCTTCCTGTTCGGGATAACGCTGGTGCCGGCCATCGGCTTTTACGACGGCCTGTTCGGGCCGGGTGCCGGGTCCTTCTACATGCTGGCCTTCGTCGCGCTTGCCGGCTACGGCGTACTCAAGGCGACGGCCCACACCAAGCTGCTCAACTTCGCCTCCAATATCGGCGGCTTCGTCGTCTTCGCCGCGGTCGGTGTCATCTCCTGGAAGATCGGCCTGATGATGGGCGTCGCCCAGTTCCTCGGCGCCCGCCTCGGCGCCAGCCTGGCCATGCGCATCGGCGCCAGGCTGATCAAGCCGCTGCTTGTCATCGTCTGCGTCGCTCTGGCGGCGAAGCTCCTGGCCGACCCGGCGAACCCCCTGCGCGTCCTGATTGGTGTGTGACCCGCGCGCCTGATGGAATGCCGCTGTTCGAATCATGTCGAGGAGAGGACCCGCACATGAATCTCAGCGCACCTACCGAGATTGTTTTCATCATCTCCCTTGTCATCGCCTCATCGGCATTCTCGCCGCCCTCGGCCTCTTTCGTTCATCCACTCGCGTCGGTGTGGATCGTGCCCATTGCTTACCTCGTGCGTGCCGGCGGCTGCCTGATGCGCGGCGCGCCTGACATTCAAATCTCAGGCAATTCGGAGCGCCCGGCCAAAAGCCGGGCGCTTTTGATTCGGGTCCGGGCTCTGCTAGAGTCCTGTCGATGCCAATCGAGATGCCATGCCAGCAGGAACAGGACCGGTCAGTCCCCGGGCGGTTCGAGATGCGGCGGCGCCTTCCCAGCCCTGCCCTCGCGGGCATTGTGTCAGACATTTGCGGTTATCGCGAAACGGCGCCCGGCCATTACCGCAATGTCGAATATGCCTTCCTTACCGTGCCTCTGGTCATCAGCTTCGCCGAACCTTTCGCCATCGGCCTTGGCAAGCCGCCCAGCGACAATGATCGCTTCGCCAGTTTCGCCGCCGGCCTCTATGCCGGACCCGTGATGATCGAATCCTTCGGCGGCGCCTGCTGCGTCCAGGTCAATTTCACCCCACTTGGCGCACGCCGGTTCTTTGACCAGCCGATGAGCGGGTTGACCGACCGCATGGTCAGCCTGGACGATGTGCTCGGCATCGAAGGCGTCGCCTTGCGCGAGCGGCTTGGCAACGCGGCGGACTGGAGCAAACGTTTTGCCCTTGTCGAGATGTTCGTCGCCGCCCGGCTGGCCGATGCGCCGGAAACGCAGGCCGGGGTTGCCTGGGCCTATGACAGGATCCTCGCCTCCGGCGGCCGCGTGCGCGTCTCGTCACTGGCCGACAGGCTGGGCTGGAGCCGCAAGCATCTGGCGGGGAAATTCGCGGACGCGACCGGCATCGGCCCGAAAACGCTGTCGCGCATCGTCCGCTTCAACCGTGCGCTTGGCCTGTCGAGGCAGCAAGCTGGCGATTGGGCCGACATCGCGGCCGATTGCGGCTATGCCGACCAGGCGCATCTGGTGCGTGAGTTCCGCGACCTTGCCGGCGAGACACCGACCGCGATCGAGGGTTCGGCACAGGCCTGAAGCCTCGGGTAACATTTCTTCAAGACGCCGGAACGGCTGTCGCTCAGACTGGGTTCATCGACCAGCCTGAATGAAGGAGGTTACCATGCCCGCATCACCTGAAGCCCCTCGCCTCTACCCCGCCTTGCGTTACAGGAACGCGGCAAAAATGATTGACTGGCTGTGCGAAGCCTTCGGCTTCAGCATCCGTGCCCGCTACGGCGAAGGCGATGTCGTGCATCACGCCGAACTGGTCTTCGGCTCCTCGATGATCATGCTCGGCAGCGCGCGCGACGATGACTACGGCAAGATGGTCGGCGAACCCGGCACAGGCGGCGGCAAGTCGATCTACATCGCCGTCAACGACGCAGACGCCGCCTACGCCAAGGCGAAGAGGGCAGGCGCCACGATCCTCCAGGAATTGACCGACCGCGACTATGGCAGCCGCGAATTCATCTGCCGCGACCCAGAGGAGAATGTCTGGTCCTTTGGCACCTACTGGCCGAAGGCAGGCGAAATGGCCAACTAGCTACCGCGCCAGCGAAAAGATCGCGTCGCAGTCGAGATGGCTCTCCAACTGGGCCGCGACCTCGTCGAGAGCCCTCTCGACCTCGGCGCGATAGTCGATGCCGCCGCCCTTGACGCCGAGGCTTTCGAGGAACCTCCCTCGAAAGGCGTCGGCGCCAAACAGGCCGTGCATGTAGGTTCCGACCACCTTGCCATCCGCCGAGACCGCACCGTCCTCGGCGCCATTGATGATCGCCGACGGCCGCAGCATGTCCGGGCCGGTGGTGCGGCCGAGATGGATCTCGTAGCCTTCGAGCGGCAGATCGAACGGCACCGAGCGGGCGCTGACGTTGCGCACCGTCTTTTCCGGTTCCATCACTGTTTCGATGTCGAGCAGGCCAAGCCCTTCCGCTTCGGTGACGCTGCCCTCGATGCCGTCGGGATCGCGCACGATGCGGCCAAGCATCTGGAAGCCGCCGCAAATGCCGACGACATGGCCGCCGCGCCTGCGATGGGCGAGAAGATCACGGTCCCAGCCATTTTCGCGAAATTTCAGCAGATCCCCGATCGTCGACTTCGAGCCGGGAATGACCACCAGTCCCGCATCCTGCGGCAACGGCTTTCCAGGCGGCACGAACACCACTTCCACCTGCGGCTCGGCCTTGAGCGGGTCGAGATCGTCGAAATTGGCGATGCGGCCAAGCATCGGCACCGCCACCTTCAGCGCACGCGCCTCCCCGGAGGCAAGCCGCTCCAGCACCACCGAATCCTCCGAGGGCAGCCGGGCAGCGGCCTTCAGCCACGGCACGACGCCGAAGCAGCGCCAGCCGGTGAACGCTTCGATCGCGTTGATGCCGTCGTCGAACAGCGACACGTCGCCACGGAACTTGTTGATGAGATAGCCGACGATCATGCGCCGGTCTTCCTCCGGCAGGATCAGATGCGTGCCCGCGACCGAGGCGATGACGCCGCCGCGGTCGATGTCGCCGACCAGCACGACAGGCACATCGGCACGCGTCGCAAAGCCCATATTGGCGATGTCGCGGCTTCTGAGATTGATCTCGGCCGGTGAGCCCGCGCCCTCGACGATGACGAGATCGGCGCCCTCGCCGACCTTGCCCCAGGAGTCCAGCACCGCGTCCATCAGCCGGCCCTTCAGCGCCTGGTAGTCGCGCGCCCGCGCCTCGCCGAACACCTTGCCTTGCACGATGACCTGCGCACCGACATCGGTCTGCGGCTTGAGCAGCACGGGGTTCATGTGAACCGATGGCGGCACGCCGCAGGCGATCGCCTGCAGCCATTGCGCGCGGCCGATCTCGCCGCCGCCAGCCCTGTTGTCGCCGGGAATATCGGCGACAGCGGCATTGTTCGACATGTTCTGCGGCTTGAACGGACGCACCTTCAGCCCACGCTTTTTTGCGGCGCGGCACAGCCCGGCGACCAGCACGGTCTTGCCGACATCCGAACCCGTGCCTTGCAGCATAATGGCTTTAGCCATGGCTCAGCCCCTGCCCTGCGTCGCGGTCCCGGTGATCGTGGATTTCTGCGCCAGCGGCCCGCCGCGCCAGATATAGAGCGCCAGCAACGGCTCCTTGCCGGTGCGCATGGCGTGATTGACCTTAGAAGCGTGGTGGATGACCTCGCCGGCCTCTCGCTTGTGAAAGCTGTCCTCGCCCATGCGCCACTCGGTGCCGCCGGTCAGCGGGATATAGATCTCCTCGGCGACATGATGGTGGTCGGGATAGACGATATCAGGCCCAAGGATTAGCACGCCGGCGGCGACCTCGTCGTTGGCGAAGTGGCCGCGGGTGCCGAATACTTCGAGCCAGCCATAATTGTCGATGAACGCCTTGCCGAAATCCGACTCGCCGTAGGTCTGGCCCCAGCGCAATTCGCCGCGCTCCTGCGCCAGAAATTGCACCAGCTGCTTGGTCCGCGCCGGCGTCAATTCGGCGGCGCGATCGAGATGGCGCAGGCAGCCGAGTGGGTGCGGTTCAAGCTCGCGGGCGGGCATATCCCACCCTATGCGCGCCACCGCATCCTGCACCAGGAAGTCATCCACGGAAGCGAGATAGGCGTGGAACCGCTCTAGCAGCTCATCGAATTTTGTCGTCACATCTTGCTCCGGGCATGCATTGACGCACAGCCGCTCCGCGGCGGCTCGGGTTGCGCGGCGGCATCATTGGTCTAGATTGGTGCGCGCGCAAAGCCAAAAACGACAGGCCAGCGAGCCAGCTGGCCAGCATATAGGGAGCACGCCATGGACGCCGCGGTCGATGCGAGCACCAGTCAGTTCGAACTCAACGAGGACCAGCGCGCCATCCAGGAGATGGCTCAGGCCTTCGCCGCCGATCGCGTCGCGCCGAATGCGCTAGACTGGGACCGCAACAAGCATTTCCCCGCCGACGTGATCCGCGAGACTGGCCCGCTGGGCCTCGGCGGCATCTATGTCAGGGACGATGTCGGCGGCTCCGCGCTCGGCCGGCTCGACGCCGTGCTGATCTTCGAAGCGCTGTCCCACGCCGACCCGGCCTTTTCTTCCTTCATCTCGATCCACAATATGGTGGCCTCGATGATCGACCGTTTCGGCGACGACGGCCAGCGCCAGCGCTTCCTGCCGAAGCTCACCTCCATGGAATGGCTGGCGAGCTATTGCCTGACCGAGCCGGGTTCCGGCTCCGACGCTGCCGCATTGAAGACGCGGGCGGTGAAGAGCGGCGGCGACTACGTGCTGAACGGCGCCAAGCAGTTCATCTCCGGCGCCGGCGACAGCGATATCTATGCCGTCATGGTGCGCACCGGCGCCGAGGGACCGAAAGGCATTTCCACCATCGTCGTGCCGAAAGATGCGCCGGGACTCTCCTTCGGCGCCAATGAGCACAAGATGGGCTGGCATATGCAGTCGACCCGCCAGGTCATTTTCGAGGATTGCAAGGTGCCGGCCGAAAACCTTTTGTCAGGCGAAGGCGCCGGCTTCGGCATCGCCATGGCCGGACTCGATGGCGGCCGGCTGAACATTGCCGCCTGTTCGGTTGGCGGGGCCCAGTCGGCGCTCGACAAGGCGCTGTCCTACACGGCCGAGCGCAAGGCATTCGGCTCCAGGATCAACCAGTTCCAGGCGCTGCAGTTCCGGCTGGCCGATATGGAAACCGAGTTGCAGGCGGCGCGCATCTTTCTTTATGCCGCCGCTTCCAAGCTCGACCGCAAGGCACCGGATGCCTCGAAATGGTCGGCAATGGCCAAGCGCTTCGTCACCGACACCGGTTTCAACGTCGCCAACGATGCGCTGCAGCTGCTCGGCGGCTACGGTTACCTGCACGATTACGGCATCGAGAAACTGGTGCGCGACCTGCGTGTGCATCAGATCCTCGAAGGCACCAACGAGATCATGCGCGTCATCATCGCCCGCGCGTTGATCGGTCGCTGAAGCGTGCAAACTCCGGGAGAGACACAATGACCACAATCGCCTTCATCGGCCTTGGGAATATGGGCAATCCAATGGCGGCGAACCTGGTCAAAGCGGGGTATGCCGTGCACGGCTACGACCTAGTGTCCGAAAACCTCACCGTCGCCAAAGAACATGGCGTTACGATCATGGCCAATGCCTTGACCGCAGTGAAAGATGCGGATGTTGTCATTACCATGCTGCCCGCCGGCAAGCATGTCCTGTCGGTCTACGAAGAGATCGCGTCCAAGGCAAAGAAGGGCGCGCTTTTCATCGATTCCTCGACCATCGATGTCGAGTCGGCGCGCAAGGCGCATGCCATTGCCGCAAGGCACCGCCTGCTGTCGGTCGATGCGCCGGTCTCGGGCGGCACCGGCGGTGCCGCCGCCGGCACCCTGACTTTCATGGCCGGCGGCTCGGACGATGCCTTCGCCGCCGCCGAGCCGATCCTGAAGCCCATGGCCGGGCGCATCGTCCATTGCGGCGGCGACGGCGCCGGCCAGGCGGCCAAAATCTGCAACAACATGATTCTCGGCATTTCGATGATCGGCGTCGCCGAGGCCTTCGTGCTGGCCGAAAAGCTCGGCCTGGCGCACCAGGCCCTGTTCGACGTTGCCTCGACCTCTTCAGGCCAGTGCTGGTCACTGACCACCTATTGCCCGGTGCCCGGCCCGGTGCCGACCTCGCCCGCCAACCGCGACTACAAGCCCGGCTTCGCCGCCGCGCTCATGCTGAAGGATTTGAAGCTGTCGCAGGAAGCCGCGCAAGCCGCGGGCGCGGTGACACCGCTTGGCGCCGAAGCGACACAGCTCTACGGCCTGTTCAACGCGCAAGGGAACGCCGGCGCCGATTTTTCCGGGATCATAAATTTTCTGCGCGGCGTCAATCAATAAGCGATTGATAAAGCTCGTCTTTCTTTCGTACGCCCCGCCGGAGAACCGCAAAATTTAGGTTTGCTTAAGCTCTCGATAACTCCGCGGTAACGATGTCCCTATAAAACGGACTGCGAGGCGGATATCGCGTCCGCCCGGCGCTCCGGATCAGGTCTCGCGTGCCGGAGCCCGTAAGTTTCGCCAAGTGTTTGCGTAGCGAAACGCCAAGCGTATCTGGCAAAGCCGCGTTCCCGGTGGGGCGCGGTTTTTGCGTTCCAGGATCCGACATCCCTCATATTCCGATTGCCGCGTTCGGGATCGGCACGTGATCTTCATTGGTCAGCACGATCGGGGCATCGGCGCCATCGACCCGGACCACGAGCAGGCGCATGCTCCACGTGCCTGCATTGCGAACAAGATGCGAAAACACCGTGCCCTTTCCCTTGGTGCCGTGGATGGGAATGCTGAACTGCGCGTCACCCGTCCCGTTTGCGTTGACGTTGAGATGGCCGCCGACCCAGAAATTGGCGGTCACGTCGTCGCCGATGGCGGCTTTCACCCGGGTATCGGCGCGGATGACCTCCATGGTCATGCGATAGGCGTCACTGTTCTTGATCATGAAAGGGATGCCGCCGACCATCGTCGCGCAGCCTCCGATACTGAGCACCCAGACGGCAAGACCGGCGATCGCCCAGTTGCGCTGCGTTCTGCGGAACTGCTCGGCATCGCGCCACGCCCGGTTCCGCCATGCCCAGCGGCTGCCGCGCGCGCCGAGCACGAAGATCATGACGATGTTGACGATCGGGATCAGCGCCAGCAGGGCGATGAAGGTGGAGTTGCCGATGCCCCAGATCCAGTTGAGGAAGAAGGCGCCCCAATTCCAGCGATCGAGCTCAGCCGGGATTTCGGCGGGCTGGTTGAGCGGTTGTCCGGCCATCGCGTCCCCCGTCGGCAAAACTGCCTTGGCGGGTTGTAACCGATAGCGCCGGCGACCGGAACCCTCGGTGCGCCTGGTATCGGCATTGGGTCATCGACGGCCGGGCGTCTCGATCACGAACGCCCGGCCATTTCTTTTACCGTTTGCGCAGATCCGCTTGCGCCAGGTCGAGCGCCTTGCCGATACGCTCGCAGGCCATATCAATCGTGTCGCGGGTCCAGATCAGCGGCGGTGATAGGATCATCGTGTCGCCGGTGGCGCGCAGCATCATGCCGTTGGCGATCGCATGGTCGCGCACGGTCACCGCGGCACTTCCAGCCGGCAGGAACCGCTCCTTGGTCGCCTTGTCCTTGACGATCTCGATCGCACCCATCAGCCCGATCGAACGCACCTCGCCGACCAGCTCGTGCCCGGCGATGCGCTCTTGCAGCGCCTTGGCGAAATAGGGCCCGGTGTCGCTCCTGACGCGGTCGACCAGACCCTCCCGCTCCATGATCTCCAGGTTCTTCAGCGCCACGGCGCAAGCCACGGGGTGGCCGGAATAGGTATAACCGTGATTGAACTCGCCGCCCTTCTCGATCAGCGTCGAGGCAATGCGATCGCCGACCAGCAGCGCCGACAGCGGCTGGTAGCCCGACGTCAGCGCCTTGGCGGTGGTGATGGTGTCGGCCTGGATGCCAAGCGTCTGCGCGGCAAACCATTCGCCCGTGCGGCCATAGCCGGTGATGACCTCGTCCAGCATCAGCAGCACATCGTATTTGCGGCAGATGCGCTGTACCTCGGGCCAATAGCTTGCCGGCGGTATCTTCACGCCGCCAGCTCCCATCACCGGCTCGCCAATGAAGGCGGCGACCTTGTCGGCGCCGGCTTCGAGGATGGCGTCCTCGACCGCCTTTGCCGCGCGCAGGCCGAAATCATGATCGCTCTCGCCCGGCAGCGACAGCTCATAGGCGTACGGCGTCATCACATGGACGATGTTGGGCACCTCTCCGTTGAGCTGCTTGTGCATGGCGTCCATGCCGCCGAGCGACGTGCCGGCGATGGTCGAGCCGTGATAGGCCATCTTGCGCGAGATGACGCGGTTCTTCTGCGGCTTGCCTTCGAGCACCCAATAGTGGCGCACGAGCCTGAGCGCAGTGTCGTTGGCTTCCGAGCCGGACGAGCCATAGAACACCTGGTTGACATTCTTCGGCGCGATCTCCGCCAGCTTCTTCGACAGAAGCACAGGCGTCGGCGTCGAGCATTTGAAGAAGGAATTGTAGTAAGGCAGCTCCTTCATCTGCGCATAGGCAGCCTCGGCGAGCTCGTCGCGGCCATAGCCGATATTGACGCACCACAGCCCCGCCATGCCGTCGAGCAGTTCCGTCCCTTCGGAATCGTAGATGAAGGGACCGTTGGCGTGGGTGATGATGCGCGATCCGGCCTCGCGCAATTCCCTATGGTCGGTGAACGGATGCAGATGATGCGCGGCGTCGATCTGCTGAAGCTGCTTCAGCGAATAATTTTGATAGGTCATGGATCTGATCTTCCTCTGGAACCAATCCGGCTGCGCCGGGGCGGATTCTTCAGAGGATAGCGGGTGGCGAATAGCCTATGCGGGCGCAAAGCCGCAAAAGCTCGGCGCGCAACGTGCGCAGCGACGGCGTCACCGCGCCCCCAAATGCCCGAACCCCGAAAAGGCCGGCCAATGTCACCACGGGAGCCATGAAGGCACCTTAGAGCAAAGAAGGTTCGAGGTGAACCACCCTTCGCTCCGGTCCGAAGGCTTTCGGTTCAGCCCTTCCCGCCCAGCGTCCTCTGCAGGAAAACGTACTTCATCGCGGCCTGTGCCGCCTGCGGCCGGCGGTCGCCGCGGCCGCCATGGCCGCCCTCGGTCTCTTCGAAGAAGAGCGTCCCGGCGTGGCCGGCCTCCTGCAGGCGGGCGGCCATCTTGCGCGCATGGCCGGGATGCACCCGGTCGTCGGCGGTCGAGGTGGTGAGCAGCACCGGCGGATAGGCACCGGCCTCGACATGCTGGTAAGGCGAGTAGGCGGCCAGCCAGGTCGCATCTTCCGGCTTCGACGGATCGCCATATTCGGCCATCCACGACGCGCCGGGCGGCAATTCGGTGTAGCGCAGCATGTCGAGCAGCGGCACCTCGATGATCACGGCGCCGAACAGCTCCGGATGCTGCGTCAACGAGACGCCCGTCAGCAGGCCGCCATTCGAGCCGCCCTGGATGCCGAGCGAGGCAGCTGTCGCAATGCCGCGCCTGACGACATCCTGCGCGACCGCCGCGAAATCGTCGAAAGCGTTCTGCCGGTTGCCCTTGAGCGCTGCCTGGTGCCAGGCCGGGCCGAACTCGCCCCCGCCGCGGATGCAGGCCTGCACATAGGCATTGCCCTTCTCCAGCCACAGCCTGCCGCGCACGCCGGCATAGCCAGGCAGCAAAGGCACTTCGAAGCCGCCATAGCCGTAGAGCAGCGTCGGCACCGGGCCCTTCTGGTCACGCCGCCTGACGACGAAATAGGGAATCATCGTGCCGTCCTTCGAGCGCGCCTCGAACTGTTCCGAGACGAGCTGCGAAGCATCGAATCGCGACGGCTGCGACTTCACTGTGGCGAGCGTCTCGCCATTGTCGTCGGACCAGATGATCGAGCTCGGCGTCAGGAAATCGGTGAAAGAGAAGGAGACGCTGGCGCCGAAATGTTCGGCATGGCTGATGCCTACCGTGCCGTTTTCCGGCAATGCGACCGGTTTCAGCGACCAGGCGCCTTCCCTGCGTTCGCAGGCCACAACCTTGCCGCGCACATTGTCCATCAGACTGATGAACAGGTGGTCCTGCGTCCTGGCGAGAGCGGCGATGGACACGCGATGCGCCGGCGCGAGCAAGGTCTCGATGGCGCCGAAACTGCCGGTCTCGATCCAATGAGCGAAATCGAACGAATAGAGCCCGTCCGGCCGGCAGGCCGTTCCATCCGGCGCCGTCCAAGGCGTACGCACGCCAAACACCATCTGGTCCTTGAAGAGCGCCGTGTCGGTAACGTCGTCAGGCAACGGAATGCGTCTGTTTTCACCTGACGGGAGACGCAGGAAACTGTGCGATGCAAAGAAGTTGAGCGTCCGCGTTAGAAACAAATGCCGCTTCTCGCCATCGAACTCCAGGCCGGCGCCGACGGCGAGGTCTTCCTTCTGCGCTTCGAAGATCGGCGTCGCGTCTTCAAGGTCCGTGCCGCGCGTCCACAATTTGACGACGCGCGGGTAGCCGGATTCGGTCTTGTCGGCCTCTTCGAAGGCTGCCGAGACGATCACCGTATCCTTGTCGAGCCAGCCGAAGCCGGACTTGGAAGCGGGCGCGCGAAAACCGTCCTCGACGAACGATTTGGCGGCGATGTCGAATTCGCGCATCTCGCTGGCGTCGCCGCCATCAGGCGACATCGAAACCAGGCAGCGGTTGAAATCGGGGTAGAGCCGGTTGGCGCCGCCGAACACCCACTTCACTCCCTCCTTCGCCGCGAGCTGGTCGAAGTCGATGATGGTTTCCCAGTCCGGTCTGTCGGTCTTGTAGGAAGCCACCGTCGTGCGGCGCCACAGGCCCAACACATTGGTCTTGTCCTGCCAGAAATTATACACATAGCCGTTGAGCGCGGAGCCGACGGCGATGTTGTCCTCGGCGGTCATCAGATCGAGCGCGGTTTCGAACGACGCCTGGTAGGACGGATCGCCCTGCAATTGCCCCACCGTGACTTCGTTCTGGCGATGTACCCAGTCGAGCGCCTCCTTGCTCGTCCTTTCCTCCAGCCAAAGAAAGGGATCATCGGTCGCCAAGCCAGGCTTTGTCGTCGAAATGGTCATGGGGGTCTCCGGGAAATCGGGGGGCGGCCCTGCCTACATCGCGTCAAAGGGCGCCGGATTCAAGGTGTTGAAGCCGCGTCATCGCGGCAGATCGCTTCAGGCCGTCACACGATCCGCCGCCGGATGACGGTCGCAGCCGCCAGCGCCAGGCAGATCGCGCCGAGCGTCACCGGCAGGCCGCTCGCGCCGATCCCGTCCATCACGCCGCCCGCAAGCGGCGGGACGAGGATGCCGCCGACGCCCCACATCAGGGAGAAAGCGGCATTGCCGGCAATTAGCGCCGAGCCGCCGAAACGCTCGCCGAGTTCGATGATCGCCATCGTATAAATGCCGTAGGACACCGCGCCCCAGACGAAGATCATCGGCCAAACCAGCGGCGTTTCGATCAACAGCGGCAGCAGCAGACAGCCGAGCAGCGTCAGCACCAGGCAGATGAACCGCACCAGGCGCGCCGTCAGCCGCTCGGCCAGCAGGCCGAGCGGCACCTGCATGGCGATGTTGCCGGCGATCATCGTCGACAACAGCGCCGACATGCGGTTCTCGGCGATGCCATAATGCGTGCCGTAGACGGGCAGCAGCGCCAGCACCGCCTGCTCGAAGCCGGCAGCCACGATTACTGCCGACAAAAGCAGCCAGGCGAGCGGCATGAAGCCCATCACCGAAAGCCGATGCCCGGCTTCGTCGACCTTAGGCAGGCGCCCGACCACCAGGGCGAGGCACCCGCCGCAGAAGATGAAAGCGGAAATGCCGACCAGGAATGGCGGCCAGCCCTCCGTACCGACGGCCAGCAGGCAAAGCGGCCCGGCGGCGAAGCCGGCCGAGATGATCGTGGAATAGACGCCCATGATGCGGCCGCGCCGGGCCGGCGGCGCCAGCGCGATCACCCAGATTTCGCTTAAGACATAGAGCGGATTGGTCACCGCGCCGATCAGGAACCGCAGCGGAAACCAGAGATAGACGTTCTGTGTCCAGCCGATCAGCGCCAGCACGACCGCCGAAAGCGCCGCGCAGGTCAGCGCCGTGCGCCCTGCCCCGAACCGCCGCGCCAGTGACGGGATGAGCGGCGACGAGACGATGAAGCCAATCGGCGTCATCGCCGCCGACAGGCCGATCATGACAGGCGAAACGCCCTGCCGCTGCAGGATGAAGCTCAAGAGCGGATAGGACAGTCCCTGCGCGATGGCGAACACCGACACGGTTGCGATCACACCGGTGATCGCTGCCCACTGCATCGTATCGTCGCGCTTCGGTTCCACCCGGTCCATGATCCACATCGCCTCTCGGCTGCAGGCTTAGCGTTTCGACCCGACAGCCGTAAGCCCCAAAGCCCGAACCCACGCTTGTTCCGGCCAAACCCTGTCAGGAGCCTCTGCGGCTGGCCGATCTGTAGAGCACGAAGGCGACCAGCAGCGCGTCCAGGCCGACGATCACCGCCGGCAATCCCAAAGGCCCGATCGCCTGCATCAGCAGACCGGCGCTGGGCGGACCGACAATGCCGCCAACGCCCCACAACAAGGCGAAAGCGGCGTTGCCGGTGACCAGCAGCGAGCCCTTGAACCGGCTGCCGAGTTCCACCAACGCCATCGTGTAGACGCCATAGCCGACCGCTCCCATCACCAGCAGCACCGCCCAGATCAGCGGCGTCGTGATCAGCAGCGGCAGCAGAAGCGCGCAAACGGTGGTCGCCACCGCACAGGCCAGGATCATGGGGCGGCCGCCGAAGCGTTCGGCGAGCAGGCCGAGCGGGATCTGCAGCAGGATATTGCCCAGGGATAACGCCATCACCAGAGCGGCGAGCACGGCTTCCGGCAAGCCATAGCCGGCGCCGAAGACCGGAACCAGCGCATAGGTGCTTTGCTGGACCGCTGCCGAGACCAGCACCGCCAGCAGCAGCGCCGGCGCCAGCCGGGCAAAACCGATAAAGCTGCCGGCTGGCTGGCCGTCATCCTCGAAACCGGTGAGCTTTGAGGAGACAAGGCGCAGAATAACGGCGCAGAGCACGAAACCACCAATGCCGACGCTGAAGGGAGCCCAGCCGGACGTGCCGAGCAGGGTCAGTGTGAAAGGCCCGGCCGCGTAGCCGGCCCCCATCAGCGTGTTGAACACGCCCATCACCCGGCCGCGCCGCGCCGGCGGCGCCAGCGACAGCGCCCACACCTCGCCGAGGATATAGAGCGGGTTGATGACCACGCCGATGAGGAAACGGAGGAGGAACCACGCCACCCAGTCCTGCAGATAGCCGATGCCCAGGAAGCACAGCGCACCGATCAGCGAGCAGCCGACGGCGAGCGTGCGGGCGCCGACCAGCCGCACGGCGGCGGGCACGAACGAGGCAGACAGGATCAAGCCAACCGGCATCATCGCCGCCGACAGGCCGATCAGGCCCGGCGACATGCCTTGCTTCTGCATCAGCAGCGTGAACAGCGGCGAGCTCAGCCCTTGCGCGGCGCCGAACATCGCCAGCGCTGCGGTGACGCCGGCGAGCGCTGCCCACTGCGTTGCCGCTTCGCCTTGGCTCGAGCCGGTCGCGACCATGCTGCCGTTCCCTGAGTGAATCGCCGACCTGCGGATCGGCAAGCCATCAGCTACCGGTTCGATCCCGGGAAAGGAAGGGCCGGACAGCGAAATCCGCCTGCGCCAACGGCCGGCGCCGTGCACCGGAAGGCTCGCGTCAAAAGCCGTCAGCACCTGCCGGCAGCACTATGGAAAATACCGTGCGATCGCGCCTTTCCTGCCTTGCGCGTAAGGCTTCAGCCACTTGTCGTCGATGGAGAGCCCATCGTCATCCGAAGGGCCTTTGCCGATGGTCCTGCGCCAGGCGCGGAACTTGTAGTGGTCGAACACGTCGAGCATATGCACGGCATAGGCCGCGGCGAAGGTCTTGTCGCCTTCGACGATCACCATGTTCTCGTCATTCTCGTAGGAAGCCTTATAACCGAGATTGTGGCTGCCGGTGACGACCGTTGCGTTGTCCTCCATCGGATCGATGATGACGATCTTGTCGTGCACGATGGCATGGCCGACGGTCAGCACCTCCGCCTGGAAATCGCGGGCGATCGTGGCGCCGGTCAGGTTCGCCGCCCGCACGATGGAAACGTTCGGCGCCTCCCAGACCTTCTCCGGATAGACGAAGGGCGACTTGCCGTCCCTGTTTGATTTATGGGTGACCGGATCCTTGGTCGGCGCGACATAATTGGGCATGGCGGTCTCATCGCTGATTGCCCCTTGCACGATCAGCTTCGGATCGGCCCTTGCCGCCGCCACCGCCTGGTCGACGATCGAATTGTCGCCGAGCCGCGAAGGATTGAACACCAGGAACAGCACGGCGCGCTTGGCTGCCTTGATGCGGACGAAGAGGTCCTCGAGATCGACCGGCCGCACCGAGATGTCCTTCTTGTTGCGCTCGGGATCATTGGGCGAGAACCACACCGTCATGCCGTCCAGCGCCGCCGTGGCGCCGTTGAGCGGGTTTGGCCTGTGGTTTTCCCTGCGAAACGGCACGCCTTGCGTCTGCGCGACATGGCCGGCGGCGCTTTCCGTGGCCGGCGGCGGGAACAGGTCGGCCTTCATGCGCTGCCAGTAGGCGTCGAATATCTCGGCCATCGCCGGGTCGTCGCGGATGAAGGCGTTGTTGGATTGCCCGCAAATGCCCGTCGAGGTCCAGTTGGTGCTGCCCGTCATCACCGATTGTGGCTTGCCCTGGGCATCGCGATAGACGGCGAACTTGTTGTGGCCGATATGGTTGTTGTTGAACAGGCGATCCGTCACCGCGACGCCTGCGTCGTGCAGCCGCTTCCTGTAAGGCGCGTTGCCAGCGTCCCAGGCCTTCGTCTGGTCATCCCTGCCCGAGTTGGAAAGAATGACCTCCACGACATCCTTGGCGGCAATGATTGCGTCGCACAGTTCGTCGTCGCCAAGCTCGTAGAGCGCAAGCCTGACCGTGCCGCCCTCGGCCTTGGCCCGCTTCAGCAGGCTGGTCAGCACATCAGGCACGTCGCCATGCAGGTAGGCGCGTATCTTGCTGGTCGGATCCTGCAGCACAGCCCTGATCTTGTCGCGCTGCCCGACCTTGATGCCGGCCTCGGCCAGCGCGCGCGACATCCATTGCGTCGACAGCACGCCATTCGTGAAGGCGACGCGCGCCTTGCCGAACATCTGGCCGAGGAAGATCGGCGGACTGACCGCGCCCCGGCCGAGATAGCCCAGCGGCCGCGCTGGACCGGTATAGGTCTTTTCCGGGCGCACCGGCACGGGATCGAGCCCGGCCTTCATGTCGCCGACCGGACGCACCCGGTAGGCTATCATTTGGCCGTCTGGCCTGACATCCAGGCTGTCGCGGCGCCGCCGGACAGTGAGATCGCGCCAGAATGTCTTCTGCACCGGCCAGACGCCGGTATCCTGGGGGATCCAATCCTTGTTGCGCTGTCCCTTGAAGGGCACCCAGGAAGCCAGGCAACGCTCCTCGCCGGTGTCGGGATAGAGGCGAACGATCTCGAAGCCCAGGCAGCCCGGGATCATCCCGTCGAGGTCCCAGGAGAGGAACGCGACTTCGTTGTTGGTGGCGGCACGCACTTTGACGACGTCAGGCATGGCTCTCCCTCCGGAGATATTCGACGCACAAGTTTATCAGAAGCAAAAGACGATACTGCAACGAATGGCGCCCCCTTATCCGCGGGCCCGCCTCGGGACCACGCAGCTGCCGTTCCGGCATGTCGCTTCCCTCGCTCTAGTGGTCGCCGCCTCCGCAATGGCCGGACAGCCGCCGGTCCATTATGCCGCCCACTTTCGCATCGTACGAGGCCCCTCATGACCGCCGCCCTTCAACCCGCCGAACCGGCATTGGCAACCGATCGTGCCCGCCGCGGCGGCCGCGCCGGAAAACGCGCAGGCGGCTCGGCCGCGTTCGAGCAGCCGCCGTTCCGCCAGCTGAAAATCCCGCTCCAGCCGACCAAGCTGGTTTCCGACGACGAGCTGGAATCGATCCACCTGGCCTCGCTGCGGGTGCTGAAGGAGATCGGTGTCGACGTCCTGCATGACGAAGCCCGCCGCATCATGAAGGAACATGGCGCCGACGTGCGCGAAGGTAGCGAGCGCGTGCGCTTCGACAGCGACATGATCCTCGATCTGGTGTCGCACTGCCCACCTGAATTCACTATCCATGCCCGCAACCCCGCGCACAATGTGCGCTTCGGCGGCGACAACCTAATCATCTCGATGATGGCCTCGGCGCCCAATTGCTCGGACATCGATCGTGGCCGCCGGCCCGGCAACCAGCAGGATTATCGCAATTTCCTGCGCCTGGCGCAGATGCACAACATACTGAACTGCACGGGCGGCTATCCGGTCGAGCCGATCGACATCCATCCCTCCGTCCGCCACCTCGAATGCATCCGCGACCTCGCCACGCTGACCGACAAGGTGTTCCACATCTATTCGCTCGGCAAGGAACGAAATGTCGACGGCATCGAGATCACCCGCATCGCGCGCGGCATCAGCCACGAGCAGTTGCTCGAAGAACCGTCCGTCTTCACCATCATCAACACCAATTCGCCGCTCAAACTCGACGTGCCGATGATGGAAGGCATCATCCAGATGTCGAGCAAGGGCCAGGTCGTCATCGTCACGCCGTTCACCCTGTCGGGCGCCATGGCGCCGGTGACCATTGCCGGCGCGCTGGTGCAGCAGAACGCCGAGGCGCTGTCCGGCATCGCGTTTGCCCAGATGGTTCGGAAGGGCGCGCCGGTCGGTTATGGCGGCTTCACCTCCAACGTCGACATGAAGTCCGGCGCGCCCGCCTTCGGCACGCCCGAATATATGAAGGCGCAGCTCGTCGGCGGCCAGCTCGCCCGCCGCTACAACATCCCCTACCGCACCTCCAACACTTGCGCCGCCAACACGGTAGACGCGCAGGCCGCCTATGAAAGCGTGTTCTCGCTGTGGGGCGCCATCCAGGGCGGCGGCAATCTGATGATGCACGCCGCCGGCTGGCTCGAAGGCGGCCTGCGCTGCTCCTACGAGAAGACCATCCTCGACATCGACCTGTTGCAGATGGTGGCGGAATTCTTAACCCCGCTCGACCTGTCCGAACAGGCGCTTGGCTTCGACGCCATCCAGTCGGTCGGCCCCGGTGGCCACTTCTTCGGCACACAGCACACGCAGGATCGCTACAAGACCGCCTTCTACTCGCCGATCCTGTCCGACTGGCGCAATTTCGAGACCTGGGCCGAAGCCGGCTCGCCGACGGCGCTCGAAAAGGCCAACAAGGTATGGAAGGAGCGGCTGGCCTCCTATGACGAGCCCTACATGGACCCGGCGATCCGCGAAGAGCTCAACGCCTTCGTCCAGAAACGCCGCGCCGAAGGCGGCGCGCCGACCGATTTTTGATCGTCTGCGTTGTTGATGAACTGATCACGCGTATGGATTCGATGAACGGTCGACCCCCACTCCGTCGAGCTGCGCTCGACACCTCTCCCCCGATCGACGGGGAAGAGGAAGGGCGCGGACTTGGCCGGGCTGGCTCCCTTCCTCTCCCTCCGGAGGGGGGAGAGGTGGCGCTGCGAAGCAGCGACGGAGTGGGGGAAGCCGCTCGTAAAACCCGCAGTCGCCGAAAGTCAGTTACAACCCAGAGAGCCAGGAAACTCAGGCAAGGCAACAATCAGGCCGAAGCACTGCTTTGGCTCGAGCTGAAAACCCGCAAACTTGGTAGCTACAAGTTCACGCGACAGTTCTCTATCGGACCATATTACGCCGACTTCTGTTGCCGCGAAAAATGGCTGATCGTCGAGCTCGACGGCTCACAGCACGCCGACAGTTCCTACGACCGCCGCCGTGACGATTTCATGCGCGCCCAAGGCTACTCGATCCTGCGCCTCTGGAGCTATGAAGTCCTGAAACACCGTACTCCCGTGTGCGAAACCATCCTCGCCGCGCTCGACGACAGGCTGGTCGAAAACATCGCTGCATCCGACCTCCGCTTTGTTTTCATACCGCACTCACCCGATTCAATCTCTTCAAAAACGGACTTAGCTTCATGAAATCCCATGTAAAAGCGGTTGTCATCGGCGGCGGCGTCGTCGGCTGCTCGGTGCTCTATCACCTGGCAAAGGCCGGCTGGACAGACATCATGCTGATCGAGCGCTCGGAGCTCACCTCCGGCTCGTCCTGGCACGCGGCGGGCGGCTTCCATACGCTCAACGGCGATCCCAACGTCGCCAAGCTGCAGGCCTACACCGTGCAGCTCTATAAGGAGATCGAGGAGCTTTCCGGCCAGTCCTGTTCGCTGCACCTGACCGGCGGCGTGATGATGGCCGACTCGCCCGAGCGCATGGACTTCCTGCGGCTTGCCCATGCCAAGGGCCGCTATCTCGGCATGGATACCGAGCTGATCACGCCATCCGAGGCCAAGGCGATGTTCCCGCTGATGGACGAGACGAATTTCGTCGGCGCCATGTGGGATCCGGTCGAAGGCCATCTGGATCCGTCCGGCACGACGATTGCGTACTCGAAAGCGGCGAAGAAACTCGGCGCCGAGATCGTGCTGCGCAACCGCGTCGTCGAACTGACGCAGCAGGTCGACGGCACCTGGAACGTCATCACCGAACAAGGCACGGTTCACGCCGAGCATGTCGTCAACTGCGGCGGCCTGTGGGCGCGCGAGATCGGCCGCATGGTCGGCCTCGAGCTGCCGGTGCTCGCCATGGAGCATATGTATCTCTTGACCGAGCCCATGCCGGAGGTCGAGGAATTCAACAAATCGACCGGCCGCGAGATGATCGGCGTGATGGATTTCAAGGGCGAGATCTACACCCGCCAGGAGCGCAACGGCATCCTGCTCGGCACTTACGAAAAGGCGTGCAAGCCGTGGTCGCCGGTCAACACGCCCTGGGATTTCGGCCACGAGCTGTTGCAGCCCGACCTCGACCGCATCGCGCCGTCGCTGGAGGTCGGCTTCAAGCATTTCCCCGGCATCGAGAAGGCCGGCATCAAGCAGATCATCAACGGTCCCTTCACTTTCGCATTGGATGGCAATCCCCTGGTCGGCCCGGTGCAGGGCCTGACCAACTTCTGGTGCGCCTGCGCCGTCATGGCCGGCTTCAGCCAGGGCGGCGGTGTCGGCCTGGCGCTGTCCAACTGGATGGTGCATGGCGATCCCGGCTTCGACGTCTGGGGCATGGACGTCGCCCGCTTCGGCGAATGGGCCAGCCTGCGCTACACCAACGCCAAGGTGCGCGAGAACTATTCGCGCCGGTTCTCGATCCGCTTCCCCAACGAGGAACTGCCGGCAGCGCGCCCGGCGCAGACGACGCCGCTTTATGACACCATGCTCGCCAACAACGCCGTCATGGGCGACTCCTGGGGCCTTGAAACGCCGCTGTGGTTCGCGCCGAAGGGCAAGGAGCCGAAGGATATCGTGTCCTTCCACCGCTCCAACGATTTTGGGCCGATCGGCGAGGAAGTGCGCGCCACGCGCGAGCGCGTCGGCGTCACCGAAATCGCCAACTTCGCCAAATACGAGGTCTCCGGACCGGGGGCGGAGGATTTCCTCAACCGGCTGATGACCAACCGCATGCCGAAGGCCGGCCGCATCGTGCTGACCCCGATGATCAACGAATTCGGCAAGCTGATCGGCGACTTCACCATCGCCAAGGCCGCGGAAGACCGCTTCATGATCTGGGGCTCGTCGGCCGCGCAGAAATATCACATGCGCTGGTTCGAAAAGCACCTGCCGAAGGATGGTCCAAGCGCGTCAGAGGTACGCATCCACCGCTTCGACCAGACGCTTGTCGGCCTGTCGATTGCCGGACCGAAGTCGCGGGACCTCCTGCAGAAGCTGGTCGATGTCGACATCTCGACCAAGGCCTTCCGCTTCATGGATTTCCGCGAAATGGCGGTCGGCGGCGCCCCCTGCATGGTCAACCGCATTACCTATACCGGCGACCTCGGCTACGAGATCTGGATGGCGCCAGCCTATCAGCGCCTGGTTTACAAGGCGATCAAGGACGCAGGCGAAGAATTCGGGCTGGTCGATTTCGGCATGCGCGCCCTGCTCTCGATGCGCCTGGAAAAGAACTTCCCGACCTGGTTCCGCGAATTGCGGCCGATCTACGGACCGTTCGAAGGCTCGATGGACCGCTTCATCAAGCTGGAGAAGAACGACTTCATCGGCCGCGACGCGGCCGCCAGGGAACGGGCTGAAGGACCGAAGCTGCGCCGCGTGTCCTTCATCGTCGAGGCGGCCGACGCCGATGTGATGGGTGACGAGCCGATCTGGGCCAAGGTCGGCAAGGACTATGGCACGGTGGAAAAGCCGCATGGCTTTGGCGCGCCGCGTTTCGATGCAGCCGGCAAGGAAGTTCGGGGCTCCAAGGCGGCGCAAGGCGCGTCCGCTGTGCGCGGCATCGTCGACGGCGACTGGCGCGTGGTCGGTTGGGTTACCTCCGGCGGCTATGCCCACTATATCCAGAAGTCGATGGCGCAGGGCTACGTGCCGGCGGCGCTGGCCGAGGATGAAAGTGCCGGCCTGTTCGAGATCGAAATCCTCGGCCATCGCCGTCCGGCCCGCATCAATGTCGAGGCGCCGTTCGACCCGAGCGGCGAGAAGATGCGGAGCTGAGGTTTCGCCATGGACAGCGCGGCGCCAAAGGGGAGCTTCGGCCGCCACCGCAAGATCATGCCGTTTGTGCCGGGCTCGATCGAGGCGCTGCGCGAGGCCTCCCGCCGGAAGGCGGCTGATCTCAACCAGCATGTGCTGGGCTACGGCGCGACAGCCGAAGCGGAATGGGCGGCGGCAGGCATTGCCGCCCCCGACCTGGCCGAAATGCGCAAATATCGGCTGGAGCGCATCCGCACGGAGCTGAGGCGCCGGGGCTACGCCGGCGCGCTGCTCTACGATCCCGTCAACATCCGCTATGCGGCCGATTCCACGAACATGCAGCTTTGGGTGGCGCACAACCCGACACGGCATTGTTTCGTCGCCACCGAAGGGCCGGTGGTGCTGTTCGACTATTTCTCCTGCGAACATCTGTCGGACCATTCCGGCGTCGTCGACGAGGTTCGCCCCGCCGTCTCGTGGATGTATCTCTACAGCGGCGAGCTCACCGAGCAGAAAGTCCGCCGCTGGGCGGCCGGAATCGCCGATCTGGTGCGGGAACATGGCGGCGGCAACAGCCGCATCGCGGTCGACCACATCAACCCGGAAGGCGTCGAGGAACTTGCGCGCCTCGGCATTTCCATCGGCAATGGCGAAGCGGTGATGGAGAATGCGCGGCTGGTCAAATCCCCGGACGAGATCCTTGCCATGCGCCGCGCCATCGTCGCCTGCGAGGCGGCAATGGGCGAGATGGAACAGGCGCTGAAGCCCGGCACCTCTGAGAATGAATTATGGGCCGAACTGCACCGCGGCAACATTGCCCGCGGCGGCGAATGGATCGAGACGCGGCTGCTGGCATCCGGCCCGCGCACCAATCCATGGTTCCAGGAATGCTCCTCGCGCCTCATCGAGGCGGGCGATCTCGTCGCCTTCGATACCGACCTGATCGGCCCCTACGGCTTCTGCGCCGACCTGTCGCGCACCTGGCTGTGCGGGGATGTGAAGCCAACCGACGAACAGTGCGATCTTTTCCGCATCGCTGCCGACCAGATCGCGCACAATACCGAATTGATACAGCCGGGCACCTCCTTCCGCGACCTTGTCGACCGCTCGGCGGTGCCGCCCGGCGACTGTTTCCCGATCCGCTATGGTGTGCTCTACCATGGCGTCGGGCTGGCGGACGAATACCCGACCTTGCCGCATGCCGACGACTGGACATCGGATACGCCCGACGGCGTGGTCGAGCCAGGCATGGTGCTGTGCGTGGAGAGCTATATCGGCAGGCTCGGCGGGCGCGAGGGTGTCAAGATCGAGGAACAGATCCTGGTCACCGGCACCGGCAACGAAAAGCTTTCAACCTATCCGCTGGATGCGAGGCTGCTCGGCTAAGCCGGCAAGGGCCTCGCGCATCGCGGCAACCGTTTTTTCCGGCGTCGTTTTCGCGGTGATGAAGGGCAGGCCCTTGCGCAGGCCCGTCCAGCCGACGACCTTCACTTGCCGGGCGGCCCCCTCGAAGCGCTGCGCCAGCGCCCAGCTCTCGCAGTCGATCGCCGCGACATCGGCCCTGCCCTCGGCCACGGCGACGATCGAAGCGCGATGTCCGCCGCTTTCGCTGCGCGAGGAAAACACATCAAGGCTTTCGCCCAGCGCCTCCAGGTCGCGCGTCGGCGCGATGATACCGGACATCGAATCGAGGCTGTTGAAGGTGAAGCGTTTGCCGCGGATCAGATCGAGCGGGATGACGGGCCTGCCATTGGCAGGCGCAGGCACGGACGCCTTGCCGTCCGCCCGCATGACAAGCGCGCTCGAATAAAGCTCGCCCTGGCCGCCTTCGTAGACGTCATAGCTCGGCTGGCCGACAACCTGCACATGGCTGGCCAGGCCAAGCTCCATTGGCCCCCAGCAAGTCTGCGCGAACAGCAGTGCGGGATGCAGCCAGAGCTGGTGAAAATCGAGCGCGTCCGGCGGCAATGTCGCGGGGTCGGGCGCGATCAGAACGCCGGTGGCACTATGAATGCCGCCCGGCACTGGCGGCAGATCGCCGTTGCGGCGAATGACGGTCTCCGGCGCATCGATTATCCCCCCTTGACGGAAGGCATCGCGCAGCAGTGCCCATTGGTCGTCGACCTCGCGGCGCACTTGCGGCCAGTCATACATCGGCAGCGCTGCAACGAATTCGCTCATGCCGGGATCTGACCATTAAATCTGGAGAGAGGTTCGCAAAAACGCGGCGTCGGATTTGAGTTAGCCGACACCGTCCGTCGTGTCGCGGGCTTCATTCCTTGGGCGGCTCGGCCGGGACTGGCGCGGTGCCGAGCCCGCTGATGCTGCGCGCCCTGACGCGCGGCTTGAACGCCCTGCCCGGCTCCGGCTGGCGCCGCAACACCGGATGCACGATCGGCTCCTTGGCCTTGAAAGCATAGGACCTGATCAGCGCGAAATAGTTGGGATAGGCATAGCCATTGTTCATCCGCAGCCATTCCTCGCGACGCTCGCGAAACAGCTGAGGCAGTCTGTACCAGGCCACCGTTGGGGTCTTGTGGTGGACGAAGTGCAAATTGTTGTTGAGGAACAGGAACGACAGCGGCGAGCGCTCGATGATCACCGTGCGGCCTTCGGGATGCTCGGACCATTGATGCTCGGCAAAGGTGCGGATCGCGATCAGCGACTGGCCGAGCCACACCGGGAGAATATAGAGCCAAAGCGGAATGCCAAAGCCGAACTGCACGATCGGCGCCACGACGGCGAGGCCGATCGCATGCAGCAGCCAGGCTTTGCGGATGGCCTTGTCGCCGGCCATCATATGTTTGGCGTCGTCGATGAAGAAGCCGATGCAGGACAGCCAGGGACCGAGAAAGAACCGGCCGGCCATGGTGTTGTTGATCCTGAGCAGGAATTTCATTGCTCGCGGCAGGTCGTCATGCTGCCAAAGCGCCTGGTAGTAGCTTTCCGGATCGTCGAGCGGATCGGTCAGGCGCTCGTCGGCATGATGGCGCAGATGAAGCGTCTTGAAGCGGCGGAACGGCCAGACCAGACCGATCGGCAGGAAGACGAAAGCCTCGTTGATCAGGGCATTGCGCGTCGGATGGCCGTGCAGCACTTCGTGCATGATCGACGACTGAAGTGCTAGGATGAAACCGAGGAGAGCGAGCGCGAAGATCGGATAGGACGGCCAGAGCAGAAGGCCGGTGGCGAGCCATGCTCCGTAACAGAAGAAAGCGAGGGCTACGGTTGGCCACTCGATGGCCGGTGTATTGCGTCGCCTGATGCTCTTGCCAGTCATGCTATCGACCACTGCCCCTCAGTCGCCGGAACCCCAGTGGCTCCTGACAGCATAGTGTCAGGAGAAACGATTCCACTCAACGAGACAAAGTGTACAAAATGTTGCGATTGCGCATTTTCAACCGCACATGTTACAGATTGTAAACAGACCTAGGGATTCATTTGCGCCTGAAGCGCCTCGTCAGGGCGTTCCGGCGAAAATTTTTCCTCATGATTCGGAGAGTCGGGAGATGGACAAACGGGATTTGTCAGCGATCTTTCGGGAGCGTCTTAAGCTGCTCCTGACACGGTCCGACCTCAACCAGTCCGCCTTCGCCACCGCCGTCGGCATCGATCGGTCGGCGCTGTCGCAGCTGATGTCGGGCGCGTCGACGCGCTTGCCGCGGGCCGAAACGCTGCTCAACATCGCGGCCGAGTTCAAAGTGTCGCTGGATTGGCTGCTCGGCCTCAGCCAGGACGAGGGCGTCACTGGTGAAATCCGCGAAAGCCTGGAAATCGAGGAAGCACCCGACGGTTTCGACCGCACGCTTCTGGCCAGATGGTTCGCCGAGGCCGCGGGCACCAAGATCCGCTATGTGCCGGCCGGCATCCCCGATCTTCTGCGGACGCACGCGCTGGTCGACTATGAGGCAAACATCACCAACAGGAGCAGGCTCGCACAGGCCAGCGAGACCCAGTACCGCATCGAATACAACCGGCGCCCGGAGACCGACATGGAAGTCTGCATGCCGCGACACACGCTGGAGATTTTCGCACGCGGCCTCGGCGTCTGGGACCGCTTTCCGGAGGCCGACCGTCGGCAGCAACTCGCCCATATGGCGACGCTGCTTGACGATCTCTATCCGACTTTCCGCCTGTTTCTCTACGACGGCCGCATGCGCTATTCGATCCCGCTCACCATTTTCGGACCCTACCGCGCCGCCATCTATGTCGGCGACATGTACGTCGTGCTGAACGCCACCCAGCCGGTCCAAGCCTTGACCCGGCATTTCGACAATCTGATCCGGGCCGCCGACGTCAACCCGCATGAGGCAGCAAGCTTCGCGCGCAATCTGGCTGGCATGTCGTTCCCATCAGGTTCCGCATGACAGCGGGCACCCGTAACCGCGCCCTTCAACTGCGACTCCGCCGTCGCTATTTTATTGACTGGACATAAAGACTTGTTTATATCCTTATTCGAATTCAGAATGTGAAAGCCAATCCGATGACGACGACCAACCCGATCGACGCGCTGCTGGCGCAAAAAGGCGTGCTTTTGGCTGACGGCGCCACCGGCACCAATTTGTTCGCAATGGGTTTGGAGGCTGGCGAGGCGCCGGAGCTGCTGAACGAGACCAAGCCCGACACCATCACCAGCCTGCACCAGAATTTCGTCGATGCCGGCGCCGACATCATCCTGACCAACTCCTTCGGCGGCACCCGTCACCGGCTGAAGCTGCATCATGCCCAGGACCGCGTGCACGCCCTGAACAAGCGCGCCGCCGAGATCGCCCGCGCCGTTGCCGACAAGGCCGGGCGCAAGGTGATCGTCGCCGGCTCCGTCGGCCCGACCGGTGAGTTGCTGGTGCCGCTCGGCGCCATGACCTATGACGAGGCAGTCGACGCCTTCGCCGAGCAGATCGAAGGCCTCAAGGAGGGCGGCGCCGAGGTCGCCTGGATCGAGACCATGTCGGCGCCCGACGAGATCCGTGCCGCCGCCCAAGCGGCGATCCGCGTCGGCCTGCCCTATACCTATACCGGGTCCTTCGACACAGCCGGCCGCACCATGATGGGCCTGCTGCCGAAGGACATACACGGCGTCGCCGACGGCTTGTCGCAAGCCCCGCTCGGCGTCGGTGCCAATTGCGGGGTTGGCGCTTCCGACATCCTCGCCTCGCTGCTCGACATGACGCAGGCGAAGCCGGAGGCAACCGTGATCGTCAAGGGCAATTGCGGCATCCCCGAATTCCGCGGCACCGAAATCCACTATTCGGGCACGCCCGAATTGATGGCCGACTATGTGCGCCTTGCCGTCGACGGCGGCGCGAAAATCATCGGCGGCTGCTGCGGTACCTCGTTCCAGCACCTGGCCGCCATGCGCAAGGCGCTCGACGCCCACACCAAGGCGGATCGTCCGACCGTCGAGACGATCGTCGAGCGCATCGGTCCGATGCGCAACAAGGTGGCCACGGCGAACACCGCCGAGACCAGTGAGGCCCGACGCGAGCGTCGTCGCAGCCGGGCCTGAAGCCACCGCTTTCTAATTATTCGCTGTTGTCGGCGTAGCTCGACTGCGCCGATTTAAGATCGACGACATTGGCGCCGCGCATCGTCATCAGCGCTCCGGATGAAACCGGATCGGTGATCTGCTCCAGCATAATGCGGAAACGGTCGTTGGTCAGAGCCGACATGGCGGTGTGGCGCGCCTGCGCGACATCGTCGCCGATGCGCCTGGATTCGGCTGATTGGGCGGCCGCCGAAGCGTCCCGTGCCGGCGGTGTCGAGTTGGCGGTAGTCCTGATCTGCAATTCCGGCTCCCTCAGCCCCACACACCTATCCGGCGTAACAAGAGGAATTGCGATCCGGTACCGGAAATGCCGCGCAATTTAACGATCGCAAATTCCCGCAAAAAACGGGCCGGCAGGGAATGCCCCCTCGCCGGCCTCGCCTCACCCGCCCGTGGCCGGTTTTCCCATCAGAACGACCCCATCTGGAAGAAACCGACCGTCATCAACATCAGCGGTTGCCGCCCAGCGCCGAGGCAAGGCGCACAAGCGAGAGGAACTCGGACCTGTACCCAAACGGGTCGGCTCCCCGGGCGGCTGTGGCGATCTCCAAGATCTTGTCGTAGCCGAACTTCGCCGTTGCATCCTCCTCGCGCAGCTTCTGGCCGAACGCCGCGACGGCGACGGAGAAACGCTGGTCGGCGCCGGCCTGGTCGAAGGATGCCACCTCGTTGGCTGACGTCACCGGCGTGGTGATCAGCTTCGAGACGTCCTCGTTGGGCAGCTTGTAGCGTATCTTGACGAAGGCGTATTCGTCCGCATTGGCGACGCCACCATTGTTCATCGCGGCCTGGCCATAGCGCAGCGGATCGATCCGTTCGCCGCCGCTGCCCTTGGGCGTGATCTCGTAGATTGCGGTGACCGAATGGCCCGAGCCGATCTCGCCGGCATCGACCCGGTCATTGTTGAAATCCTCGCGGTTCAAGGCGCGGGTCTCATAGCCGATCAGCCTATATTCCGAGACCTTGGCGGGATTGAACTCGACCTGGATCTTCACGTCCTTGGCGATGGGGAACAGCGTCGAGGAGGCATCCTCCACCAGCACCTTTTCCGCCTCGGCCAGCGTGTCGATATAGGCGGCGGTGCCATTGCCGTTCTGGGCGATGGTCTGCATCATCTCGTCGTTGAGATTGCCGCGGCCGAAGCCGAACACCGACAAGAAGACGCCGCTCTTGCGCTCTTGTTCGATCAGGCGCTTGAGATCGTCGTCGTCGCTCTGGCCGACATTGAAGTCGCCGTCGGTGGCGAGCATCACGCGGTTGACCCCGTCCTTGATGAAGGACTGCTCGGCCAACTTGTAGGCCTCCTTGATGCCGGCCTCGCCGGCCGTCGAGCCACCCGGCTGCAAATTGTCGATGGCGTTGAGGATCTTGTCCTTCTCGGCAACCTTTGTCGGCATCAGCACCGTGCCGGCATCGCCGGCATAGGTGACGATCGAGATGGTGTCGTCGGCCTTCAGCTTGCTGACCAGCAGCCGGAATGCCGCCTTGAGCAGCGGCAATTTATCCGGTTCGTCCATCGAGCCCGAGACGTCGATCAGGAACACCAGATTGGCCTTGGGCTGCTCGGCCGGCTTGACGTCGAAACCCTTGATGGCGACATGCATCAGCTTGCTGTGCGCGTTCCACGGCGTCGGCATGACGCTGACGGTCGAATTGAACGGCGTCGACGCCGCATCCGGCCCCTTCCAGTCATAGGGGAAGTAGTTGATCATCTCCTCGACCCGCACCGTGTCGGCCTGCGGCAGGAAGCCCTCCTTCAGCGAACGGCGCACGAAGGAATAGGAGGCGGTGTCGACGTCGATCGAAAAGGTCGAGACCGGGTCCTCGAGTGCCGAATGTACCGGATTGGTCTTAAAATCCTGGACGCGATCGCGGTTTTCCTCCTGTGGTGCGATCTGGTCCGCCGGCGCCATGGCGGGCTGCTGCGGTGCTATCATTTTGGACATGCGTGCGGCTCGCGACGTGCTGGGCGCGGCAGTGCTATCCAGGGCGAACTCGCCCGTTGGCGCAGGTGGCGCAGGTTCCGCCGGCGCAACCTGTTCCTGCGCATTCTGCGGCGCCAGGCCTCCAGCAACGGCCGATTCGGATTTGCTCGGCGCCGCCAAGGCCTCCGTTTCGTCGCGGCTTTCCGCGTCGGTCTTCTTGTCTTTCTCAGGCGCGCTCGTTGCGAGCGGTTTGTCGATCGCCTGATCGCCCGTGGCCTGTTTAGCCAGCGGCTTCACCGTGGCGGGCTTGTCGGCCAGCGTCTCGGTGATCTTTTCGCCGCCGCCGAAAGTGGACGGCTGTTCCCTCAGCATATGGAAAGTGGCGTATCCGGCAATCGGCAGGGCGACGAGCCCGGCAATAGCCGGCGTGGCAATGAGTTTCTTTTGCATGATTTCGCTCCAGAGCTTTCGTGCTCGCTCTGTGAGACGAAGACCGCCGACCGATCCTTGGCTGACAGCGGAAATATTTTCCTCATCATAGGCGCGCATGGCGGCCTCGAAGGCGCGCGCCTTCGCGCTCTCGCCGGGAGCCGGGATCACTATGTCGCGCAGCCTCTTGAGTTCGTTCTCGTCGACCATGGTCACACTTCCCCGGCTGAACGCATGAGCGTCTTCAGCCGTTTCTTCGCTTCATGGATGTGCCAGGAAACAGTCGTCTCCGAGATCGCCATCGCCTCGGCGGCGGCCGCGTGGCTCAAGCCCTCGCCATAGACCAGCAGCACGGCGTCGCGCTGCTTGTCCGGCAGTCGCCGCACCGCGGCCCACAGCGCCTCGGCAAGATCCTCGTTCTCGGCCGGAGCCTCGCCCGAAATCAGCGCATGAACGCCATAGGCTTCGGTCTTGACCGTCTCGCGGGCGCTCTTGCGCATCATGTCGCGCGCGGCGTTCAGCGTCATGGCATAGAGCCACGTGGTGAAGGCGCTGCCGCCGCGATAGTCGCGGATCGCCTTGCCGAGCCGGACGCAGACTTCCTGGGCGATGTCTTCGGCGTCCGCCTTCCGACCGCACCAGCGGTAGGCGGCGCGATAGACGAAGTCATAGTGCCTTTCGAGCAACGCGCCGAAAGCTCCCCTGTCTCCGCCCTTCGCCCGCCCGATCAGTTCGGCGTCGGAGGCTTCGCTCTCATCCAGCATCATCGCCATCATTTGCCTGTTGGACGAAGGCTAATGGCCAATCCTTGGGGTGAGGGAAAGATTTTTTTTACTGGTACCTCTTCCTTCTCCCCGTTCTACGGGAGAAGGTGCCCGAAGGGCGGATGAGGGGCGGCGCCGACCTCTCGAAGATTGGCTTTACCCGAGCGTCTCGGAAAACAGGGTGATCAACCGGTTCCAATGCCGCTCGGCGCCATCTTCGTTGTAGACGCTGTGGTCCGGCACGCACCAGCCATGCGCCATGCCGACATAATTCTCCAGCACGTAATCGACTTCCGCCGCCCTGAACGCCTCGGCCAGCCGCGCTGATTGTTCGGGCGGAAAACTCCTGTCGACGCCGGCCATGCCGACATGGACGCGTGCCTTGACCGACCCCGCCTTGCGGTGCGGACTGTCGGCCGCGTCGCTGGCGAGATTGCCGCCGTGGAAACTGGCCGCCGCCCTGATGCGATCCGGATAGGAGGCGGCTGCGTTCAGCGCCCGCGCGCCGCCCATGCAATAGCCGACAACGCCGATCGGCCCGGTGACGCCTTCGGCAGCGAGTGCGTCGAGGAAGGCGCCGCTGTCGGCAATCGTCATCTCCTGCGTCGTGGCGCTGATCAGCGCCATCAGCGGCACCTTGGTTCTTTCCTCGACGAACGCGGTTTTGGCATCGAACGGACCGTAGGGCGCGTTGCGATAGAAGAGATCGGGCACCAGCACCGGATAGCCCTCGTCCGCCAGCCGCCCGGCCATGCCGTCGAGCGCGGGGCGCGGGCCGAAGGCATCCATATAGAGGATGATGCCGGCCTTGGGCGGGGAAGCGTTGGCCGGGCGGAACAGCCCCGCCCTCGCCATACCGTCCCTGGTCTTGATCTGAAGGTCTTGTTTCGCCATCGCCAGCTCCGTTCGGTTGCTGGGCGATACATATCCGGGCACGCCGACAGGGCAAGCTGTTGCCTGATTTTGGCAGTCAACATTTCGTGCGGCAGCGCGACGAGCTTACCGGCCCGCGAACGCTGCCATGTGGAAGGCCTGCACCTCTGAGGGGTAGCGATAGGCTGTGCCATAGGGACAGGCGTTGCGGTCAAGGCAGCCGCCGTCACAACAGGGCCCGCCACTCGGCCCGAGCACATGCGCCAGGCAGGCCTGGTAGGCGAAGCCTTGGATGGAATAGGCATTGACCGGACAGGATTTCAGGCACGGTTTGTCGACACAGGTGTCGCAAAGATGGACCGCCTCGCGAGCCTCCGGGAGCGCGATCTCGTCCTCGAACAGCAGCGCGCCGCGATAGGCATGCCAAAGCCCATATCGCGGATGCATGAGGATGCCGAGCGGTGACGGCTTCAGGCCCTCGGCCCGCATCGCCCATCGCTGGAACGGCAGATAGGGCTTGTCGGACGGCGACACGGCGCGTGCGCCGAATTCTTCCGCGACCGCGCCTATGACCTGCCGGGACCAGGTGTCGAGCGGATTGGCGATTGCTCGCGGCTGCTTTTCACGCCAGCGCAGAAAATGCGGCCAGGGTGCTGCCCCCGCCTGTCCCACCAGCAGCGCCGACCTGGTTGGTGCACCGGAGCGGCCACAAGGCGCCGCCTCGCCGTCCCCAAAGGTGAAGCCGCCACGCAGGATGAGGCCGTCGGCGCCAAGCGCGGCCGCAATCTCCTCCATCCTGCCGCGCGAAGGAATCATCCCTTCTTGACCGGATCGGAGAAGGCGCTCCGCCAGACTTCCTTGTGGATGATGTTGGCGACTTTAGCCCCGCCTGACTCGGGCTCCTTTCACGTGAAGGCGTCGGGCATCGACCCCTTCTTCTTGGCGATGAAGTCCTTCAGCGCTTCGTCGATCGCCGGATCGAGATGCGGCGCCTCATAAGATTCCAGCCAGCGGCGGGCGAGTTCGTTGGCGCGCTGCGGCGCGGTCTTCTCGCCTTCGGCCAGCCACTGCTCGTATGAATTGTTGTCGGCGATGTTGGAGCGATAGAAGGCAGTCTGGAAATTCGCCTGCGTGTGGTCGCAGCCGAGATAGTGGCTGCCCGGCCCGACTTGGCGGATGGCGTCCATCGCCTGGCCGTTTTCCGACAGGTCGACGCCTTCGGAGAATTTTTGCGTCATGCCGAGCTGGTCGATGTCCATCATGAATTTTTCGTAGCAGGACGCCAGCCCGCCCTCGAGCCAGCCGGCCGAATGGAGGACGAAATTGGTGCCGGCCAGAATGGTCGAGTTCAGCGTGTTGGCGCTTTCATAAGCTGCCTGCGCGTCGGGGATTTTCGAGGCGCAGAGCGAACCGCCGGTGCGGAACGGCAGGCCGAGGCGCCGTGCGAGCTGTGCGGCGCCGTAGGATACCAGCGACGGCTCCGGCGTGCCGAAGGTCGGCGCGCCCGACTGCATCGAGATCGACGAGGCGAACGTGCCGAACAGCACCGGCGCGCCCGGCCGGATCAGCTGCGTGAACGAAGCGCCGGCAAGCACCTCGGCAAGCACCTGGGTCAGCGTGCCGGCCACCGTCACCGGGCTCATCGCGCCGGCGAGGATGAACGGCGTGACGATGCAGGCCTGGTTGTGGCGCGCATAGACCTTCAGCGCGCCAAGCATGGTCTCGTCGAAGACCATCGGCGAGTTGGCGTTGATCAGGCTGGTCAGGACCGTGTTGTTTTCGACGAAGTCGTCGCCGAACACCAGCTTGGCCATGGCGACCGTGTCTTCAGCACGTTCCGGTGCGGTGACCGAGCCCATGAACGGCTTGTCGGAATATTTGATGTGCGCGTAGATCATGTCGAGATGGCGCTTGTTGACCGGCACGTCGACCGGCTCGCACACGGTGCCGCCCGAATGGTGAATCGAAGGCGCCATATAGGCGAGCTTCACGAAATTCTGGAAATCCTCGATGGTCGCGTAACGCCTGACGCCGTCGAGGTCGCGCACGAAGGGCGGGCCATAGACCGGGGCGAAGACGGTAGCATTGCCGCCGATCTGCACCGAGCGTTCGGAATTGCGGGCATGCTGGGTGTAGATGGGGGGCGCGGTCTTCAAGAGCGAACGGCAGAGCCCCTTCGGGAAATGCACGCGTTCGCCCTTGACGTCGGCGCCCGCCTCTTTCCACAGCTGCAACGCCTCCGCATCGTCGCGGAAGATGATGCCGATTTCTTCGAGCACCGTGTCGGTGTTCTTCTCGATCAGCGCCAGGCCTTCCTCGTCCAGCACTTCATAGACGTTGATCTTGCGCTTGATGTAGGTGAGCTGGGTGCCGGGACCGCCGCCCGACCGCGCTGCCCGCCTTGCCGCCGCTCCGCCGCTGGCGCCGCGTCCACGTCGCGCGTTTGACGCTTCCTGGTCCACTGCCGCGTGTTCGCTCATGATCGTTCTTCCCTGAATTTGGACCGGCTTGACTAGCGCCCGGCCCGGAACCGTTGTGGCCGCCTATCGCGGCTTCCGGCGGATCGTAGCCATGCACCCTATTCGAAACGGCCCGTCCGCGCCAACGCCTGTCGCAAAATCGACAAGAAAACCGATAGATTTTTCAGTCGCTTTCCTTTTGCGGGAAGTCGCAAATCAGCTATGGATACCCGCCCCTTGCGGGTTAGGTATTGGCGCGTTGATTTTAAGCTGCCATGGTCGTTCCCGGCAGCAAGGAGCCTGAGAAACAATGTCCGACGACGAGATTATCCTCTCCGAGCTTTCCGACGACGAGTTGGTGCAGCAGATGCACGACGATCTCTACGACGGTCTGAAGGAAGAGATCGAGGAAGGCACGCGCATCCTGCTCGAGCGCGGCTGGGCACCCTACAAGGTGCTCACGGAAGCGCTGGTCGAAGGCATGCGCATCGTCGGCGAGGATTTTCGCGACGGCATCCTGTTCGTCCCCGAAGTGTTGCTGTCGGCCAATGCGATGAAGGCCGGCATGTTCATCCTGCGCCCGCTGCTCGCCGCCACCGGCGCGCCCAAGCAGGGCAAGATGGTGATCGGCACCGTCAAGGGCGACATCCACGACATCGGCAAGAACCTCGTCGGCATGATGATGGAAGGCGCCGGCTTCGACGTCATCGACCTTGGCATCAACAATGCGGTCGAGAAATATCTCGATGCCATCGAGCAGCACCAGCCGGACATTATCGGCATGTCGGCGCTGCTGACCACGACCATGCCCTACATGAAGGTCGTCATCGACACGATGAAGGAAAAGGGCATCCGCGACGACTACGTCGTCCTGGTCGGAGGCGCGCCGCTGAACGAGGAATTCGGCAAGGCGGTCGGCGCCGACGCCTATTGCCGCGACGCCGCTGTGGCGGTCGAGACGGCCAAGGACTACATGAAGCGTAAACACAATGTGCGCGCTTCCGCCTGATACAAGGCAAGGCGGACGCTCAACAGACGAAGCCGCGCCTTGCAGCGCGGCTTTTTTGTTCCCAGATGTCGGGAGCGGCGGTCAGGGTTTCTTGACGGTATCGTCAACGGCCTTCGCGGTAGACTTGATATCCCTGCCGACGCCGCGGACGGTGTTGGCACAGGCCGAAAGGGCCAGGGCACAAGCCAGGATTGCGATTGGCGCAATGCGTAACAGTTTCATCGACGGTTTATCCCTCTCTCGGTAGATCGCCCCACAGCAACGAAAGCCGGCTCGGCTGGTTTCATGAAGATGCCCAGACCCAAGCAGAATCAAGCGGACAAGCTGCTCATCATCGCCTGCGGGATGATTGCGCGCGAGGTGTTGGCCGTCAAGGAACAGCTCGGGCTCGATCACCTTGAATTGACATGCCTTCCGGCCGAGTTTCATTTCTATCCGGACCGCATCGCGCCGGCGATGGACAAGGCCATCGAAAAGGCCAAGGCGGAAGGCTACAGCAACATCTTCGTCGGTTACGCCGATTGCGGCACCGGCGGCCTGCTCGATCGGGTCTGCGAGAAGCATGGCGTCGAACGCATGGCCGGTCCGCATTGCTTCGCCTTCTACCAGGGCATGGATGCCTATGCGAAGGTCGCCGACGACGACATGATGTCCTTCTACATGACCGATTTCCTCTGCCGCCAATTCGATGCCTTCTTCATGAAGCCGCTCGGTCTCGACAGGCATCCGGAGCTGATCAAGGACTATTTCGGCAATTACGAGAAGCTGATCTACCTGGCCCAGACCGACGATCCGGAGCTCGACAAGGTCGCGGAAAAGGCCGCGAAACTGCTTGGCCTCGTCTATGAGCGGCGCGCGACAGGCTATGGCGATCTGACGGCTGGGCTGGCCAAGGCCGCGGCTGACGTCTGACGCTGGCTGGGCTGCGGCCCTCTTGCGCGGCGATTGGCGATTATCGCCCTTTCCGAAGGCGAAGACAGGACGGATCGCCGCCTTCTACTGGAGAATGGCCTTGATCTGTTCCCAGGCCAATTGCCTTAATTTGGATCGCGGCGTGGTTTCGTTGTTAAGCACGGATGACAGCCTGCCGCGAATGGGTAAATTGCGCGCAAGCCATGCAAAGGCGCCGTCCAGTGGTCGGCTGCCGGACACCGACGAGGAATGCCGATGACCCTTCGCCCGATGCTTGCCGTTGCCGGCCTTCTCTGCTGCACCTTGCCCGCGCTTGCTGACGGCGAGGTGCAGAAGCTGATCACCGCCGCCGACAAGGCGCGGCTGGACAAATATGGCGAGGCGCGCAAGGCGGCTCTTGCCGAGGCGAAGGCGGGCAATCCTGGCGAGGTCAGGCAGCTCGACGCCTTGCTGGCCAAGCCGCTGGTTGCCTTCTCCGACAAGGACCTCACCGGCAAGTGGCAATGCCGCACCATCAAGGTGGGCGGGCTGAGCCCGCTCGTTATCTATGGCTGGTTCAAATGCAGGGTGACCGACGACGGCTCCGGCTGGCGGCTGGAAAAGCTCACCGGCTCGCAGCGCACCAAGGGCCGCTTCTTCGACGACGGCGAAAAGCGTGCGATCTATCTCGGCTCCGGTTCCGTCAACAACGATCAGGCAAAACCCTATGGCAGCGGCCCCCGGACCGACCAGGTCGGCTACGCCTTCCGCAATAGCGCCGGGGAATGGCGCATCGAGTTCCCCGCTCCCTATTACGAATCGAAGCTCGACATCATGGAGTTCAAGCGCTGAGCGGAGCCTTCCTGACGACTCCGGCATACCAAGGATTAACCCGCCTCGTCTAAGCTCCGGCCGTGGCAGTTGGGGGTGGCAAGATCAATGGCAGTACCGGAAACCAATCCGAGACCGATCGTGGTTGTCACCGGAGGCGGCCAGCACGTATGGGCAATGGTCAACGCCATTGCCGATCGTGTCGGCCCAGTCATCGTGATCCTGGAAGTCCCTGAATCCAAAAAGCGATTGCTGCTTGGCCGTGCCCGTCGCCAGGGCTGGCTACAGGCCATCGGCCAGTTCGGCACGATGGTGCTGAGCAGGCTGGGCAAGCGGCTCTACGCCAGCCATGCCGCCCGGTTGATTGCGCAGGAGAAGCTCGATACCGAGCCGCGGCCGGGCCAGGAGATCATCCATGTTGCCTCGGCCAATGGGCCGGAGTGTCTCGCGGCGATCCAGAGAATCCAGCCAGGCGTCGTCCTGCTTAACGGCTGCCGACTCCTGTCGAAGGACATGTTGGCCAGGATGCCTTGCCCGGTGCTCAACTATCACGCAGGCATCACGCCGAAATATCGCGGCATGAACGGCGGCTACTGGGCTTTGGCATCAGGCGATTCCGCGAATTTCGGCACCACGGTGCATCTGGTCGATGCCGGCGTGGACACGGGCGGCGTGCTGAAACAGGCATACGGCCAGCCGAAACCAGGCGACACGATCTCAAGCTATGCGCTGCGCCAAACGGCGTTTTCGCGCGACATCTGCGTCGAGGCGGTCAGCGATGCTCTGGCCGGAAAACTCGTGACGTTCGATCCAAGCCTGCCATCTAAACAGTGGTACCACCCGACGATCTGGTTCTATCTCTGGACCGGGCTCAGAACCGGCATCTGGTAGCGCTGGCGATACGGGCGATCGTATGCTATTGTCATACAAAATATGGAGCCCTATCGATGTCCAGCATGGCGCCTGTCAGCGTTCGCGTCACCTCGGACGAGCGTGACATTCTCGAGGCCGCCGCCAAGCAGGCTCATACAAATCTGAGCGACTTCATTCGGCGCAAGGCTGTTGAGGCCGCCGAGATGGAGGTTTTGGGCGGTCGTGTCGTCGTTATTCCCGTCGTTGATTGGGAACAATTCGAGGCCTGGGCGAAATCGACACCAAAGACCGAGCCCAGACTGCAAAGGCTTGCTGCGTCCAGGCCAGTATGGCGGGACTGACGCCACCCCGTCCGCTCGCCGGGGATGACGACTGGGACGCTTTCGATTGCGGTCGCGAGTCGTTGAACAACTGGCTTCGCCGTCATGCATGGCGCAACCAGCAGGATGGATTGTCGCGGACGAGCCTCGTCTGTGATTCCGAAACCGGTGGGATAGCGGCTTACGTTGCGCTGAGCGCTGGCCAGATCGAACGCGCATACCTGCCCAAATCGGCACAGCGTAATCGGCCTGACCCTATTCCGGTAATCCTGCTCGGCCAGTTGGCCGTCGATCGCAAATATCAGGGACGCGGCTGCGGGCGCTCCCTTCTCCTGTTTGCGCTCAGGACGGCGGTGCGGTTTTCCAGCAATATCGGCGTTATCACACACCCGCTGGACGAAGGCGTAAGAGACTTCTATCGCGACTTCGCTTTTCAGGATCTTCCATTCGATCCCAAACGGAGCATGATCGTCCGCATTGCCGATCTGAGGCACAATGGCTTCGATGGCAGCATCGATCATTCCTGCTGATTTCTGCCTCAGGCCGACATTGAAGATTGCCTTTCATTTTACGACATCCAAATGCGTCGCTTTTGAATGCGCGCGCGTCGTCCCATAACAAGCGGCCCAATTGCGCATGCGGCAATGCTCGCAGATCGAGGAGTGAGAATTCATGGCCGATCTGATCGTCGTCTACTGGCGCGACATCCCTGCCCAGGTCATCGTCAGGAAAGGCCGCCAGAACGCCAAGCGCGAACTGCCGTTGCGCTTCACCGAGGCGATCGACATGTGCGCCATGCGCACCGGCGCCGGCGGCACCGACGACTATCTGGCCGAATGGCGCAAGGCCGATCCGGTTCCGGTCGGCGACGACCTCGAAGCCGAGGTCGAGAAGGCATTCCAGGACCTCGACGCGAAATATGACCGCGAGCGGCTGGTCGCTCTGGTGAAGGCGGGCGGCAAAGAAAATGTCTGAAACCATTCCCGCCAAGGAGAGCCCGGCCCTCCAGCCGGTCACCCAGGCCACCCTGGTCAAGAAGGCAGCACCGAAATCCGACTACAAGCCGGCCGATGTGTCGCCGCAGCGCCGCGTGCAGCGTTCTTTCGCGGTGAGATTATGGTCGGTCCGGCACTCGCGCCTGCTCGAATGGTTCTATGCCCGCTTCGCCGACACGTTCCTCCTGCTGCATCCCTTGTGGAAAGGCATAGGCTACAGCCGTGTCGAGGCCCCGGTGAAGTTTGTCGAAAAGCGCGTCAAGGGCTTCATGTTCGACTGCCGCATGTGCGGTCAGTGCATCCTGTCCTCGACCGGCATGTCGTGCCCGATGAACTGCCCCAAGCAGCTGCGCAACGGCCCTTGTGGCGGCGTGCGCGCCAACGGCAATTGCGAGGTGGAGCCCGACATGCCTTGCGTCTGGGTCAAGGCCTGGGAGGGGGCGCGCAACATGGAGCACGGCGACAGGATTCTCGCCGTGCAGAAGCCGGTCGACCAGTCGCTGCGCGAAACGTCCGCCTGGCTGCGCGTCACCGCGCAGGCGGCAGCGGCCCGTGAAGCCGCGGCCGATGGGACGACCGGAGCGGCCGCATGATCGCCCGCCAGCGTGACGAGAACCCGGCCGGCATCCATCTGCCGCTCGACCCCTTGCCCGGCCACACCTCGCGCGGCCGGCTCGAACGCGTCCTGCGACGCGGTGAATTCGCGGTCACCACCGAGCTCAACCCGCCCGACAGCGCCGATCCCGAAGACGTCTACAACAGGGCGAAGATCTTCGACGGCTGGGTCGATGCCATCAACGCCGTCGATGCGTCGGGCGCCAATTGCCATATGTCGTCGGTCGGCATCTGCGCGCTCCTGACCCGCATGGGCTACGCACCGATCATGCAGATCGCCTGCCGGGACAAGAACCGCATTGCCATCCAGGGCGACGTGCTGGGCGGGGCTGCCATGGGCGTCGCCAACATGCTGTGCCTGACAGGCGATGGCGTGCAGGCCGGCGACCAGCCCGGCGCCAAGCCGGTGTTCGACCTCGATTCCATGTCGCTGCTCGAAACCATCCGCATCATGCGCGACAACGGCAAGTTCCTGTCCGGCCGCAAGCTCACCACGCCGCCGCAGTTGTTCCTCGGCGCGGCCGTCAATCCGTTCGCACCACCCTTCGACTTCCGCCCGATCCATCTCGGCAAGAAGATCGCCGCGGGCGCTCAGTTCGTCCAAACGCAGTATTGTTTCGACGTGCCGATGTTCAAGGCCTTCATGCAAAAGGCACGCGATCTCGGCCACACGGAGAAAGTGTTCGTCCTGTGCGGTGTCGGACCGCTCGCCTCGGCCAAGACCGCCAAATGGATCCGCTCCAACGTGCCGGGAATACATATTCCCGATACCGTCATCAAGCGGCTGGAAGGCGCCCAGGACCAGAAGAAGGAAGGCAAGCAGCTCTGCATCGACATCATCAACGAGGTGAAGGAAATCCCAGGCGTTTCAGGCGTCCATGTGATGGCCTACCGCCAGGAGGAGTATGTCGCCGAGATCGTCGACGAATCGGGCGTGCTGAAGGGCCGCCAGCCGTGGAAGCGCGAAATCCGCCGCGACGACCAGATGGTCGCCGACCGGCTCGACCATATCCTGCACGACGATGTTACCGAAACCCAGGTGGACATGGTGAAGACCGCGCATTGACTTGCGGGACAGCCACCATTCGCTTGATCGACAAGAGATAACGATATAAAGAACTCTTTATATCACGACGGAGAGATTTCATGACCCGGACCATCGTTGCCTCGGCGACACGAGAAATCATCATCGGCTTCGACCAGCCCTTCTGCGTGATTGGCGAGCGCATCAACCCGACCGGCCGCAAGAAGCTCGCCGCCGAGATGATCGCCGGCAATTTCGAAACCGTCATCAAGGACGCGCTGGAACAGGCCGCTTGCGGCGCCACCATGCTCGACGTCAATGCCGGCGTCACCGCCGTCGACCCCAACGCGACCGAGCCGGCATTGCTGGTACAGACGCTGGAGATCGTCCAGGGCTTGGTCGACCTGCCGCTGTCGATCGACTCCTCGGTCACCGCCGCGATCGAGGCGGCGCTCAAGGTCGCCAAGGGCCGTCCGCTGGTCAACTCCGTCACCGGCGAGGAGGAAAAACTCGAAGCCATCCTGCCGCTGATCAAGAAATACAACGTGCCGGTCGTCGCCATCTCCAATGACGAGACCGGCATTTCGATGGATCCGGATGTGCGCTTCGCCGTCGCCAAGAAGATCGTGCAGCGCTGCGCCGATTTCGGCATTCCGGCGCATGACGTCGTCGTCGACCCGCTGGTCATGCCGATCGGCGCGCTCGGCGACGCCGGCCGCCAGGTGTTCGCCCTGCTGCGGCGCCTGCGCGAGGAACTGAAGGTCAACACCACCTGCGGCCTGTCCAACATCTCCTTCGGCCTGCCGCACCGCCACGGCATCAACGCCGCCTTCATCCCGATGGTGATCGGCGCCGGCATGACATCGGCCATCATGAACCCGGTGCGTCCGCAGGAAATGGAAGCCGTGCGCGGCGCCAACGTTCTGAACGGCACCGACGAGAATTGCACCAACTGGATTCGCACCTATAAGGATTACAAGCCGGCCGAAGGCGGCCAGGCGGTCGCCGCTCCGACGGCGGTCAATGCACCAGGCGAAGGCGGCGGCAATGGCGGTCGCCGTCGTGGCGGTCGTGAAGCCCGCATGGCAAGGGGATAAGCGCGCAATCGTGAATTCGCATACCAACATCACCGATCCGCTCGTGCTGTTCATGCCGTCGGGCAAACGCGGGCGGTTTCCGGTCGGCACGCCGGTGCTCGACGCCGCGCGCCAGCTCGGCGTCTATGTCGAGAGCGTGTGCGGCGGGCGCGCCACTTGCGGGCGCTGCCAGATCGAGGTGCAGGAAGGCAATTTCGCCAAGCACAAGATCGTCTCCTCCAACGACCACATCTCGCCCAAGGGGCCCAAGGAAGAGCGCTATGAGCGCGTGCGCGGCCTGCCGGAACGGCGCCGCCTCTCCTGCTCGGCGCAGATCCTCGGCGACCTTGTCATCGACGTGCCGCAGGACACGGTCATCAACGCACAGACCATCCGCAAGGATGCCGACACCAGGGTGATCGCGCGCGATACGGCAATCCGCATGTGCTATGTCGAAATCGAAGAACCCGACATGCACAATCCTTCAGGCGATCTCGACCGGCTCAAGATCGCGCTGATGAAGGACTGGAACTTCAAGAACCTCGAATTCGATTTCTATTTGCTGCCGCAGGTGCAGGGCATCTTGCGCAAGGGCAACTGGACCGCGACCGCCGCCATCCACAAGGATGCCGACAGCGATATCGCGCGCGTCATCGCTTTGTGGCCCGGCCTCAAGAACGAGGCCTATGGGCTGGCCTGCGATATCGGCTCGACCACCATCGCCATGCATCTGGTGTCGCTGCTGTCGGGCCGCGTCGCCGCTTCGTCAGGCACGTCGAACCCGCAGATCCGCTTCGGCGAGGATCTGATGAGCCGCGTCTCCTATGTGATGATGAACCCGGATGGCCGCGAAGGCATGACGGTCGCGGTGCGCGAGGCGATCTCGGGCCTCGTCGACAAGGTCTGCGCGGAAGGCAGTGTCCAGCGCAACGACATCCTGGATTCCGTCTTCGTCGGCAATCCGATCATGCACCATCTGTTCCTCGGCATCGATCCGACCGAGCTCGGCGGCGCGCCCTTCGCGCTCGCCGTCTCGGGCGCGGTGCGCATCAAGGCCTCGGATATCGGTCTCAAGCTCAACCCGGGCGCACGTCTCTACATGCTGCCCTGCATCGCCGGCCATGTCGGCGCCGACGCCGCGGCGGTGACGCTGTCGGAGGGCCCGCATCGTCAGGACGAGATGATGCTGATCGTCGACGTCGGCACCAATGCCGAGATCGTGCTCGGCAATCGTGCGCGGGTTGTGGCTGCCTCTTCGCCCACCGGTCCGGCCTTCGAAGGCGCCGAAATCTCCGGCGGCCAGCGCGCCGCGCCCGGCGCCATCGAGCGCGTGCGCATCGATCCCGACACGCTCGAGCCGAAATACCGCGTCATCGGCTCTGAACTGTGGTCCGACGAGCCGGGTTTCCTCGACAGCGTGCAGGCGACCGGCGTCACCGGCATTTGCGGCTCCGGCATCATCGAGATCGTTGCGGAGATGTATCTGGCCGGCATCATTTCGGAAGACGGCGTCGTCGACGGATCGCTCAGCATGCGCTCGCCGCGTATCGTCGCCAACGGCCGCACCTTCTCCTACGTGCTGAAGGAAGGCGAGCCGAAGATCACCATCACCCAGACCGATGTGCGCGCCATCCAGCTCGCCAAGGCGGCGCTCTATGCCGGCACCAAGCTGTTGATGGAAAAGCAGAACACCGAGCATGTCGACCGCATCCACTTCGCCGGCGCCTTCGGCTCCTTCATCGATCCAAAATACGCCATGGTGCTGGGCCTGATCCCCGATTGCGACCTCGACAAGGTCTCGGCCGTCGGCAACGCCGCCGGCGCGGGCGCGCGCATGGCGCTGCTCAATCGCGGCTATCGTCGCGAGATCGAGGAGACGGTGAGCCAGATCGAGAAGATCGAGACCGCACTGGAGCCCAAATTCCAGGAGCACTTCGTCTATGCGATGGCGTTGCCGAACAAGGTCGATCCGTTCCCGAAACTGTCGGCGGCGGTGAAGCTGCCGCCGCGCAAGACGGTGAGCGAAGACGGCATCGCCGGCGACGCCACCCCGCGCCGGCGTTCGCGCGAAGGCCACGCCGCGCGACGTGGCCGGGAATAGCATGGGCGTGCGAGAAGAATGATGGGCGTCGTCTGACGCCCACCTTCCACCGGCACGGCCCTGCAATTTCATTTGTATGCAAATGTTTCCGGATCGGCCTGTCCGGAAACCAAATCACCGTTTTCGTGAAATCCGACCGATACATGGCAGGCGCATTTACCCGGCATCGAACGGCGGCCGAAGATAATCCTCGGCCGCCGCCGTTCTTCAAGGGAGATGAAAATGTCGATGTTCGAAAATCTCGGCCGCTACGGTGCGACCATCAGGCAGGCCCATGCCAGGAACAAGGCCGTCCGCGCCCTGAACAGCCTGCCGGCGCATGTCCAGAAAGACATCGGCTGGCCGGCCTCGCCGCCCAGCGACCCGCAGGCGGCGCTTTCCGCCCTGCTTTTGGGCTTTACGCGCTGATGACCTTCGCCGAAAAGTGCAAACTGCTCGGCACGCGCCGGAGCCCGCGAGGGGCTCCGGCCGTCACCAGCAACCGCCTGCGCGCAGCCCTTCTGCCGCAGCGCTGATCCCTCCCGCGAGAAATGCGGCGCCGATCACAGCGACGTGTGCACACAGCGTAAATCTTGACATCTTCGACCAGGGCACGATCTTCAAATATGAAGGGGACTTCTCTTAGTCGGCTGCCGCCGAAGTTCGTGTATCCGCATGCCAAGTTTGAAAAGCCACGTCGTGTCCTTCGTGCTCAGGCACAGTCGCAAGAAGGCGTTTTCCAGCCCGGAAAACCTGCAGCGCTGGATCGCTGCGGCGCGCCGGACAGAGGACCATCACCCTCCGGTGTCAGTGCAGCAGCGCTTCAACATCGAGACGCGCACCGTCGACGGCTTTCCCGTCTACGAGATCGCCCCCAGGGCCGGCGAGCGCAAGCGGGTTCTCTATCTGCACGGCGGCGCCTATGTCTTTGAAATCACGCCCTATCATTGGCACCTGATCGCCGACATGGCCGACCGGCTGGGCTATGCCTTTACGGTGCCCATCTATCCCATCGCGCCCGAGCATGACTTCCACGCCATGTTCGGCATGGTCGGCGACGTCTATCGCCGGATGCTCGGCGAGACGGAGGCGGAAGACATCATCTTCATGGGCGATTCCGCCGGCGGCAACATGGCCGTGGTGCTCACCATGATGGCTGCCGAAGAAGGCCTGCCCTTGCCGTCGCGCCATGTGCTGATCTCACCCGGGCTCGACGTCTCGCTTGCAAACCCCGAGGTGTTCGAGGCGGAGCGGAACGATCCCTGGCTGGGCATCGCGGGCGGACGGGAGGCTATCCGGCTCTACAGTGCCGGAATAGACCCGACGGACTGGCATATCAGCCCCGTCTATGGCGACCTCTCGGTGCTGCCCAGGACATTGCTCCTGGCGGGCTCTCGCGATCTTCTCACGCCCGACAATCTGATCTTCGCACAAAAAGCACGGGCCGCTGGCGTCGAGGTAGAGCTCGTGCACGAGGAAGGCATGTTCCACGTCTGGCCGCTGATCGACATGCCGGAATCGCGCCGCGCGCGCGAACGGATCGTGGCGTTTCTGACCGAGAACCCCTCGCCCCTTGTTGAAGGCGCCGGAGCAGGCTTCGAAGCGCCGTCCACCGAGGCTTCGGGGCAGAGCCTCCAGTCAGAGCACCCCGGTTGATCAGAACTTGCCGGTTTCCCGGAAGACTTCGAACGTCGCCCGGATGTGGTCGGCCACCGCCTTGACCGGCGCGCTGGCGTCCGGCGCTACCACCATGGCGAGGTTATAGGTGCCGATATCGGGCATGCCGTCCTTGGGGCAGAGCTCGACCATGTCGTTGCCGAGGAAAGACTTCGGCAGCGGCGCCACGGCGAGATCTGACATGATGGCGGCGCGCTGGCCGGCCGTATGCGCGCTCATATACGCGATGCGGTAGTTGCGGCCCTCGCGGCTCAGCGCTTCGAGCGCCCCTGCCCGCCAGGCGCAGCCCTCTTCCCACAGCGACACCGGCAAGGGTTCGCGCAGATGCGCGCAGCCGCCCTTGGCGCCGGCCCAGACGATCGGCTCCGTCAACAGCACCTCGGCGCCGAGCGCGCTGGTCTTGTAGGAATTGGTGAGCAGCGTGATGTCGAGCGCCCGGTCATCCATGCGCCGGCGCAGATTGCTGCTCTGGTCGATGGTGACGTCGACGGCGATCGATGGATGCGACTGCGCAAAACGCTTCAGCACATGCGGCAGCACGCGCTCGCCATAATCGTCCGGCGAACCCAGCCGCACCACGCCGACAATATCGGGAATGATGAACTTGGACACCGCCTCGCGATTGATCGACAGCAGACGACGGGCATAGCCCAGCAGCATTTCCCCGTCGGTGGTCAGCGTCACCGAGCGCGCATCGCGCGCGAACACCGAGCGGCCCAGAATATCTTCCAGCTTCTTGATCTGCATGGAGACCGCCGAGGGCGTACGGAAGACCGCATTGGCCGCGGTGGTGAAGCTGCCGGTTTCGGCGATCGCCACGAAAGTGCGCAGCACGTCGAGGTCCAGCAGCGGCAGCGGATGATTGAGTGGGGCGTTCATGACGATCGACCTTCAATTTTTCTGATGCAAACTATCATTCCATTTCGTTTGATTGAACATCAGTTCGAGCGCATAGTCAACTCCATCGAAGCAGGATGCTGCCAAGGCAGCCACGAAACGATCACGACACAGACCTGCCTTCGACATGCAATGAAGCTGATACAGACCTGACGTAAGGCATTGCCGGGCACTTCCGCCCCGACATGAGGAGATCGAAATGTCTATCCTGTCATCCATCGGTCGGCTTGCGACCGAATTCAGCGCGGCCCGCGCCCGCTACCAGACCGAACGCGCCATCCGCTCCCTGCCGATCGAGCTGCAGAAGGATATTGGCTGGCCTGAAGCGGCCGACACGAAGGCCGGCATACGCGCCGGCGTCGGATCCTGGGCTGGAGCAAAGTAAACCGTGTGTACCATGCATTGAAGGCCTGCCGCGCAAACCGCCCGGCAGGTCTTCTTGTTTTACCGACCTGTTTTGCCGTTTTATTTGCGTTCACATGAATTTCGGAGCCATGCTGCCGCTGCATGGCGCATATGAACAAGTCGCATAGCGGCTTGGTTTTAAGCTAACCGTTTGTAAATTATCGAAAAATCCGGGAATGCCTACAAAGCCTCCCGCCTTGCGTGTCGCTTTTCATATCAAGTGCTTCGCTTTTGCGATTTAGTTTTTACTTACACAAGCCTATATCCACGCCAGCAAACGAGCTGCCCCACTCCATCAAGCGAAGGCGACCCGTCTGAGCAACCGATTGGAGATGAACATGAAGCTTTTTGCCCGCCTTTTCCCTCGCCGCGAAATGAACCTGACCACGGCCCTCGAGCGCCAGCGCCTTGCCAACACCATGCCCGGCCAGACCGGCGCCATGGCTGCCGCACGCCTCGGTTTTGTCGCCTGAACCGATCCCGCAGGCAGCGCTCCCTCGCGCTGCCTGAATAGATGACGCCGCCCGGTTCCGCCGAGGCGGCGTTTGTTTGCATACCCTGACGGCGCTTCCATCACGAACGGCGCCGCGGCTGCGCGGCATCGCAACACGATTGCCCATTTGCGACCCATGTCGCAAATTAAATCTTGCTAAAGCTCCTTAGCCGATTGACAAGGATGGTTTTTCCTGTTGTCGCTATGCTATTCGCGACATTCTGTTCGCGCCATGGCTGCGTGAGGTTCCCGTGAACGCCGTTAAGCATCCGATCAAGCGATCGTTTGTATTTTTTCTCATTCCCGACTTCACCATGATCGCCTTTGCGACGGCGCTCGACCCGCTGCGCTCGGCCAATCGCATGCTCGGCTACGAGGCCTATCGATGGCGCCTCGCCAGCATCGACGGCAAGCCGGTGCGCGCTTCGAACGGTGTCGAATGCGCGGTCAACACCTCGCTGGAGGAGGAGCGCAGGAAGATGGGAGGGCCGGATCGCCCCAACATGGCCATCGTCTGCAGCGGCACCAATGTCGAGCGCTACCAGAACAAGTCCGCCTTTGCCTGGCTGCGCGAGGAATACAATCGCGGCGTCTCCGTTGGCGGCCTGTGCACCGGCGCGCATGTTCTGGCCGCTGCCGGCCTGTTGTCCAACAAGCGCTGCGCCATCCATTGGGAGAACCTGCCGGGCTTCTCCGAGGCATTCCCGAAGGCCAATGTCTTTGCCGACCTGTTCGAGATCGACCAGAACATCTACACCTGCGCCGGCGGCACCGCCGCGCTCGACATGATGCTGAAGCTGATCGGCGACGATTTCGACGAGAATCTCGTCAACCGCGTCTGCGAACAGGTGCTGACCGACCGTGTGCGCAGCCCCACCGACCGCCAGCGCCTGCCGCTGCGCGCCCGGCTCGGCGTACAGAACTCGAAAGTGCTGACCATCATCGAACTGATGGAAGGCAATCTGTCGGAGCCGCTGTCGCTGATCGAGATCGCCGACCATGTCGACCTGTCGCGCCGCCAGATCGAGCGGCTGTTCCGCACCGAGATGGGACGCTCGCCGGCCCGCTATTATCTCGAAATCCGCCTCGACCGTGCAAGGCATCTCTTGATCCAGTCCTCGATGCCGGTGGTCGAGGTGGCGGTCGCCTGCGGCTTCGTTTCGGCCTCGCATTTCTCGAAATGCTACCGCGAGCTCTACGCCCGCTCGCCGCAGCAGGAACGCGTCGACCGCAAGCAGCTGCTGGCGGCATAGAGGCGCGCCTCAGAGCGCCTCTGCCGACCGCATCGCCTCGACACGGATGTCCTCGGTCAGCCGCGCCTTCAACACGGAGAATTCCGGACTGGTCTTCAGCGTGTAGTGGCGCGGGTGCGGCAGGTCGATGGCGACGTCCGACTTGATCCGGCCGGGCCTGGCCGTCATCACCACCACGCGCGATGCCATGAAGATCGCCTCCTCGATGTCGTGAGTGACGAACAGCACCGTCTTCTTGCGCCGTTCCCAGATGCCGAGCAGCAGTTCCTGCATCAGCCCGCGCGTCTGGTTGTCGAGCGCGCCGAACGGCTCGTCCAGCAAAAGGATCGCGGGGTCATTGGCCAGCGCCCTGGCGATCGCCGTGCGCTGCTGCATGCCGCCGGAAAGTTGCTTCGGCCAGTGGTTCTCGAAGCCCTTCAGCCCGACGAGGTCGATATAGGAGGCGACGATTTCGCCCCTCTCCCGCTCGGCCATGCCGCGTTCGCGCAGGCCGAAGGCGATGTTTTCGGCGACCGTCAGCCATGGGAACAGCGTATAGGACTGGAAGACCATGCCGCGATCCGGCCCCGGCCGGGTCACCGCTTTGCCGTCGAGCAGCACGCGCCCTTCGCTCGGCGCCTCCAGCCCGGCGACGATGCGCAAGAGCGTCGACTTCCCGCATCCCGAAGGTCCCAGGATGGTGATGAAATCATTGGCCGCGACCGCCAGGTCGACAGGCATCAGCGCCTGGACCGGTGAGCCGCCGCGCACGCCGGCGAACGTGCGCGAGACGCCCTCGATGAGAAGCTTGCTCATGCCAGGCTCCATGGGAAGAGCCAGCGATTAAGCGCCTTGAAGGCAAGATCGGACAACAGCCCAATCAGCCCGATGACGATGATGCCGAAGATGATCTGGCCGGTTGCCAGTCGCGACTGGCTGTTGATGATCATGTAGCCGATGCCCGACGACGAGCCGATCAGTTCAGCGACGATGACATAGGTCCAAGCCCAGCCGAGCACCAGCCGCAGCGTCTCGGCGATCTCGGGCGCATTGGCGGGCATGATTACACGCTTGACGATGCCGTTGTCGGTGGAGCCGAGCGTGTAGGCCGCCTCGACGAGATCGCGGCGCGTGGAGCCGACCTTTACCGCGATGATCAGGATGATCTGGAACACGGAGCCGACGAAGATGACCAGCAGCTTCTCCAGTTCGCCTATGCCGGCCCAAAGGATAAGCAGCGGAATGAAGGCCGAGGCCGGCAGGTAGCGGGCGAAGGAGACGAACGGCTCCAGGAACGCCTCGACAGGTTTCCACGCGCCCATCGCTATGCCCAGCGGCACGGCGACGGCCGATGCCAGCACGAAGCCGCCGAAGACGCGCCAGATGGTGATCAGTATGTCGAGCCAGAACCGGTCCTCGACCAGCAGCCGCCAGCCATCCCGCAGCATCGACAGCGGATCGGCGAGAAAGATGCGGTTGACGTGGCCGCCAAGCGTGATCCACGCCCAGAAAACGACGAACAGCACGAAGAAGGAAATGCCGAGCACGGTTCGCGTGCCCGGCGAGATCGGATGCAGGGGGCGCGGCATTTACAACGGTCCTTGTGGAAGCGAAACGGCGGCGCGGGGCGCCGCCGCAAGACAGCGGCCGCTCAGTTCGCCACGGCGCTGGTATCGGCCAGCGTGGAGACGTCAGGCGCTTCCTTGATCAGCCCCATCTGCAGCAGAAGCTCGCCGGCGGTCTTGGAGAAATCCTGGAACTCCTTGGTGAAGAACTGCTTGTTCTCCGCCCGGTCGGCCCATTTCAGGTACTTCGCCGAATCCTCGAACTCCTTGGCCGACTGTTTCACGTCCGCGCCCATGATGCCGTAGGATTTCTGCGGGTCCTTCTTGATCAGGTCGAGCGCGTCGAAATAGCTGTCGGCAAGCGCCTTGGCGGCGTCCGGATTGGCTTTGAGGAATTCGGGCGTGCAGCCGACCGTGTCGAGCACCATCGGGTAGTCGAGCGTGGTCGCCAATATGTGGCCCTGGTCGGCCTTGTCGCGCACCGCCGAGATGAACGGCTCATAGGTGACGGCCGCGTCGTTCTGGCCGGCAAGGAAGGCCTGCGCCGCCGCGTCCGGCTCGAGATTGACGACCGTGACATCCTTTGTCGACATGCCGTTCTTGTTCAGCACCCAGGCCAGCAGGAAATAGGGCGAGGTGCCCGGCGCCGAGGACGCGACAGTCTTGCCCTTGAGGTCGGCGACGGTCTTGATGTCGTTGCGCACCACGATGCCGTCGGCGCCGTAGGATTTGTCGAGCTGGAAGATCTGCTTGGTGGTCACGCCGCTGGCGTTCCACACCTGCCACGTCTCGACCGTGGTGGCGGCGCATTGCAGGTCGCCGCTGGCGATGGCGAGCGGGCGGCTGGCCTGCGGCACTTTCTTCAAGGTCACGTCGAGGCCGTGCTTCTCGAAGAGCCCCGCCTGTTTGGCGAGCGTTAGCGGCGCGAAGCCGGTCCAGCCGCTGATGCCGATAGTGACCGATGTGGCGGCCATCGCCGGCGCGGACAAGCCGGCGGCAAGCGCCAGCGTAAGGATAATGGTCCTGTTCATGTCAGTTCCCCTTTGTTTTCTCTGGGGGAATGTTCACGGACGCCGCCCGGCTGTCAATGAACAGGGCCGTGTTTGCCCACATCGTCGGCGACGAAGGTTCGCCTTGCCGCCACAAAACGGCAAGGCCGAGGACCTTGTCGTCAATACTGGTCGCAGTAGCACTCCGCGGACGAGATTCGGTCGTTCCAGTCGCTACCGCCGAAATCGCGGACCCTGCGCCTGATCTCGATCGATCGGCCTCCCCTGCGCGAATCCTCATAGGCAACGAGAGTGCAGCCTCGGCGAACGATCACCGACGACACGCGGTCGTTCCAGAACTCGCGGCCGCGAAAATTGACCGAATCGTCGGCCCCGAGCGCGATCGACCGTCCGCGAAAATTGCCATTTTCGAACATGATGCAGGCGGCCTGATCGTCGTATTGGGCGCTGGCGCCGTCGGCGTAAAGCATGGACGCGACCGCAGTCAGGATAGCTAGACGTCTCATCTGGTGTTTCCTCGGTTTGACCGCGTCACCCCGCCCGCCGGATGGCGCGGCAAGGCCAGTTTGCCACTGCTTCTGCCGGACTGGCAAGCCTGGAACAGTTCGGCATTTCACGGAAACGCCGAACCGCTTTGACTATTTTTTTCAATCAATTCCAAAGGGAAAGCGTTACGCGCGTACCGGGAAGGCGCTATGCGCTTTTTCTGGAATTTCTCAGCGGCTATCGAGCATCCAATTGCGGTTGCGCCACATCTTTTCGCCGACCAGGCAATCGCTGGCCTGTTCGGCCTGCGCCAGCACCACCGGCGGACGATTGGCCTGGTCAACCGACCGCGGCGAGGCCGGGCCGGCGAGCTCAAGCACAAGCTTGCGGCGGATAGCTTCGGGAAACTGCGTCCAGTCGTTGACCGGAACCATGAAGGCTCCGGGACCGCCGATGACGCAGTCGCTGTAATAGCGGTCGAGATCGTTGACATCGTAGGCGCTGGTGAAACCGCCGCGGGTCATCAGCGGCAAGCCGTTTATGACGATGCCTTGCTTGACCACCTCGTCGCGGATGATATCGACCGGCGCGCCCTGGTTGTTGGGGCCGTCGCCGGAAATATCGATGACCCGCTTCGTCCCTTGAAAGCCACTTTCTGCGAAAAGGTCCGCGCCGAATTCCAGCGCGCCGGAGATAGACGTGCGCCGCGCGCTGTTGGGAGGCTGGGCGGACAGCCGCGCCACCACCTGCTCGGCGTCGGCGCGAGTGGAGATTACCGTCCACGGCACGACGACGTGCTGCGAGTTGGTGCCAGCCCATTCGACATAAGTAACGGCGATCCTGCCATAAGCGCCGGCGGCGATGGCTTGCAGCACATGATCGTGCGTCAATGCAGCCGCGTAGCCGCGACGCTGGATCTCGAGTTCGTCCGCCGACATGGACAGCGAGACGTCGACCGCCAGCACCAGTTCGACGTCGACGGGTTCGTCCGCGAGCGACACCGGGGCCAGCCACAGCATCAGCGCCAGGGCGGCGGCGCCTGAAAGCAGATGTCTTGCGCGAGCAAAAGCAGACATGCCGCAGGGTAAGCCAGAATCGCCAGCCGAAAAAGAGAAAAGCCCGACCTTGGCCGCCGGGCTTATCCAAAAATTTGCTCACGAGCCCTGCTGGGAGGTTGCCTAGCTTCTCGGCTTCAGATTCTCCGGATCGTAGAGTGGCTTGTAGCCGACACCAGCGACTTCGACCGGATAGGTCTCGCCGAAATACTCCACCTTCAGCTTGCGGCCCTCTTGGGCATAGGCCCATGGCAGATAGGCGAGCGCGATGTTCTTGCCGATGGTCGGGCCGTAAGCGACCGACGTGGTGAAGGAACGGCGGCCGAGTTCGTCGACCAGCGTCTCGCCGGTCGCGGGGTCCAGCACCGGCATCGTGCCCACCGGATAACGCGCCACACCCTTGGAATCGGTGTTTTCGGTCATCACCAGCGTGCACAGCATCGCCGGCTGGTGCTCGCGGGCGCGGTATTCCAGGTGCTTGGCCTTGCCGCAGAAGTCGTTCTCCTTCACTTTCGGGCGGGCAAGATCGGCCTCGAGCAGGTTGTACTCGGTGAGCAGATCGGCATTCTGCAAACGCAGGCTCTTTTCCATGCGCCGCGTATTGGCATAGGTCTCGACGCCGAACGGCATGACGCCGGTCGAGCGCAGCGCGTCCCAGACGGCCAGGCCGTCCTCGTAGCGCATGTGCAGTTCCCATCCCTGTTCGCCGACATAGGAGATGCGGAAGGCGGTGACGTCCTTGCCGGCGATCCGGATCGGCTTGATCGCGGCGAACGGGAAATTCTCCAGCGCAAGGCCCTCGGGATTCTCGACCACCTTTTGCAGGGTTGCTCGCGCGTTCGGGCCCCAGATGCCGATGGTGACGTATTTTTCCGTCACATCGGTGATGGTGACATCGAAACCTTTATCCTGCGCGGTGCGGCGCATGTACTGGAAGTCGCGCGGGCCGGCGTCCGCGCCATCGATCAAACGGCAGCGGTCGGCCATGCGGATGACCGTGAAGTCGGCGCGCACCATGCCTTCCTCGTCGAGGAAGTGGGTGTAGATGCCCTTGCCGATATTGTTGTCGCCGCCGATCTTGGCCGCGCACAGCCACTCCAGCAGCGCGACGTGGTCGGGTCCCTCGATGTCGTACATCGAGAAGTGCGACAGGTTGACGATGCCGCAGTCTTCGCTCATCGCCAGATGCTCGGCATTGGAGACGCGCCAGAAATGGCGGTTGTCCCATTCGTTCTCGCGCACCGGTACCCGGTTGGCGTATTTCTCCAGAAGATGCTCGTTTGCGGCATAGCCGTGCGCGCGCTCCCAGCCGCCCAGCTCCATGAAATAGCCGCCGAGTTCCTTCTCGCGCTCCCAGAAGGGCGAGCGCCTTATGTTGCGGCCCTTGGAGAAGGGCTCGCGCGGATGCACGGCGGGATTGTAGACCTTCATCGCCGTCTCGGTGCAGCGATCCCAGATGAACTGCTCCTTGGTCTGGTGCGGATAGAAACGCGCATAGTCGATGGCGTGATGGTCGATCGAGGTGCGGCCGTCCGTCATCCAGTCGGCGATGAGCTTGCCCATGCCCGGGCCGTCCTTGACCCAGATGGCAACGGCATACCACAGCCCCCTCACCTTCTGGCTCTCGCCCATCGACGGGCCGCCATCCGCCGTCACCTGCAGCAGGCCGTTGAAGGAATGGCTTTCGTTGTAGCCGAGTTCGCCCAGGATCGGCGTCAGTTCCATGGCGCGCTCCAGCGGCGCCAGGATCTGCTCCATGTCGAGATCGCGCTGCGAAGGCGAAAGCCGGGCCTGGTCCTTCTCGAGCAGGTCGCGCGGATGGCAAAGGCGCGGATTGGTCTCTTCGTAATAACCCCATTCGATCTGCCCGCCCTCGGCGGTCTTGGGGTCGCCGGTGTCGCGCATATAGGCCGAATTGCCCTGGTCGCGCAGCAGCGGCCAGCCGATCTCCTTGCTCGTGCCGGCGAACTCGTTGTAGGGCCCGAAGAAGGTGAGCGGATGGTCGATCGGCATGACGGGCAGGTCCTCGCCCACCATCTCGGCGATCAGCCGGCCCCAGATGCCGGCGCAGACGATGACGTAGTCGGCCTCGATGGTGCCGCGGTCGGTCACCACGGCGCTGATGCGGCCGTCCTTGACGACGAGCGACCGGGCCGGCGTGTTGGCGAAGGATTTGAGCTTGCCCGAGGCTTCCGCCTGGTCGACGAGCTTGCCGGCGACCGTCTGCGAGCGCGGGATGACCAGGCCGGCGTCGGGATCCCACAGGCCGCCCTGCACCATTGCCTCTTCGATGAGCGGAAATTTCTCCTTGATCTCGGCGGGTTCGATCAGCCGGGCGCGCGTGCCAAAAGCCTTGGCCGAAGCGATCTTGCGCTTGATTTCGTCCATGCGGCTGTCATCGCCGACGCGCGCGACTTCGAGGCCGCCGATGCGCGCATAATGGCCCATCTTCTCGTAGAAATCGATGGAGTAGAGCGTCGTCCAGCAGGACAGGAAATCGTGGCTGGTGGTGTAGCAGAAGTCGGAAGCGTGCGCCGTCGAGCCGATGTCGGTCGGGATGCCTGATTTGTCGATACCGACAATGTCGTCCCAGCCGCGTTCGATCAGGTGATGGGCGATTGACGCGCCGACAATGCCACCCAGGCCGATGATGACGACCTTCGCCTTGTTCGGAAACTCTGCCATTGCCCGCGACTCCAGGTGCTGTTGCGGGCGGCGTCGGCGCCCGTCTGATCGGCGCACAATATGCAGACGACGATGAGCGCGCTACCGCCTGTTTGCGACACGCCGCGAATGCGTCGCGACCCGATTTGGATCAGGAAAATCGCTGCCGTCAGGCGAAGGCCCAGATGTCCTCGGCCTGGAAACCGACCTGGTAGCCGGCGGTCTTGAGCTTGACCACGACCTGGCCGATCTCCGGAGCGGGCAGTGCGCCGACCTCGACCTTGATCATGCCCGGACGGTAGCGTTGGAGATCGAGTTGCTCGAAGACCATCCAGTCTGCGCCCTCGCAATCGACGAGGAAGGCGTCGATATGGCTGATGCCGTTGCGGTCGAGCAATGTCTGCAAGGTCTCGGACGGCACTTCGATGTCCCTGAGATAGGGCGCGAATTTGTTGAAATTCACGTCATCCTCGCCCCAGGCATTCTTGCCCGACATCAGGTTGGTGTCGGTAACCGAGGAGCAGCCGATGAACTCGATCGGCAGCGTGCCGGCCTCGAGCGCGGCGGCATCGAAGGTGTGGACGGTGATCGTCCCCCTTGTTTTCGTGACGGCAACCGGCTCGATGATGAACCGGTTGGTATCGGGATAGTTGGCACGCAGGCGCTTCTGGTTATAGGGGATCGGCTCGACCAGCAGGGCACGGGCGCCTGGAATGCGATGCAGCCAGGGCGTGACGTCGTCGAACAGCGCGCCGTCGCAGGCGCCGACATTGACCATCTGGAAGGGCCGCCTTGTCCCGCCGAGGCGCGCTTTCAATGCCGCCCCGGCCAGGAATTTCGTGCCGCGCAGCGACGGCCCCCGGTCGAGCAAACCGGCCGGAAGGCCAAGCGACAGCGCGATGCGCGTCAGGCTGGACAGCGAACTCATGGCGTGTCTCCGGGAATGACATGCAAGACGGCGCGGTGCTGGTCACGGCCGACTGTCGCCCACAGCGCCATGAAAGGGGTGGCCAGCAGCAGGAATGGCGGAACCAGATGCGGGAAATAGATGCGCGTGTCGTGGATCGGGAAGACGGTGAATTTAGCCAGCGCGCCGAGCACGAGCGCCGCGAACAGAATGCCGGCGCGTCGGTCGAGCCGGAAGCCGGCACGGCCGACCGCGTACCAGCCGGCCAGCGCCAGCACCGAGACGCCGACCCAGCTGTTCAGGTTGACGGCGCGCAGCAGCGATGCGGCAAATGCCTTGAGATAGGCAACGACGGAGAACGGCGGCTCGAACCCGTCCATGTTGTAGTGCTGCTCGACGCTGGAGAACCACAGATGCGGCCACCAGCCAGGATGATGCGACCAGTGCGAGATGGCGAAATAGGCGACGAAGGACGCCGCAAAACCGACCAGCGCACCCCATGCCTGCTGCCGGAAGGCGATGAGCAGAACGGCGAAAACGGCAAGAAAGACAATATTGTCCGGCCGCACCATGAAGGCGAGGAAGAGCAGGATCGCCGTCGCCGCCTCGCGGCCCCTGACATAGGCGTAAAGCCCGCCGAGCAGCAGTGCCGAAGTCAGCAGATCCGGCGTCGAGGCGCACGCCGCATCGCCGAAATCGGCCATGATCAGCACCGCGCCGATCACCGGCGCCAAAGCCAATGCTTTTTCCGAGCGCAGCCAGAGCAGCGTGATCGCGCCGAACAGCAGCACCGAGGCTACCTGCACCAGCCGCATCGCCTCGACCGGCGACATCGCCGCGCTCAGCGTCGACAGGATCTCGGCGTAGAGGAACTTGATCCGGTACATGCCGAGCAGCGAATGGAAGTCGGCGGCATTCTCCGCCATGTGGCTGCGGAAGCCGCCGCCATCGTCGGTCAGCGTCTTGTAGTCACCTGCCGAGACCCCGGCCTTGACGGTGTTGTAGGCATAGTCATGCAGCGCCTGCGCATCGGGGTATGTGCCTTCCTCTGATATGGCGAGATAGGGCAGCATGTCCCAATTGGCATCGGGCATCACCCAGGCCGTCAGCGCCGTCAAAAGGATGTAGAACGCGAAAGCCGCCGCGCCGATGGGTGCCGCCAGCCGCGCATAGGTCCCCTCGCGCCACGCCAGGCCGGCCGCTGTGAGCCGGTCGAGCGGGTTTTGCGGAGTGGGCGACTTGGTCAGCATCGTCGTGGTGCTCAACGAACCTGGCTTTTGACGAAATCCTTCACGATTCCCACAATGCCGCGCGACAAAAGGCTGTCGAAAGCGTCGACAAACCGGTCGACATGCTCGCGCTGGCAGATCAGCGGCGGCTCGAGCCGGATGACGTTGCGGTTGTACTCGGTGAAGGCGACCAACACGTCATAGTCACGCAGCAGCAGCGCGCCGATAAAGCCCGACAGCGAACCCTTCAGCTTGTCGTCAAGCACGCTGACCACCGGCCGCAACACGGTCGGCAATGTCTGCGAGAAATCATGGAACTCGAGCCCGATCATGAGCCCCTTACCGCGGACGTCCTTGATGATCTTGGGGTATTTGTCCTTCAGTGCCTGGAGGCGCTGCAAAAGGTACTCGCCGGTAGCGGCGGCATTGTCGATCAGGCCCTCGTCATAGAGAACGTTGAGCGCTTCGATCGAGGTGACGCAGGCCTCGCCCATGCCGCCGAAAGTCGCCATGGCATGGATCATCGCCGTCTTCGGCGTGCCGTAGGCCTTCATATAGATCTCGCGCCTGGCGACCATCGCGCCGACCGCCGCCTTGCCGCCGCCGAGCGACTTGGCGAGCGCCGTCACGTCGGGAACGACGCCATAATGTTCGAAAGCATAGAAGCGGCCGGAGCGGCCATAGCCGCACTGCACTTCATCGGCCACCCACAGCACACCGTATTGATCGCACAATGCGCGCAGCTTCCGCCAATATTCCGCGGGCGCCTGGATGATGCCGCCGCCGCCCTGGATGGTTTCCAGCACGATGACGCCGATCTCGGGATCGGCGCGGAATGCGCGCTCGACCGCTTCGATGTCCGCGAACGGAATCCGGACCGCATTGTCCGCCACCTTGAAATCGGCGCGGTAGAGCTGGCCGTCGGTGATCGCCAGCACACCCTTGGTCTTGCCGTGGAAGGAATTCTCGGCATAGACGATTTTCGGCCGCTTCGGGCCGGCGGCACGCTCGGCGAGTTTTACCGCCGCTTCCATCGCTTCCGAGCCGGACGAGCCCAGAAACACCATGTCGAGATCGCCGGGCGAACATTTGGCGATGTTGTGCGCCAACGCGGCCGCATATTGCGACATGAAGGCGATGGCGATCTCCTGGCGCTTCTCCTCCTGGAATTTTTTCCGCGCTTCGAGGATGCGCGGATGGTTGTGGCCGAAGGCCAGCGAACCGAAGCCGCCGAAGAAATCCAGGATCTTGCGGCCGTTCTGGTCGATGTAGAACATGCCCTCGGCGCGCTCGATCTTGATCTTGTGGAAGCCGAGCAGCTTCATGAAATGCAGCTGGCCCGGGTTGAGATGCGCCTTGAACAGGTCGGTCATCGCAGCGACGTCCATCGCCTTGGCCTGCTCGACGCTGATCAGGTCAGGCTTGGCGATGGTGGCTGGCGACAGCGCCGGCGCGCTGATCATGGTGCGCGCGCTCGCCTGATCGGGCTTGGCCATGACGGTCATTTCAATCTCCTGTCCGCGCGCAGGATCGGGGATCGTGCGCAAATGAAACTGTTGGCGGGCTGCTATTCGGCGGGCACATGTTTGGTGGCGACGGCGTGGCCGGCCTTCCTGGCGCGGTATTCACTGTAGGCGGCGATCAGCATGTCCTCGTCGCGATGTTGCGGCACCCAGCCAAGCTGGCGTCCCGCTTTGGAAACGTCGAGCACGCACTCCTCGTCGGCGATCAGATATTGCTCCGGATCCATGATCGGCAGGTTCATCAGGTCGAGCAGGTCCAGCGTGCGCTTCACCGCCCAGCCCGGTGTCGGGATCAGGATCGATTTCGAACCGGCATGCCTGATCAGGTCGCCGAGCAATTTCCTGACCGGCGGCGGGTTGAGCGAACCCAGATTATAGGCCTCGTTTGGTACGCCGGCTTTCCAGGCCGCGCGGGCAGCTTCCGCACAATCGAAAACAGAAATGAACTGGTATGGATTCCGGCCCGAGCCGATCATCGGCACTGGAAGGTTCCAGTCGATCAGCTTGAACAGTTTTTCAAGGATGCCGAGGCGGCCGGGACCGATGATCAGGCGCGGACGAAACAGCGAGATCAACATGCCGCGCTTGCGCCATTCGGCGGCCAGTTCCTCCGTCTTCTGCTTCGACCAGCCATATTCGCCGAGCGGCGCGACCGGATGCTCCTCGGTCATCGGGAAGGTAACCGTATGGCCGTAGATCATGTCGGTCGTGTAGTGGACAAGCCTGGGTGCGCCAGCCTTGTCCATCGCCTGCATGATATGCTCGGTGCCATGGAAATTGACCGGAAAGAAGAAATCGTGCCGCTTGGCGCGCACCTGGATCGGCGACAGCATCTTTGCCGACAGATTGTAGACCATGTCGTCGGCCTTCAGCCCAACCGCCGCCACCGATGCGGGATCGGTCACGTCGCAATGGATGAAGCCGACGTTGCGGTAATGCGCAAGATCGCTCTTGACGATGTCGGCGACGACAACCTCCTCGCCATCCGCCACGAGCTTCGGGGCAAGGTGGCGACCGACAAAGCCGTCGCCGCCGAAAATCACATGTCTCATCGAACTATCTCGCTGGTGCCGATCTTGCCGGGAGTGATGGAAACGGTCTGCTCGTCATGCCCGCGGACACCCAAGTCTCGGCCGCTTTGGGCGATCAGCACCGTGCCCACGCAAATGCAGGCGATACCCGCGATGCGCCAGCCATTGAGGTCCTCGCGGAAGACGAAATAGGCGAAGACCGCGACGGCGACATAGGCGAGGCTAAGGAAGGGATAGGCAAAGGAAAGCTCGACCTTGGACAGCACGTAGAGATGCGAGGCCATGGAAATGACGAAGGTGCACAGGCCGAGGAACACCCAGGGGCTGAAGACGATCTGCAACAGCTTGATAAGCGGGTTGGCGCCTTCGAACGAGATCGGCCCAAGCGACATCATGCCTTGCTTCAGCATCAGCTGCGCGGCCGCATTGGTCATGACCGTAAAGAGAATGAAGACGATATATTTCATAGCTGCTCACCCACCCGTGACGCCTTCTATTACAAACCCGAAAAGATTTCGTGAACTCACAAGGATATTTTGAGTAAATCTCCTCGTTAACCAGTCGCTAACCAAGATCCATTTCAATTTTATCTATTCGGCGGCCTCGGCGCCCCGCCTTCCCAGGTCGATGTTTTTCGCGGTGCGCGCCCAGAAGCCGGACATGAAGGCCGGATCGCGCTGCGCCTCCAGCCGCGACCACTCCGGAAAGGACGCGGCGAAGGTCGCGGCACTCATGCGCGCATCCTTGTAGGGGTTGACCGCTCCGCCGGCTCCGATGGCGATGCGGTCGAGTTCATCCAGCAATGCCAGGGTCGCGGCTCCCCTGTTGGGGAAATCCAGCGTCAGCGTGTAGCCAGGCCGCGGGAAGGAGAGCAGCGCCGGGGATCGGACGCCGCCGAAGCGTTTCAGAACAGTGAGGAACGAGCCCTGCCCCGCCCGCCTGGCAGCCGCGAGCAGCATCGGCACCGCTTCACGCGCGGCTTCTTCCGGCACAACGCTCTGGTGCTGGAACAGCCCGTTCGGACCGTAAAGCCTGTTCCAATCGCGCACACCGTCCAGCGGGAAGAAGAAGTCCTGGTAGCCGACCTGGCGCGGCGCGGCAGAGCGGCCCTTCCGCCATCGGTAGGCCGCATTGAAGGCGCTCAGGAACGGCCGGCTGAGCACATTGAAAGGCGGCTGGAACGGCACCGCGAAATTGCCGCCGGCACGCGCGGCGGTGTGCGAGCCATGCTCGGCGTGGTTGCCTGTGAACAGCAGGCCGCGCCCGCTGCGCCTGCCGCCGGCGAGCTGATCGATCCAGGCGACGGCATATTCATTGGCCTGGTCCGCCGCCTCGGCCAGGTCGAAGAACTCGCCCAGGTCGCGAAACGGCGTCACCTTCTCGATGATGTCGAGGGAATGCACCCGCATCAACCGGATCGAGGCCGACAGGATCAGGCCTGTCAGCCCCATGCCGCCGATCGTCGCCCGGAACAACCGCGGATTGTCCGTGGCGGAGCAGCGGTAGGTCTGTCCATCGGACCGCAGCAGCGTGAGGCTTTCGACATGGCAGCCGAACGTGCCGCGCCGGTGATGGTTCTTGCCGTGGACGTCGTTGGCTATGGCGCCGCCGAGCGTGACGAACTGCGTGCCCGGAACGACTGCCGGGAAGAAGCCGTAGGGCGCGGCGTGGGCAATGATGTCGGACAAAAGCACGCCCGCATCCGCTTCGAGAAGGCCGGTCTCGGCATTGAAGGCGCGGATGCGGTTCAGCGGCCGCATGTCGACGACCGCGCCGGCCTCGTTCTGGCAGGAATCGCCGTAGGATCTGCCATTGCCATAAGCAAGCAGCGAGGCTTGCCTGGCCTGGCCGCCCTTCAGCAACACGATCGCGTCATCGATGCCGATGACGCGGGGCGCGGGCAACGTCGCGCGCCCGAAGCTGTCGAAGCGCTCGCCGGCCATGTCTACCAGCCCCCAATCACCAGCAGCACGGCGCCGATCAGCACCACGATCTGGCTGCGCCAGTCGCGGATGATGAACACGACCGGATCGTCATGCATCTCATCGCGACGCGCCAGGATCCAGACCCGCATGGTGAGATAAAGCACGATCGGCGGCAGCGGCCAGATCAGCCAGGGATGCGGGTAGAGCTCACGCACCGCGACACTGTCCATGTAGAGCGCCAGCACCAGTGCCGAGGAGAAGGCCGAAGCCATGCCGGCCTGGGCGACGATCTCCTGGTCCTCGGTGCGATATCCGCGCCCGGCAATGCGCTCGCCGGGTGGAATGGCCGTGGTGCGCAATTCGACGAAGCGCTTCACCAGCGCCAGCGACAGGAAGAAGAAGATCGAGAAGGCGAGCAGCCAGAACGAGACCTCGACGCCGGTCGCGGCCGCGCCCGCCAGAACGCGGATCGTGTAGAGGCCGGCCAGCGTCAGCACGTCGACCAGCAGCATGCGCTTGAATGACAGCGAATAAGCCGTGGTGACAGCCATGTAGCCGCCGAGCACGGCGAGGAATTCGGGCGCCAGAAACAGTCCTGTGCCGATGCCGATCGCCAGCAGCACCGCGATCGCGCCGATCCCGAACGGGATGGAGAGCGCGCCGCTGGCGAATGGCCTGTGACGCTTGGTGGCATGCTTGCGGTCAAGCGCCAGGTCGAAGAAATCGTTGAGGATATAGATGGCCGACGCCACCGCGCTGAACGAGATGAACGCCAGCACGCACTCCCAGATCATGCCGGCGTTGAAATATTCATGCGACAGCACCATCGGCACCGCGATCAGCGAATTCTTCAGCCACTGATGCACGCGCAGCATTTTGACGATGGTCCGCAATGTCGGTTTCGGCGCCGACATGGTTTCGGCGCCATGCGCCGCCTGCCAGCGCGCGGCGTGGCGGTCCGGCGCCACCACGATCGCGCTGCGTGCCGCATCGAAAACCTGGAGATCATGGCGGCTGTTGCCGGCATAGTCGAAGCCGCCATCGCCATAGGCCGCGACAAGCGAGGCACGTTTCTTGCCGGAAGTCAGATTGTCGACCCCGTCCGTCGCAAGCACCCTGTCGAAGACACCGAGGTGGCGAGCGATGGCGTCGGCGAATTTGCGCGGCGTGCCTGTCGCCAGCACGATCTTGCGGCCTTCGGCATGCTCGGCCCGTATGCGGTCGAGCAATGGCGCGCGGTAAGGCAGCGACGCGGGATCGATATCGACGCGCTGGGCGATGGCCTGCTTCAGCCGGGCCGGCCCGGCGGCGGCCCAGAAAGGCACGAGGAAAATGTAGAGCGGGTTCTTCTTGAGAAGGATGAACAGTCCTTCCCATAGCAGGTCGGTCGCGATCAGCGTGCCGTCGAGATCGACCGCAAGCGGTATTGCGTTTCCGTCGGACCGCGCGTCCATGTCGTCCTGCCCTGCCTCGAACCCGCCGCGCCGTTTGTCGGCGTCTTCGCAAGACGTATAGCGGGGAGACGGCGTAACGAACGTTAAAACGCCGGGTTGTGGGCGGCTGTCACGGCGGTATTTCCCGTGTCATTGTTAAACAACCGCTACCGGAAACAATAAAAGGCCGGGCAAATGTCCGGCCTCTCGAGAGATGTGGGCAAAAATTACTTGATGCGGGCGATGCCGCCCGAGATCTCGACCGTTTCCGAGCCGGTCAGGGCTTCGAGGTCGCCATTGGGCAAGGTGACGAAGCAGCCATTCGGGCAGAATTCCACGGTTTCGCCGGCGGCCAACGCCAGGTCGGTCTTGCTGCCGCCTTCCGTCACGATCAGCGTGCGGGTCTCGGCGTCCTTGTTGACCGCGCTGGCGGAATGGGCCGAGCCGCTCACGGCGAGCAAGGCGACGGCAGCGACGAGAGACTTCCACATGTGCAATATCGGTGTTCCCACCGCCTCTGTTGCATTTCGCAAGGCATCCTCGCCTTTGCATGGGAGCTTATATGAGATGGAAGCTGAACCGCAACTGAATGCCGCATTCATGCCGCAATTGGTTTCGACGGCCTGAAACCTTCCGATCGCCGATCTAATCCGGATCAGGTTTCTTCGCCTTGCGTCCCGATCTGGCTAGACGTTTGGCCTCGGCCGCGGCTTCCGCCTTTGCTCGTTCCTGCTCGGCGAAATCGGCCTCGATCTTGTCGTCGTCGGTCGGCCAGGCCTTCGCATGCTTGGGCTCGACGACCGCGCGTGGCGTCGAGGGTATCTCAATATGCTGGTCGCTGAACGTCTCCAGCACGGTGAAGCGGATATCGTTCTGCACGATGTTGCCGTTCATCACATCCGCCAGGAACAGGCGGATCTCGAATTCCAGCGCGGCAGGCCCGAAATTGGAAAACAGCACGAAGGGTTCGGGGTTCTTCAGCACCAGCGGATGACCGCGGGCGATCTCGAGCAGGACGGCGTGCACCTGCTTGACGTCGCTGCCATAGGCGACGCCGACCTTGATGTCGATGCGGCCGAGCTTGTTGCGGTGCGTCCAGTTGCCGACGGCGTTGTTGATCAGGTTCGAATTGGGCAGGATCACCGACTGCCGCTGGAAGGTCTCGATCTCGGTGGCGCGCACGCTGATCTTCTTGACGGTGCCGCTGATGTCGCCGGCGACGATCCAGTCGCCGACCTTGAACGGCCGCTCGGCCAGCAGGATCAGGCCCGAGACGAAGTTCGACACCACGTTCTGAAGGCCAAAGCCGATGCCGAGGGAAAGCGCGCCGGCGACCAGCGCCAGGCTGGACAGGTCGATGCCCGCCGCCGAGATGCCGATCAGTGCCGCAAGTGCCACGCCGGCATAGCCGACGGCCAGCCGGATCGAGTTGCGCACCCCCGTGTCGACCTTGCCGCGCGCCATCACCGAACCGTCGAGCCAGCCCTGGAACCAGCGCGTCAGGAAATAGCCGATGATGAAGACGACGATGCCCGACAGGATGCCGGTGACCGAAATCGTCACCGAACCGATATTAATCCCGGTCGCCAGTTTGTACGCCCAGGCCTGGATGTCGCCCAGTTGGAAGCCCCACATCAACAGGATCAGCGGCAGGAAGACCAGCACGATCATCACATTGATGGCCACGCTGACGACAAGGCCGAGCTGGTCGAGCGCGGTGTCTTCGTAGCTGGAATTGGCCGACAGCCAGCGCCCGATCGACGTGTTGGCGAAGGCGCCCTCGTCGCCGATCGCCTGTGCCGACAGGAAGCCGATATAAGCGGTGACGAGCGCCGTGCCGGTGACGACGACCTGGAACGAAACGAAAAGGGCGAGCCCGATATAGCCGAGCAGCGCTGCGATGATGGTGAAAAACCCGAGCGCCAGCGACGTATAGCGCAGCCATGCCGGCCACGGGCGCCAGCTTCCGTCACGCGCCTTGAACGGTCTCAGCATCGCCATCAGGATCAGAATGACGCCGACGATCAACGCGGCGCCGAAACTGCGCGCAATGGTCAGCGAAAGGGGCCAGCCCATATTGTCGTTGACGATCGACAGGAAATAGTTGACGCCGATGACCACCGCCATGGCGGTGGTCAGGCGAACCAGCCAGCGCGCCGGCCCGGTTTCGACGGGGATCAGGCGCCAGTTGGGCAGACGCGGCTCGAGTGCCGCATTGGCCAGCCGGTTGACGCAGAACACTCCCCCAATGACGGTCGCCAGCGCATTGAGGAAGAGGCCAATATCGCCGCGCAAAACGTTGTAATAGTTGAAAAAGAAAATCGTCGAACCCAGAAAGGCGCCGACCGCCAGCGTCGGCAGCAATGTCGACCAGAAGGCCACCGACAGGCGGCTGAGATAGGACGGGTCCTCATTGGACGGATCGGCTTCGAACACCCGTCCAAACAACCGCCGGCCGCCGACCAGAAGCACAAGGGCCAGCCCGAGCGCCACGAAGGTTGCCGCCAGAACGGCCTGGAACTTGAACCTGAAGGCGAAGCTCAGCCAGGACGAGACCGCCTTGTAGAAATTGCCGAATTCGTCGCGGGCGTCGGAAAGGACCTGCGAGCTCAGTGCATCCGACAGCACATAGCGCTTGGTCAGGAGATTGCGGAAAAGCTCGCGGCGCATGTTGCCGATCTTGTCGATCATCCCGCTGATGCGGATCGACAGCGTCTGCGCCTGCGCGATGACCGCGTTGATCTCGGCCTTTTCGGAGACCAGCGCCTGGCGCTCGGTGCTGACGATGTCGGGTTCCGGCGGCTGGCCTGCGGCGGGTGCCGGGCCAAGCTGCTCGAGCCGGCTGTTGATCTCGCTAAGGCGGGTGCGGAAGGCCAGCGCGCTGTTCAGCGATTGCCGCGACAGTTCCTCGAGTTGCAGGCGGATATCGACGAGAGTGGCGTCGTCGTCGCCGTCCTGCTGGATCTTCTTGTCGAAATTATCGGTCTTGGTCGTCAGGTCCTGAAGGATTTTCTGCTGGTCGGCGACCAGTCCGGCAGGCGCCTGGCCAAGCCCTTGCGCCGACGCATCGAACGAAAGCGGCGCCGAAACGACAAGCGCGAACATCAAGACGAGACGAAGCAATTTGAAAAACATGATTTGTTGGCGACTCAAGGCGGCAATGGCAATTGAATTTGCCTGTCCTTGATAAAGACGGCCATATCATGGGGCAAGCCGTCGCATCCGACCGCCAGGGCTCCGAACTCGGGGCAACAAAGACCTGACGACCGCCAGTCCCGTTGTGCCGGCAGCTTTATGATAGGAATTTTTTCTTGACTGGGTGAAGGCAGCTATGGTAGATATTCAGTCATGGTGCTGAGTTGCGCCAACGACCCGCCGCACAGGCGGGTTTTTTCGTTCAATGCTCCATCAACAGCGCGCCGGCGAAGGACCCCGTCACCCGGACTCGTCGCCTGATCCGACCGCACCTGCGCTGATCTGGCGGTGGCCGGAGCGTCGGCCAGTCGAAAGGCGATGGCGCAATATTGGCTTTGCGCGTGCGGCCTGCTCTATAGTCTGCCGCATCGCCCGAAACGGACATCATATCCATGGCAGAGTACTCGGCCCTTTCGCTGCTCGCGAATGCGCTCAAGGGAAACAAGGACTGGAAGCCGGCCTGGCGCAAGCCGGACCCGAAGGCATCCTACGACGTCATCATCATCGGTGGCGGCGGGCACGGGTTGTCGACCGCCTATTATCTCGCCAAGGAACACGGCATCACCAATGTCGCGGTGCTGGAAAAAGGCTGGCTCGGCTCCGGCAATGTCGGCCGCAACACCACCGCCGTGCGCTCCAACTATCTGCTGCCCGCCAACACCCGCTTCTACGAGCATTCGATGAAGCTGTGGGAGAACCTGTCGCACGATCTCAACTACAACGTCATGTTCTCGCAGCGCGGCTGCCTGAACCTGGCGCACACGCCGGCCCAGTTCGACGACTATGCACGGCGCGGCAACGCCATGCGCCATCTCGGTGTCGACGCCGAACTGATGACGCCGGCGCAAATCAAGCGCCTGATCCCCGCGCTCGATATTTCCAGTGATGCACGCTTCCCCGTGGTCGGCGGCCTGATGCAGCGGCGCGCCGGCACCGCCCGCCACGACGCCGTGGCCTGGGGCTATGCGCGCGGCGCCGACCGGCGCGGCGTCGACATCATCGAGAATTGCGAGGTCACCGGCTTCCTGCGCGACGGCGACCGCATCACCGGCGTCACCACATCACGCGGTGACATCCGCGCCAAGAAGGTGGCGGTCGCGGTGGCCGGCAGCACCGGCCGGGTGATGCAGCTTGCCGGCATCGAGACGATGCCGATCGAGAGCCATGTGCTGCAGGCCTTCGTCACCGAATCGCTGAAGCCCTTCATCGATACGGTCGTCACGTTCGGCATGGGCCATTTCTACATGTCGCAATCGGACAAGGGCGGCCTCGTCTACGGCGGCGACATCGACGGCTACAACAGCTACGCCCAGCGCGGCAACCTGCCCATCGTCGACGAGGTGATGAGCGAGATGCTGGCGCTGTTCCCGGGGCTTGCCCGCGTGCGCATGCTGCGCTCCTGGGGCGGCGTCTGCGACATGTCGATGGACGGCTCGCCCATCATCACCACCGGGCCCCTGCCCGGCATGTATCTCAACTGCGGCTGGTGCTATGGCGGCTTCAAGGCGACGCCCGCCTCCGGCTGGTGCTTTGCCTGGACCATCGCCAAGGACGAGCCGCATGACCTCAACGCCCCCTTCACGCTCGACCGCTTCCATCGCGGCCTGGTGATCGACGACAAAGGCCAGGGCGCCAATCCCAGACTGCACTGAACAATATCTCTCCAAGCAAGGCTTCACCAAGCAAGGCTGCACCAGGAATATCCGATGTTGATCACTTGTCCCTATTGCGGCCCGCGCGACGTCATCGAGTTCACCTACCAGGGTGACGGCAACCGCGAGCGTCCCGACCCCGCCTCGCAGAACTTCGAAGCCTGGAACGCCTATGTCTATGACCGGCTGAACCCGGCCGGAGACCACAACGAGATCTGGCAGCATTCCGGCGGCTGTCGCGCGCATCTCAGGGTCGTGCGCAACACGCTGACGCATGAGATTTCCAGCGTCGCCTTCGCACGCGGCGATCACGGTCCGGTCGCGCGGCGCAAGGCGGAGGGCAGATCGTGAGCCCGCGCCGGACCGAGACCGGCGGCCGCATCGACCGGCTGAAGACCATCCGCTTCACCTTTGATGGCACGCCCTACACCGGCCATGCCGGCGATACGCTGGCTTCGGCGCTGCTGGCCAACGGCGTCACGCTTTACGGGCGCTCGTTCAAATACCACCGCCCGCGCGGCCTCCTGACAGCAGGCGTGGAAGAGCCGAACGCGCTGGTGACGGTGCTGAAGGGCGAGGTCCGCGAGCCCAACATCGCGGCGACCATGGTCGAGATTCATGACGGGCTGGTCGCCGTCAGCCAGAACCGTTTTCCGTCGCTGGCCTGGGACGTCAGCGCCGTCAACCAGCTCGGCGGCAAGCTCCTGTCGGCCGGCTTCTACTACAAGACCTTCATGGGTCCGGTGATCGGGCCGCTGAAGGGCACGCGCTTCTGGATGTTTTGCGAGCATTTCATCCGCCGCGCCGCCGGCCTCGGCCGGGCCGGTTCCACCGCCGACCCGGCGCGCTATGAGCGCATGAACGCCTTTTGCGACGTGCTGGTGGTCGGCTCCGGCCCTGCCGGGCTGACGGCCGCCAAGGCCGCTGCTGATCAGGGCGCGCGCGTCATGCTTGCCGAACTCGATCCGCGTTTCGGCGGCTCTGCCAACTGGTCGAACGAGACGATCGATGACCTGCCGGCGGCCGACTGGGCCAGGCGAACCGTGGCCCAGCTCGAGGGTTACGACAACGTCCGGCTTCTGCCGCGCACCACGGTCTGGGGCTACTACGACAGCAATACGCTTGCCGCCCTTGAGCGCGTCACCGATTACAAGGAGACACCCGGCAAGGGCGAACCGCGCCATCGCTATTGGGCGATCCGCGCCCGATCGGTGGTCTTGGCCACCGGCGCTTTCGAACGGCCGCTCGTATTTCCGGGCAATGACCGCCCGGGCGTGATGCTGGCGCATGCCGCGGAGCGCTACGCCAACGAATTCGGCGTGCTGGCGGGGCAGACGGTCGCGCTGTTCACCAACAATGACAGCGCCTATCGCTGCGCCCTGGCGCTGAAGAAGGCCGGCGCAAGGATTGCCGCGATTGTCGATGTCCGTCCCGAGCTTTCGGGCGAAATGCGCAAGCTGGCCGAGGAGACCGAAGCCGAGATCTTTCCCGGCCATGCCGTGATCGCCACTGAGGGCGGCAAGGCGCTCTCCGGCGTCAAGCTGCAGCGCTTCGACATGACCAACGGCACGCTCACCGGCGACGCCCGCAGCATCCATGCCGACTGCCTCTTGATGTCGGGCGGCTGGTCGCCAACCATCCATCTGGCCAGCCAGGCCGGCGGCAAGGCGCAGTGGAATGCCGCCCGACAAGCCTTCCTGCCGCCGAAGCCGACGCAGAACTGGATTGGCGCCGGCGCCTTCACCGGCAGCTTTTCCACGGCCGAAGCAATGATCGAGGGCCGCGCCGCGGGCCTTGCCGCGGCAGGCGCGCAAGCCACGCCGGCCGCACTGCCCCCGGTCGAAGCCGTAGCTTGCGATCCCGATCCGGCGCCGGTGTTCGAGATCAGGGCCAGCGGCAAGAGCTTCGTCGACTTCCAGCACGACGTGACGTCGGAGGACGTGCGGCTGGCGCACCGCGAAGGCTTCGTCTCGGTCGAGCATCTGAAACGCTACACCACGCTCGGCATGGCGACCGACCAGGGCAAGAATTCCAACGTCCCCGGCCTGGCCATCATGGCCGAGGCGCTGGGCAAGCCGATCCCGGAAGTCGGCACGACACGCTTCCGGGCGCCTTTTGCACCGGTTTCGATCGGATCACTGGCGGCGGAGCGCTTCGGCGACCTCAAGCCCGAACGGCTGACGCCGATGCATGACTGGCATGTCGCCAATGGCGCGACCATGTATTCCGCCGGCCTGTGGTACCGGCCGATGATCTACGCCCTTGCCGGCGAAACGGTCGAGCAGGCCTATGTGCGCGAGGCCAGGGCGACGCGCGAAAGCGCCGGCATCGTCGATGTCTCGACGCTGGGCAAGATCGCGGTGCAAGGTCCGGACGCGGCCGAATTCCTCGACCGTATCTACACCAACATGTTTTCCACGCTGGCCGTCGGCAAGGCGCGCTACGGGCTGATGCTGCGCGAGGACGGGCTGGCCTTCGACGACGGCACCACATGGCGGCTCGGTGAACAGGATTTCCTGATGACCACCACCACGGCCAATGCCGGCAAGGTGATGCAGCATCTGGAATATTTCCTCGATGTGGTCTGGCCGGAGCTCAAGGTTCATGTCACCTCCGTGACCGACCAGTGGGCGGGCGCCGCGATCGGCGGGCCAAAAGCCAGGCAGATCCTGGCCGGCTGCGTCGCCGGCACCGCTGTCGACAATGCGGCGCTGCCGTTCATGGGTATCGTGCATGGCCAGATCGCTGGTGTGCCGGTGATGATCTGCCGGCTGTCCTTCTCCGGCGAAATGGCGTTCGAGGTCTATTGCGGCGCCGACCACGGCACCCATGTCTGGGAAGCGCTTATCGAGGCCGGCAAGCCGTTCGGACTGGTAACCTACGGACTGGAAGCGCTGGGCACGATGCGCATCGAGAAAGGCCATGTGACGGGCGCCGAGATCGACGGCCGCACCACGGCGCGCGACCTGCATCTCGACTGGATGCTGTCGAAGAAGAAGCCGTTTATCGGCTCGGCGATGATGGACCGCGAGGGCCTCATCTCGCCCGACCGGCTGGAACTTGTCGGCCTGGTCTCGCTCGACAACAGGCCGCTCAACGGCGGCGCGCATATCGTCGAGGAGCTTGACGAGTCCAACCCGCACGGCTCCATCGGCCACATCACGGCCTGCTGCTATTCGCCGGCGCTTGGCAAGCACATCGCGCTGGCGCTGATCAAAGGCGGCAAGGCCAGGCACGGCTCGCGCGCCCATGTCTCCGATCCGCTGCGCAACCGGTTCGGACCGGTCGAGATCGTTTCCAACCACTTCTACGATCCGGACGGGAGCCGCATGCATGGTTGAGCGCCTTTCACCGCTGGAACCGGAATTCCATGTCGGCTCGCACGGCAATTTCGAACATGGTGTCGAGGTCATCCTGACCGAGACGAGACCGGGCTCGATCGTGCAGCTCGCCGCCTGGCCGGGCGAAGAGAAGAAACTGATATCAGGCATCCGCGCCGTCGCCGGGCTTACGTTGCCCGACGGTGCCGGCGGTGGCGCCACCAATGGCGCCAAATCGGCATTCGGTTTCGCACCGGGAAAGTTCACCGTAGCCGACGAAGCCGAGGGGCTGGCCGCGGCTTTCGCGGGCGTGGTGACCCCCGCCATCGGCACGGTGACCGATCTTTCGCATGGCCGCAGCGTGATCCGCATCGCCGGACCGAAGGCCGAATGGGTGCTGGCGAAGTTCTTCGCCATCGATTTCGCGCTGCCGGCCTTCCCGCTCGGCGCCGGCCGCTCGACCACCCATCACGATGTCTTCGCCCAGGTCCAGCGCACCGGCGGCGACCAGTTCGACATCTACGTCTTCCGTTCTTTCGCGCGCTCCTTCTGGAAGGCGCTGTGTCACGCCAGCGAGGAAGTCGGCTACGAGGTACAGTAGGCTCGGGGTCGACGAATTCTGGCATCAAGGCCGGCCGGCTCTGACGCTACAGCAATGCGCCGGCGGCCGTCATACTGGCATGACATGGCCGTCAAGCCGGTCCGAAGGGTAACAAAACCCGTCTCCAGAATCCGCGCATCCGTTTGGTTCGAATATCTCCATGACCGCAGAAATATCCGCCGGCGCCACCGATCGCGCCGATGTGCCAGCCAGAGCCCTGCTCCTGCTGCCGCTGACGGTCGCCTGCGGCGTGTTCATGACCAGTCTCGACCAGAATGTCGTGGTGACGGCGCTGCCCGGCATCAGCGAAAGCCTTGGCCGTCCACCGAGCCAGCTTGGCCTGCTGATCACGGTCTACGTCGCCAGCCTGATCATCTCGATGCCGCTCGGCGGCTGGGCCGCCGACCGCTTCGGCCTGCGCAACGTCTATTGCTTTGCGCTGCTGGTATTCGCCGCCTCGTCGGCGCTGTGCGGCCTATCGAACAATATCTGGACGCTGGTCGGCGCCCGCGCGCTGCAGGGCTTCGGCGGCGCACTGATGGGCACGCTCGGCCAGGTCGTCATCCTGTCGACCTTCCCTCGAAGCCGGACGCTGAAGATCAACATGTATATCTCGCTGGCCGGCCAGTCCGGGCCGCTCGTCGGTCCGCTCGTCGGCGGCGCGCTGACCACTTACATTTCCTGGCGCTGGATCTTCTTCATCAACGTGCCCTTCGCGCTGGCCGCGGCTGTCCTTGCCGCCTCGCTGTTTCCGACGGTGACCAAACCCGTGCGCACGCCGTTCGATTTCCCGGGCTTCCTGCTGGTCGGCAGCGGCATGGTCCTGCTTGTCTTCGGCATGGATTCGCTGGCGGCGAAAGATGCGGCCGCCGGCGTGATCGCGGCCGAGCTTGTCCTGGCGCTGGTCATCCTGACGGTCGCCTCGTTCTATTGCCTGCGCGTGCGCAATCCCCTGCTCGACCTCAAGCTCCTGCGCATCCGCACCTTCCGCATCTCCTTCCTCACCGGCGGCGGTCTGGACACGATCGGCCTCAGCTCCGTCGTCTTCCTGCTGCCGCTGATGTTCCAGCTCGGCTTCGGCATGAGCGCGGTACAGGCGGGGTCGCTGACCTTCGTCGCCGCGGTCGGGTCGGTGGTCATGCGTGTCTTCATGCCTCGCCTGCTCAACCGCTTCGGTTTCCGCCGCGTGCTGGTTTTCAACACGCCCGTCGTCGCGGCCATGGTTGCGGGCTTTGCCCTGATGCAGGCGACCACACCGGTGTGGATCGTGCTTGCCTACATCTTCATCTTCGGCGTCTTCCGCTCCGCGCAATGGGCGTCGACCGGCAACCTTGCCTATTCCGACATCGCGCCCGAGCAGCTCGCCCGCTTCAGCGCGCTCTATTACATATTGTGGCAACTGGCGGTGGCGATCAGCGTCGGCCTCGCCGCCGCTGCACTATCGTTTCTGGCCGGCGGCGGCCCGGCCGTCGCCAATCACTTCCGGATACTGTTCGTGATCGAGGGTGTCATCACGCTGTGCGCGCTATCAGCCTATCTCAAGCTGACGCCGCAGGATGGCGCCCATGTCAGCGGCCATGGCGCCCAGATGAACACGGAATAGCGGATGTCGCAGCGCAGCAGCGGCCTACTCGCTGAACGTCACCCATTCCTCCAGCGGCACGCGGTCGGTTCGGAAGGCGTTTTCGGGCTTCGACGTATCTTCATAACCGAGCGCCATGCCGCAGACGACGATCTCCTCGTCGGGAATGCCGAGCACCGGCCTGATCTGCCGGTGATAGGGCGCGAACGCCGCCTGCGGACAGGTGTGCAAGCCCCTGCCCCGCGCGGCAACCATGATGTTCTGCAGGAACATGCCGTAGTCGATCCAGGAACCCTGGTTAAGCCGGCGGTCGATGGTGAAGATCATGCCGACCGGCGCGTCGAAGAAGACGAAGTTGCGGTCGTGCTGGGCACGCATCTTGTCGACCTCGCGGCGACCGATGCCGAGCGCGCCGTAGAGCCCGAAACCGTTGGCGCGGCGGCGGGTCAGGTAGGGTTCGAAGAACTGCGTGGGATAATAGCGATATTCGTCCCAATCGGCCTTTTCAGCACGGATGCCGGAATTCAGGATGGCATCCGATATCCGCTGCTTGGTGTCGCCCTTGGTGACATAGACCCGCCATGGCTGCATATTGGTGCCGGAAGGGGCGCGTGCCGCGACCGCCAGTATGTCGCGGATCGTATTGTCGTCGACCATGTCGGGCAGAAAAGCGCGCACCGACCGGCGCGATACGATCGCGTCGTCGACGATCTCGGCATCGGCCGTGATTCGAGCCTTCTTTTCAAGCATGGGCCGTCCCTTACCCTGTGTCCCGATCGGACGTCCCCATTCGCCGTTCGCGGCCGAGCCTTTGCATGAACCGCCAAAATCGCGCAAGCAATTCTTGTGCACCTGTGAAAATCCGCTTGATTTTTTCACCGCACCGGCATCTCATGAAATTTAATCGGATTTTTTCACGAGGACGCGGTTTGCCTCCAGCTACAGCGAAAGCATTGCAGGGAAATTACGAGCGATTGCTGGCCAGCGACATCAGGGCGTTGCGCAAGGCGCGTGGGCTGACGCTCGCCGAGATCGCCCTGAAACTCGGCCGGTCGGTCGGCTGGGTCAGCCAGGTCGAACGCGGCCTGTCGACACCGTCGCTCAGTGATCTCAGGGCCTTTGGCGAACTGTTCGGCGTACCGGTCAGCCTGTTCTTCGGCCACGACGTTCCCATTGAAAGCGAGCGCGGCGCGGTCGTGCGGGCCGGCAGCCGCCGCACCCTTGGCACAAGCGAATCCGGCCTCATGGAGGAGCTTCTGTCGCCTGATCTCGGCGGTAGCTTCGAGATGCTGCGTTCCGTCTTCGCGCCGGGCGCTGAGCTCAAGAGCGAGGCGCGCCGGCCAACCGAAGAGGCTGGATATGTCGTGTCGGGGACGTTCGACATCGAAATATCGGGGACATGGCACCGGCTCGGCGAAGGCGATTCCTTTCGCTTCGAGGGCAAGCCATTCCGCTGGCGCAATCCGGGAATGGAGCCGGCGGTCGTCATCTGGGTGGTTTCGCCGCCAGTTTATTGAATGAAATTGGACCAAGGGTTGGAGAAGAACATGGCCGGTTTGCCGAGCACGGCACGCGTGGTGATCATCGGAGGCGGTGTCGTCGGCGCCTCCTCGCTCTACCATCTCGCCAAGGCGGGCTGGACCGACTGCGTTCTCCTTGAAAAGAATGAACTCACCTCCGGCTCGACCTGGCATGCCGCCGGTAACGTGCCGACCTTCTCCTCGTCCTGGTCGCTGATGAACATGCAGCGCTATTCGACCGAGCTCTATCGCGGGCTGGCCGAGGCCGTCGACTATCCGATGAACTACCATGTCACCGGCTCCCTGCGGCTTGCCCACACGCAAGAGCGCATGCAGGAGTTCCAGCGCGCCAAGGGCATGGGCCGCTACCAGGGCATGGACATCGATATCGTCGGCACGGACGAGATCAAGCGCCGCTATCCCTTCATCGAGACGCATGAGCTGGAAGGCGCCCTCTACGACCCGAGCGACGGCGACATAGACCCGGCGCAGCTGACCCAGGCGCTGGCCAAGGGCGCGCGCGACATGGGTGCCCGGATCATACGCTTCTGCCCGGTGACAGGCGTGCGCCGCGAAAGGGACGAATGGGTGGTCGTGACGCCGCAAGGCGAGATCCGCTGCGAGATCGTCGTCAACGCCGCCGGCTACCGTGCCGCCGAAGTTGGAAAAATGTTCGGCCGCGAGGTGCCGATGATGGTGATGAGCCATCAGTACATATTGTTCGAGGAGATCCCCGAGCTCGCCGCATGGTCGAAGGAACAGGGCAGGAAGCTGCCGCTGCTGCGTGACGTCGACACTTCCTACTATCTGCGCCAGGAAAAGAACGGCATGAATCTCGGCCCCTATGAGCGCAATTGCCGCGCGCATTGGGCGGGTCACAACGATCCGATGCCGGAGGATTTTTCCTTCCAGCTTTTCCCCGACGATCTCGACCGGCTGGAACATTATCTGGCAGACGCCGTCGCCCGCGTGCCGATCCTGGGCACCGCCGGCCTGTCCAAGGTCATCAACGGCCCGATCCCCTATGCGCCGGACGGCAATCCGCTGATCGGGCCGATGCCGGGCGTCCCCAATGCGTTCGAGGCCTGCGTCTTCACCTTCGGCATCGCGCAAGGCGGCGGTGCAGGCAAGGTGTTGGCCGAATGGGTCACGCAAGGCCAGACCGAATGGGACATGTGGTCTTGCGACCCGCGCCGCTTCACGTCCTTCGCTTCGGCTCCGGATTACTGCGTTGCCAAAGGCATGGAGATCTACGGCAACGAATACGCCATCCAGTTTCCGCGCCATGCCTGGCCGGCGGGGCGCGACAGGAAATTGTCGCCGATCCATGATCGCATGAAGGCGTTCGGCGCGCGCTTCGACGCCTATAATGGCTGGGAGCGCGCCACCTGGTATGCGCAGGATGGCGACGACGTCTCGGAGGAAGCAACGCTCACCTTCCGTCGCGACGGGCCGTGGCAGCACCGCGTGCGCGAGGAATGCCTGGCCGTCCGCGACGCCGCCGGCATCCTCGACCTGCCGGGTTTTTCGCGCTTCAACCTCGAAGGTCCGGGCGCCGCCGAATGGCTTAGCCGGCAAGTGACCGGCCTCGTGCCGAAGCCCGGCCGCATCGGTCTCGTCTATTTCTCCGACGACAAGGGCCGCATCGTCACCGAAATGTCGGTGGTGCGCCACGGCGAGGAATCCATGACGCTGATCACAGCGGCGGTGGCGCAATGGCATGATTTCGAATGGCTGAAATCGCACATGCCCGTCGATGCGACTTTCAAGCTGATCGACCGGACCGAGGAATTCTCCACCCAAATCCTGGCCGGACCCAAGTCGCGGGAAATCCTCGCCGCCGTCTGTGAGGCCGACCTGACCTTGCCGTGGCTCACGCATCAGGAAACCAAGATCGCCGGGCGCTGGGCGAAGCTGGTCCGCGTCTCCTTCGCCGGCGAACTCGGCTGGGAAATCCACACCAGGGTCGACGACACCGCCGCCGTTTTCGACACCATCTGCGCGGCGGGACAGCCGCACGGCCTGAAACCATTCGGCATGTACGCGCTGGATTCGTTGCGGCTTGAAAAGGGCTATCGCACCTGGAAAGGCGACCTCTCGACCGACTACTCGATCCTGCAAGGCGGGCTCGAGCGGTTCGTCAAATGGGACAAGCCCGAGTTCCGCGGCAAGGCGGCGCTCCAGAACGAGAAGCAGCAGGGCGTCAAGAAGCGCTTCGTCACGCTGGTGGTCGAAAACCCCGGCGATTGCGACGCGCCCTACATGTCGACGCTGTGGCATGACGGCCAGATCGTCGGCGAGACGACGTCGGGCGGCTGGGGCCATCGCGTCGGCAAGTCGATCGCGCTCGGCATGCTGCGTGCCGATCTGGCGGAGCCCGGCACCGCCGTGGAGATCGAGATCTTCGGCGACCGTTTCAAGGCGGTCGTGCAGAACGATGAGCCCTTGTGGGATCCGAAGAACGAAAGGTTGAGAGCCTGATGCCAAAACCATCATCGCGCATTTCAGGCATCGTGCCGTCGGGCAAGGATGGCTGGGAAGTCCACTTCGCCGCATGGGCCCGCAAGGAAGCCGGCGAGGACATCATCATGCTGTCGGTCGGCGATCACGATTTCGACACACCTTCCGAAACGATCGAGGCTTGCGTGACCGCGGTTCGCGGCAGCAATCACCACTATACCCCTTTGCCCGGCCTGCCGCGCCTGCGCAAGGCGATGGCGGCGGCCTCGGTCGCCTGCACGGGCGTCGGGACGACGCCGGACCAGGTCATCGCTACGCCGGGCGGCCAGGCGGCGCTCTACGCCGCCGTGCAGGCCGTGCTCGATCCGGGCGACCACGCCATCGTGGTCGCGCCATACTACGCGACCTACCCCAACACCTTCAGCGCCGCGGGCGCGACCTTCACGGTTGTCGAGACGCCGGCCGAGGACGGTTTCCAGCCCCGCGCCGACATGATCCGGGCGGCACTTCGGCCGAATACGCGCGCCATCCTGATCAACACGCCGAACAACCCGACCGGAGCCGTCTATTCGCGCGAACGGTTGGAACAGCTGGCCGAGGTCTGCCGCGAGCACGATTTGTGGCTGCTGTCCGACGAAGTCTACTGGACGCTCGGCGGTGGCGAGCACATCTCGCCGCGTTCCCTGCCCGGCATGGCTGAGCGCACGCTGGTCATCAATTCCATGTCCAAGAGCCATGGCATGACCGGTTGGCGCATGGGCTGGCTGACCGGCCCGAGCGAGATGATCTCGCTGCTGACCAACCTCAATCTGGTGACGACCTACGGCCTCCCGGCCTTCATCTCGATCGCTTGCACCGAGGCGCTGGAGAAGGGTTATGGCGTGAAGGAAATCGCCGAACGCTATGCGGCGCGACGCGCCGTCCTGCTCGACGCCGTGCGAGGCATGAACGATGTCGGCGTGCGCGGCTCCGAAGGCGGCATGTATGTCATGCTCGACATATCGGCCGTCGAATCCGACGACGAGAAATTCGCTTTCGCCTTCCTCGACAAGGAGAAGGTCGGCGTCATGCCCGGCTCCAGCTTCGGCGAGGCCGCGGCAGGCCATATCCGCGTCAGCCTGTGCCAGCCGGAACCCGTCTTGCGGGAAGCAGCACTCCGGCTGCGCCGCTTTGTCTCCAGCTACCGCCGCGAGGCCGCATGAACATCCCTTCCCCCAGAACCATTCCCGCCAAGGCAAGGGCCGTCATCATCGGCGGCGGCGTTTCGGGCTGCTCGGTCGCCTATCACCTGGCCAAGCTCGGCTGGACCGACATCGTCCTTCTGGAGCGCAAGCAGCTGACCTCGGGCACGACATGGCATGCCGCCGGCCTGATCGGCCAGTTGCGCGGCTCGCAGAACATGACGCGGCTGGCGAAATATTCGGCCGACCTCTACGTCAAGCTGGAAGCCGAGACCGAGGTCGGCACCGGCATGCGCCAAGTCGGCTCGATCACCGTCGCGCTGACCGAGGAGCGCAAGCACGAGATCTACCGTCAGGCGTCACTCGCCCGCGCCTTCGATGTCGACGTGCGCGAGATTTCGCCCAGGGAAGTCAAGGAGATGTACCCGCATCTCAACGTGTCCGACGTCGTCGGCGCCGTGCATCTGCCGCTTGATGGCCAGTGCGACCCCGCCAACATCGCCATGGCGCTGGCGAAGGGCGCGCGCCAACGCGGCGCCACCATCGTTGAAAATGTGAAGGTCACCAAGGTCCACACCAAGGCAGGCCGCGTCACCGGCGTGTCCTGGGCGCAGGGTGAAGAGCAAGGCACGATCGAGACCGACATCGTCGTCAACTGCGCCGGCATGTGGGCGCGCGAACTGGGCGCCCAGAACGGCGTCACCATCCCGCTGCACGCCTGCGAGCATTTTTACCTCGTTACCGAGCCGATCCCAGGGCTGAGCCGCCTGCCGGTGCTGCGCGTGCCCGACGAGTGCGCCTATTACAAGGAAGATGCCGGCAAGATGATGCTCGGCGCCTTCGAGCCAGTGGCCAAGCCGTGGGGCATGGATGGCATCCGTGAGGATTTCTGCTTCGACCAGTTGCCCGAGGACATGGACCATTTCGAGCCCATCCTCGAAATGGGCGTCAACCGCATGCCGATGCTGGCCACCGCCGGCATCCATACTTTCTTCAACGGCCCCGAAAGTTTTACGCCCGACGACCGATACTATCTCGGCGAGGCGCCGGAACTGCGTGGCTACTGGATGGCGACCGGCTACAATTCGATCGGCATCGTCTCGTCAGGCGGCGCCGGCATGGCGCTGGCACAGTGGATCAACGACGGCGAGGCACCGTTCGACCTGTGGGAAGTCGACATCCGCCGCGCCCAGCCTTTCCAGAAGAACCGCCGTTACCTCAAGGAGCGCGTCTCCGAAACGCTCGGCCTGCTCTATGCCGACCATTTCCCCTATCGCCAGATGGCGACATCGCGCGGCGTGCGCCGTTCACCCCTGCATGAGCATCTGAAGGCGCGCGGCGCCGTGTTCGGCGAGGTCGCCGGCTGGGAGCGCGCCAACTGGTTCGCGCGCGAGGGACAGGAGCGCGAGTACCGCTATTCCTGGAAGCGGCAGAACTGGTTCGACAACCAGCGCGAGGAGCACCTCGCCGTCCGCAACAAGGTCGGCCTGTTCGACATGACCTCGTTCGGCAAGATCCGCGTCGAGGGCCGCGACGCCTGCGCGTTCCTGCAAAAACTCTGCGCCAATGACATGGACGTGGCGCCGGGCAAGATCGTCTACACGCAGATGCTCAACCGGCGCGGCGGCATCGAGAGCGATCTCACGGTGTCGCGCCTGTCGGACACCGCCTATTTCCTCGTCGTGCCCGGCGCCGCGCTGCAGCGCGACCTCGCCTGGCTGCGCAAGCACCTGACAGATGAGTTCGTCGTCATCACCGATGTAACCGCTGCCGAAAGCGTACTCTGCCTGATGGGCCCGGATGCGCGAAAACTGATCCAGAAGGTCAGCCCCAACGACTTCTCCAACGAGAACAACCCATTCGGCACGTTCCAGGAGATCGAGATCGGCATGGGCCTCGCCCGCGCCCACCGTGTCACCTATGTCGGCGAACTCGGCTGGGAGCTCTATGTCTCGACCGACCAGGCGGCCCACGTCTTTGAAGCCATCGAAGCGGCCGGCGCCGATGTCGGCCTCAAGCTGTGCGGGCTGCATACGCTCGATTCCTGCCGCATCGAAAAGGCTTTCCGCCATTTCGGTCACGACATCACCGACGAAGACAATGTGCTGGAAGCCGGCCTCGGCTTCGCGGTGAAGACGGCCAAGGGCGATTTCATCGGCCGCGACGCGGTGTTGAAGAAGAAGGAAGCCGGATTGAGCCGCCGGCTGGTCCAGTTCCGGCTGAAGGACCCGCAACCGCTGCTCTTCCACAACGAGGCGATCCTGCGCGACGGCAAGATCGTCGGTCCGATCACCTCAGGCAATTACGGCCACCATCTCGGCGGCGCGATCGGGCTGGGCTATGTGCCCTGCCAGGACGAGACCGAGGCGGATGTGCTGGCCTCGTCCTATGAGGTCGAGATCGCCGGCGAGCGGTTTGCGGCCGAGGCATCGCTGAAGCCGATGTATGATCCGAAGGCGGAACGGGTGAAGACGTAGCGCGGTTTTCCCTTCTCCCCTTGTGGGAGAAGGGAAGTTCGCCCCCTCAAAACCGCTCCAGCTTCGCCCGCACCTTCGCCAGAAACGCGGCTCTCGTCTTCGGCGTCGAGGCGTCCATCAGATAGTGCGCCAGGAAGAAGGTCCGGCAGCGCGTGGCGCACAGCGCGCGCATGCCGCGCAGCAAGGTCTTGCGCCCGGGCTGGCCGACGACGACGCTCCACCATGTCGGCGCGCCGCAGGTGGTGATGACGCCGACCTTGGTCACATGCCGCATCAGCGACTTGATCCGCCCCTTGCCGGCCGGCAGCTTGAAGGCGACGTCCGTCGCCCACACCCGGTCGAGCCAACCCTTCAGCATCGCCGGCAGCCCGTACCACCAGGTCGGATAGACGAAGAGGATCGCCTCGGCCCAGTTGAGCAGCTCGAAATGCGGCTTCAGCGCAAGGTCCTGCGGCGCCTGGTTGTTGTAGAAACGCCGTTCCTCGCAGCTCATCACCGGATCGAACTTCTCGGCGTAGAGGTCGAGCAGCCGCACCTCCCAGCCCTTTCGCGTCAGCACCTCCACGGCGGTGTCGCGGATAGCGGCGCAAAAACTCTCCGGCACCGGATGGCAATAAACCACCAGCGCGCGCATCAGAATCTGTCCATGCTGGCCGTGACCTTGGCCAAGAACGCCTTGCGCGTCTCGTCGGTCGAAATGTTCATCGAATAATGCGCCAGATAGGAAACCGAAGCGCCCGGCTTGACCGTGGCGCGCAGCATGCGCTTGATCAGTTTGCGCGGCGGGTCGCCCATCAGCATGGCGCGGAACCGGCTACCGCCATAGGTGGTGACCGCCGCGATCTTCCCGATGTTGTGCAGCGACGGCTGCGCCTTGCCGTCGACAAGCTTGAACGACACGCCGGGCAGGAAGACCCGATCGAAGAACCCTTTCAGGATTGCCGGAAAGCCATAATTCCAGACCGGATAGGAAAGCACCAGCGCATCGGCGCGCAACAGACGTTCGACATACGGCGCCGCAGGGTCGGCGGAGCCGCGCGGATTGTGGTAGTCCAGCCGCTCCTGGCGAGAGAGCCGCGGATCGAAATCCTCTGCATAGAGGTCGCAGTCGTCAATCGCATGACCGGCAGCCGTCAGTCGCTCGACGATCGTCCGGTGCAGGCCGGCATTGAAGCTGGTTTCGACCGGATGGGCGTGGAGGACGAGGATGTTCATGGCGAGGCATTGCCTGGGTCAGCGCGAGGCACCCCCCTCTGCCCTGCAGGGCATCTCCCCCGCAAGGGGGGAGATCGGACTATCTCCTTGCTTTCGCCAATTGTCAGCGCGGCAGGTTGGCGGCAGCGCTTAAGCTGCCGATCTCCCCCCATGCGGGGGGTGAGGAGTGGTCCGCGCAGCGGACGGGAAGCCAATTTCTTGGCTTTCCGAGCGACGAACGCCCGAAGCGACAGCGAAGGGCCCGGGCCGGCAGGCCAGAGGGGGGTGTTCAAGCGCGAACCTCTCCTCATCCCGTCCTCTGCAGCCCCTTGAACAGAAAAGTTCGTCCCGAACGGTAGTCATAATCCGGATTTTCCCAGGCGATCATCTTGCCGGGATTGAGCAGTCCTTGCGGATCGGTCTCGCGCTTGAAGGCGAGTTGCACCGCATCGGTCTGCTTCATGCCGCCCTCTTCCAGCGTGTAACGATGCGGGTTGAAGATCGGGCAGCCATTCTCCTCATGCAGGCGGATGATCTCGTCGAGCCGCGCCTCGGTGGTGAACTTGACCAGCGGCAGGCCGAAGCAGGTGACGTTGCCATCCAGCCGCACGAACTCCAGATGCGAGAACACTTCGCCCGGAAACATCGCGTCCATCTTCTCGACCAGCGCCAGCTGGTTGGGAAAGGGATAGAGCGACTGCAGATAGGTGATGTCGGGGTCGACCCGCAGCGCTCTGAGCGTTGTGTGGTTCCAGGCCAGCTCATAGGCCGGCGGCAGACCCTTTTTCTCCTCCGGCGTCGCCGTCGCGGCATTGAATACCACCTCGCCTCCAGCCCGCCGCGTGAAAGCGAGAAAGGCGTCCAGCCCATGCCGCGCCACCATGACGACGCAGATGCTCTGCCCATCCTTCAGGAATTTCTGGTGCCGTTTGAAATAGAGCTGCGGCACCGGTGCCGCGATCGGCGTGATCAGCTTGGTCAGGATGCCGTCCTGGCAGGCCAGCGCGTTGCCGTAGCGCGCCGCATTCATGAAGGCGTCGTAGCCGACAATGATGTCGATCCACTCATAGGCCGCGGTCAGCGGCATCTCGACTTCGGTGATGATACCGTTGGTGCCGTAGGCGTGGGTCACCTTGTGCAGATCCTCGCCGGTGAGTTCGAGCGCCCTCGGCTCGGCCTCCATGGTTACCACGCGCAGGCGCAGCACATTGCCGAAATCACGCAAGCCGCCGAAATTGATCGAACCGACGCCGCCCGAACCGCCCGCGATGAAGCCGCCGATCGAGGCGGTGTTGTAGGTCGAGGGTGAGAGCCGCAGTTCCTGCCCTGAATGCGCCCGCGTTGCCTTGTCGATGTCGGCCAGCACCGCGCCCGGCCCGGTCACCACGCGCCCCGGCGCGATCGACTTGATCTCGTTCATCTCGGCGAGGTTGAGCACCACGCCGCCCGAGAGCGGCATCGCCTGGCCGTAATTGCCTGTGCCGCTGCCGCGCGGCGTCACCGGCACGCCATGCCGGTGGCAGGCGGCAAGCACGCGGATCAGCTCGGCCTCGTTCTTGGGTGTCACGACCAGGTCGCCGGTGACGTGATCGAGCTGCTGCTTCAGCACCGGGCTGTACCAGTAGAAATCGCGGCTTTTCTGCTGGACGATGGCCGGATTGTCGTCGAGTTTTATCCCGTCGAGATCGCGTTTCAGCGCGGCGATATCCATCAGTCCACCATCAGCTCGTCGAGTTCGGCATAGTCGGGCAATTGCCGGTCGATTGCGCGCCCGGCGCGCACGACGATGCGATCCGATTCGGGCCGCGACAGCAATTCCGTCCAGCTGCGGCCCTTGAAGACAATGAAATCGGCATCCCCGCCGGCGGCAAGCGTGCCGAAACCATCGAGCCGCATCACATCAGCCGGCGTTGCCGTGACGGCCTGCGGCCAATCGGCGACCGGATGATCGAAATGCAGGATGCGCGTCGCCATGCGGTAGACCTCCAGCATGTCGAGATCGCCATAGGCATAGAACGGATCGCGGGTATTGTCGGAAGCGACCGCGACCGGAATGCCCCTCGCCTTCATCTCGTGCAGCAGCGTCACCCCACGCCAGCGGGGCGTGGTTTGATCGCGCCGCCGGTCCTGCAGATAAAGATTGCACATCGGCAGCGAAACGATCGCCAGCCCGGCTTTCGCCACCTTGTCCAGCGTGTCCAGCACCTCGAGGTCTGGCTGGCGCGCCAGCGAACAGCAGTGGCCGACGAGGATCTTGCCCTCGAAGCCGTTCCACAGCGACGCCCCGGCGATCTTCTTCAGCGAGATCGCCGCGACGTCGTCGGTCTCGTCGGCATGGAAATCGAGATCGAGGCCATGCTTGACGGCTTGGGAGAAGACATGGTCGAGCAGTTCTTCCAGATCCGGCACCATGTAGGTGACGACGCCAAGCACGCCCTTGGCGGCGGCCACCCTTTTGGCCAGCCTGTCGAACCAATTCTTGTCGCGCACGCCCTCGACGCCAATCAGGCAGGCGCCCTGCAACTCGATGCGGCCGCGCCACCTCTCGCGCATCGTCTCGAACACCGGCCAGGAGATTTCCTCCTGCGGCGGGACACTGTCCAGATGCGTGCGCAGTGCTTTGGTGCCATGCGCGTAGGCGCAGCGCAGCGAGAAATCCATGCGCCGCGCCACGTCCTCGGCACTCCAGCGGTCAGTGCGGTCGGCACCTGTGGCATTCAGCGCCCCGATGAAAGTGCCGTCAGGATTGGGTTTTCGCGGCCAGATATGGCCCTTGTCGATATGGGTGTGGCAATCGATGAAGCACGGCAGGATTATGCGCCCGCCGAGGTGGATCTCATCGGCAGGTGCGTTCGATTTGCCAGGAACAGCAATGCTGGAAATCTTGCCGTCGCCCACCGCGATGTCGGCAAGTGCGAAACCGTCGCCGTCGAAGGGCGCGGCAAGGCCAGGCGTGACGGACCGATGAACGCGTGCGTTGGCGAGTCGGTATGAACCTGTGTTCGGAATCAAGGCGCTACCGCTCCTGCTTCAGCGCGCTCTCGTGCCAGCGCCGTAAGATGAGATGCGAAATCAGCGACAGCACGAGGAAGATCAGGATGCCGGTCAGCGAGATCAGGAACAGCGCCGCGAACAGCCTGGGCGCGTTCAGCCGGTAGCCGGCCTCGATGATGCGCGAGGCGAGGCCCGAAGACTGGCCGGTGGCGCCGGCGACGAACTCGGCCACCACCGCGCCGATCAGCGACAGGCCGCCGGCGATCTTCAGCCCGCCGAGAAAATACGGCATCGCCGCCGGCAGCCTGAGATAGCGCAATTGCTGCCAGCGCGTTGCGCCGTTGAGCTTGAACAGGTCGCGCAGATTGCGGTCGACCGAGTTCAGGCCGAGGGTGGTGTTGGAGAGGATCGGAAAGAAGGCGACGATCCAGGCGCAGAGCAGAAGCTTGGTCGTCTGGTTGTCGACATAGATGTTGATCAGCGGGAAGATGGCCACGATCGGCGTCACCTGCAGCACGATGGCGAAGGGAAAGAACGACATCTCCACCCATTTCGACTGCGCGAACAGCACCGCCAGCCCGACGCCGCCGATGACGGCAAGGAGCAGACTGAGGAAGGTGATGCGCAAGGTGACCAGCAGTGCGGAGAACAGCAGGCCGGCGTCGTTGTAGAGCGTTGCCAGCACCACACCGGGACGCGGCAGGATGTATTGCGGAATTTCATTCCACACGCAGATACGGTCCCACAGCCAGATCGCCAGGATCATGATCGCCAGCGGCAGAACCCAGCGGCCGATCCGCTCGAGCCGCTCCTGGCGCGCGCGGCGTGCTTCCTCGGGGTCGAGTTTCAATGCACCGTCAAGGGTCGTCATGATGCGAGCCTGCAATTGAATTGATGGCCTTGGCCAGCACGTCGGACGTCTGCCGGCACAGCGCCGCATAATCGGGGGAGGTGCGAAAGGCCTCGTCGCGCGGATAGGCCGCATCGATGGCAAGCTCGTCGAAGATCCTGCCTGGCCGCGCCGCCATCACGACAACCCTGTTGGACAAAAACACGCTTTCGAAGACGCTATGCGTGACGAAGACGACGGTGAAGCGCTCGTCCTGCCACAACTCCAGAAGATCGTTGTTGAGCTTGAAGCGGGTGATTTCGTCGAGGGCCGCGAACGGCTCATCCATCAAAAGCACGCGCGGTTTGGTCACCAGGGCCCGTGCGATCGAGACGCGCATCTTCATGCCGCCCGACAGTTCGCGCGGCACCGCGTTCTCGAAACCGGTGAGATGAACCCTTGCCAGCATCTCGGTCACCACCGGTGCCGCCTTGGCGCGGCTGACGCCCTTCAGCCTAAGCGGCAGCCAGACATTGTCGAAAACGCTGGCCCAGGGCAGCAATGTCGGCTCCTGGAACACGAAGCCGATGTTCGAGCGGTCGAGCGAACCGCCCGCACGCCAGTCGAGCATGCCGGAGGTCGGCGTTGACAGGCCAGCGATCAGCCGCAGCGCCGTCGACTTGCCGCAGCCGGACGGCCCGAGCAGGCTGAGGAAATCCCCTTCCCGGATCGTCAGGTCGACGTCGGCGAGCGCCGTCACGCCATTGGAAAAGACCTTGCCGACGCCCCGCAGCGCCAACAATGCCGGAGCCGTGTCGGACCCGTTCGCCGGCGCCTGCGCTACCTGTTCCCGCATCATGCTGGGACGGCCTATTTCTTCAGCTCGAGCCCGACGCCCTTGTTGACGAAGGCCAGCGTGTAGGCTTTCGTGATGTCGATGCCGGCGGGCGTGACCTTGGCCTTGACCATCTTGTCGTAAAAACTCTTGATCCGCGCCTCGTTCATGGCGCCGATGCCGAGCTTCTCGGTGTCGCCGGAATCGGCTAGGCCGAACTTCTTCATCTGCTCGATCGAGAAAGCGATCTGCTCATCCGTCATGTCAGGATTGTCTTTCTTGATCATGTCGTTGGCGGCCTTGTTGTCGCCGTAGAGATATTTGTACCAGCCCTTGGCCGAGCCATCGACGAAGCACTGGACCACCTCCGGCTTCTTGTCGATCGTGTCCTGCATCACCTCGATCGTCGTCGAATAGGTGTCCCAGCCATAGTCGGCGAGCAGGAACTGGTTGGGCACGAAGCCGCCTTCCTTTTTGACCGCGAACGGCTCGGACGTGACATAGCCTTGCTGGATCGACTTCTTGTTGGCGAGGAAGGGAGCAGTGTTGTAGGTGTAGGGCACGCGCTTGGCCGCGTCGAAGCCGAGCTCGATGATCATCCACTGGAAGAAGGTCTGCGCGCCCTCGTCACCCAGAATGTACTGCTCGGCGTTCTTCAGGTCCTCCCATTTGTCCAGCCCCTCGCCGGGATGGGACATGATGACCTGCGGATCCTTCTGGAAGTCCGCCGCCACCACGCGCATCGGAATGCCTTGCTGGACGGCGTCGAAGGCCGACAGCAGGTTGCCGCCCATGTAGAAATCGATCTTGCCGGCCAGGAGCATCGGCCGGCCGCTGACCTGCGGGCCACCCTGCATGATGGTGACGTCGAGGCCGCAGGCGGCATAGGTGCCGTCGGCCACGGCCTGGTAGTAGCCGCCATGTTCCGGCTCGGCCAGCCAGTTGGTGCCGAAGGTGACTTTTTCATTTGCCGCGGCACCAAGCGTGCTCGCTGCAAGCACGGCCACCGCCGCTACCGACATCTTCAGTTTTCCGTACATCGACACCACCACCCTTTGTTTGCTCCGGCGCGCCACGCGCCAGGCTCGACACCAGAGATTCAAGAAGCAAGACACATGCCACCGGCGTCTCGCGCCGGGACCCGCCCGCCTGCACCACAGCCATCTGCGAACGCCGGAAAGGTCGTGCTGCACCGGAGGCATCGTGCCTATTTTTTAAACGCCTGTCCACAATCGCACCGGCGACATGCACCGCCATCTTGAAGCTGTGATGAATCCAGTCTTAGGCTGGCGGTATCCAGGAGATTGCCATGTTCAAGTTCCTCACCCCGAAGTCGATCAAGCCGCCTTTTGCCCGCTACAGTCACGGCGTCGAAGTGCCCCCGGGCAAGCGGCTGGTGTTGTGTTCAGGCCAGGTCGCGATCACGGCGGACGACCAGATCCCCGAAGACGCCGGCGCCCAGGCCGAGCTCTGCTTCAAGAACATCGCCGCGATCCTCGGCGAGGCGGGGCTGGGGCTCGGCGATATCGTTCGCATCAACGCCTATGTCACCGACCGCGCGCATCTGAGACCCTATATGGATGTTCGCGACCGGCTTTTTTCGAACCCCGCGCCGGCCTCGACCCTGATGATCGTCAGCGGATTTGCCCGGCCTGAATTCAAGGTCGAGGTCGAGGCCATCGCGGCCGGGTGATCGACACGCCGTGTATCTCGCGCTAGGTCTCACCGTTCATCGAAGAGGCATGACATGACCGTAGCAAAAAGACGTGTGTGGTGGGGTGACTATCGGACCACCGAATATGCCTCGATCGATCCCGAAGCGACGATCGCCGTACTGCCGGTGGCGGCGATCGAGCAGCATGGACCGCATCTGCCTGTCTCGACCGACACCTCGATCATGAACGGCATGCTCGACACGGTGATCGCCCGCCTGCCCGACGATCTCGACATCCGCATCCTTCCGGTCCAGGCGGTGGGCAAATCGAACGAGCATCTTCACGCGCCGGGCACGCTTACTTTGCCGGCAACGACGCTGGCGGACGCCTGGACCGAGCTTGGCGTGTCGATTGCGCGGGCAGGCGTGCGCAAGCTGGTCGTCGTCAACTCGCATGGCGGCAACGAGGAGATCATGGGCATCGTCACGCGCGAATTGCGGGTGCGCGAAAAGATGCTGGCGGTGAAGACCAGTTGGCAACGCTTCGGCCGCCCGGCCGGCATGTACACCGAACTCGAGGACCGCCACGGCATCCATGGCGGCGACGTCGAGACCTCGCTGATGCTGCATTTCCGGCCGGATCTCGTCGACATGGCCAGGGCCGACAATTTCGTGTCCAATGTCACCAAGGCCGAGAAGGAATTCGCGCTGCTGCGGCACACCGGCACCCACGCCTTCGCCTGGATCGCCAGCGATCTCAACCCGAACGGCGTGGTCGGCGACGCCAGCATTGCCACGGCTGAAAAAGGTCGGCTGACAGCGGAACATCAGGCTGATGGTTTCGTCAGCCTGCTTAGGGACGTACGCAAGGCGAAGCTCGCCGATTGGCTGAAGTAGCCTCTAACCGTCGATCCTCAGTTCGAACGGGTTGCCTTCAAAGGCATCGGCGCCGCGCCCGATCGCTTCGATTGCCGCGATCATGCGGCCGCCTCGACCAAGCAGCGCGTCGGCCACCGCGATCAGCCGCGGATTGGGCGTCGCCGAAGGCGACAACCTCCGCAACGTCCGGGCCAGCTCGGCCTCGTCGCGTTTCGGCGCCAGCGCGGCAGCGATGATATAGGCGGAGGCTGTCGAGCGGCTGATGCCGGCATAACAGTGAACGACCATCGGCCTTGCGCGGTCCCAGCGGCGCGCGAAATCGAGCAGATTGCGCACATGCTCCTCGCCCGGCATGGTCATGCCATCCTGCGCCGCCGCGATGTCGTGCATGACCAGGTGCAGATGGTTTTCCCTCATGATCGAGGCCGGGCGGAGCACATCGGTGCCGGCGGCCAACAGCGACAGCAGCCGCTCGGCGCCGGTCCTCGCCACCGTTTCCTCGACCTTTGCCAGCGAGCAGACATGGATCATGGTTTGATACCTTCCGCTCGATCCTCGCGCCGGGCCGCCCATTCGGCAAGGGCGGATTCAAGCCGCAGCCACTCCTCCCCGTTCCCCGGCAGGCCGGCCCGCAGGACATGCGGGCGGTCGGTGAAATGGCGAAGCAGGATGCCGCGTTCGCCAAGCGCTGCAAACAAACCGGCGGCATCCGGCAGGCTGAGATAGCGGAACAATGTGGTGCCGCCCGCGGCAGGCACGCCGAAACGACCGAACAGCCCGTCGAGCCGAGCCGATACCTCCGTCAGCGACGCGCGCATCGCGTCCTGCCAGCCGATATCGGCAAGTGCGCGAATGCCATATTCGAGCGCCGGGCCGGCGACGGCCCAAGGTCCGAATTGCGTTTCCAGCCGTTGGGCCGCCGGCGCGTCGGCAAGTGCAAATCCAAGCCGCAAACCGGCCAGCCCGAAAAACTTGCCGAAAGAGCGCAGCACGACGATGCCGCCCTGGCCGACATCGCCGGCAAGGCTGTGTTCGCGCGGGCCGACATCCATGAACGCCTCGTCGACGACCAGCAGCCCGCCCTTGGCGCGCAAACCGGCGGCCAGCGCCAGCAGCCGGTCGCGCTCGACGATGCGCCCATCCGGGTTGTTCGGGTTGACCACGACGGCAAGGTCGGCATTCGCCAGATCAGCGAAATCGCTGACTTCGGTCACCTCGTGCCCCGCGATCGCCGCCGCGCGGGCATGTTCGGCATAGGTCGGCCCCAGCACGAGCGCCCTGCCCGGCGCGACCAGCGATGCCACGCGCGGCAGCAGGATCTGCGTACCGGGCGCAGCGACGACATTGGCTGGCGAGGGCGCACCATAGCTACTGGCCGCGATCGCCGTCAGCTCACGCGCCCGCCCCGCTTCCGGCAATCGCGACAGCGAGGTGGCGGGCAGCTCGAAAAGCGGGTAGGAGTGCGGATTGATTCCGGTCGAGAGGTCGACGAAAGGCTGGGGGGCGTTGGGGAAAAGCGCCCTTGCCCGGCCGAGACTTCCACCATGGTCCACCGCTCCTTCAAGAAGCTTCATGTCAGTCCTGATCGCTTTCCTGTCATTGGCCATCGAATCCGCGCTGGGCTACCCCGACTGGCTGTTTCGCGCCATCGGCCATCCCGTGACGTGGTTTGGCAGGCTGATATCCTTTCTCGATCGCAGGCTCAACCGCGCCACTGATCCCGACGCACTGCGTCGCCAACGTGGTGTCCAGGCGCTTCTGGTCATCGTGCTGGTGCCGGCGCTAATTGGCCTGTGCGTGCAGATCCTGCTCTGGTTCATTCCCCTGGGACTGTTCATCACCGCCCTTCTGGCAACATCGTTCCTGTCGCAGCGGAGCCTTTATGAGCATGTCGAGGCCGTCGCCGATGCGCTCGACTCGGGCGGCCTCGACATGGGCCGCGCCGCCGTCTCGCGCATCGTCGGCCGCGATCCCGAAACCCTCGACAGGGCCGGCGTCTGCCGCGCGGCGATCGAGAGCCTGGCCGAGAATTTTTCCGACGGCATCGTTACCCCCGCCTTCTGGACGGGCGTCGGCGGCCTCGCCGGCGGCGCCGCCTACAAGGCCGCCAACACCGCCGATTCGATGATCGGCCATCGCACGCCGCGCCACGAAACGTTCGGCAGGGCAGCCGCACGCTTCGACGATTGGATCAACCTGCCGGCGTCGAGGCTGACGGCGTTGCTCATCACGTTGGCGGCTTTCCTGGTGAAAGGCGCCGACGCGAAAGCCGCATGGCAGGCGGTGCGGCGCGACGCGAAAAAACACCGCTCGCCCAATGCCGGCTGGCCGGAGGCGGCGATGGCCGGCGCACTTGGCCTGGCGCTCGCCGGGCCGCGCAGCTACGGCGGCGTCGTTGTCGACGACGCGTTCATGGGCGAAGGCGGCCGGCGCGAAGCCGACAGCATCGACATAAGGCGGGCGCTGAAACTTTATCGTGTCGCCGACTGCCTGTTGATCGCGCTGTTCGGCGTGCTTTCGGCGATCGTCATTCTGGCATGATCTCACCCCCCCGTGAGTTCTCTCTCGAAGGGGAGGAAGGGAGCCGGGCTGCAACAGGTTCGCGCCTTTCCTCTCCCCCGTCGATCGGGGGAGAGGTGGCTCGGCGAAGCCGAGACGGAGTGGGGGTCGACGAGCTCGGCAGTCGCGTTTCTCGCACCCGCCGGGTTGCGCCTGCCTGTCTGCGGACCGCGCGTTCGATAACCGCCTTCCCCCAATCCGTCGCTGCTTCGCAGCGCCACCTTTCCCCCTCCGGAGGGAAAGGAAGTGAGCCCTGCTGGAAGCGTTTGGCGACCAGACTTGAATGCTCATCCACAAAAGGGGACAACAGCTCTCAAAACTCCACCCCCTGCTGCGCCTTCACGCCCGCCGCGAAATGGTGCTTGGTCAGCCCCATCTCGGTCACCAGGTCGGCCGCCTCGACCAGCGCCGGCTTGGCGTTGCGACCGGTGACGACGACATGCAGGCCCTCGCGGCGCGCTTTCAGCGCGGCAACCACCTTGTCCAGATCGAGATACTCGTAGCGCAGCGCGATGTTGAGTTCGTCGAGCACGACGAGACTGATCGACGGATCGGCCATCAGCTCCAGCGCCTTGGCCCAGGCGGCCTCGGCCGCCGCGATGTCGCGCTTCAGATCCTGTGTCTCCCAGGTGAACCCCTCGCCCATCGCGTGCCACACGACGCGGTCGCCGAAGGCGGCGAAGGCCTCCTTCTCACCCGTATGCCATTTGCCCTTGATGAACTGGACGACGCCGACGCGCTTGCCATAGCCGAGCATGCGCAACGCCAGGCCAAAGGCAGCCGTGGTCTTGCCTTTGCCGGGACCGGTGTTGACGATCAGCAGCCCCTTTTCGACCGTCTTGCTCGCCACCTCGGCGTCTTGGACCGCCTTGCGCTTGGCCATCTTGGCGCGGTGGCGCTCTTCGTCCTTTTCGTCGATGTCGGTCATGTCACTTCACCTTGAGCGGCAGCCCCGCCACCATCAAAAGCACGGTCTCGGCAATCGCCGCGACCTGCTGGTTGAGCCGGCCGGCGGCGTCGCGAAACCGGCGCGCCAGCGCATTGTCCGGCACGATGCCTTGCCCGACCTCGTTGGATACAACAAACCAGGGTCCGCGCGGCCGCGACAGCATGTCAGCCAGCCGCCGGCATGCGCCCTCTACATCATGTTCGGCCAGCATGTGGTTGGTCAGCCACAGCGTCAGGCAGTCGACAAGCACCGGCTGGTCCTCCGGTAGGGCCTCGAGTGCACCGACAAGGTCTAGCGGTGCATCGATGGTCGTCCAGCCCTCGCCGCGCCGCGACCGGTGCAACGCGATGCGCTGCCGCATCTCGTCGTCATAAGGTTGCGCCGTGGCGATGTAGGCCCATGGCGAAGGCAAGGCGGTCATCAGCGTTTCGGCGTGCGCGCTCTTGCCGGAGCGCGCACCGCCGATGATGAAGGTCAGTCTTCCGCGATCAGGCAAAGCTGTCGCGCAGGCTCGTCGCGCTGCCGGTGAAGCGTCCACGCACCACGCCGACGACAGCGCCCAGCACGAGCCAGAACACCAGGTTCGTCACTGTCACCGCCACCACGAACTGATGGTGCAGGCCTTCCGGGATCGGCGTCTCGAAACTGTCCGGCTGCGGCGCGCCGACAATATGCGGCGCGACGATCAACACCACGCCCAGAATCGCCAGCGGCAGTGATTTGCGGAAGGCGATCAGGGCAAGGCCGATCGCCGTCGCCGCCACCGTCGCCGTCCACCAGATCTGGCGTGGCAGAAGCTCGGCGGCAGGCATGGCCGGCAGTTCCGGCGGCAGGCCGAGGCCCGGCGCCAGCGTGAACACGGCAAAGCCGGCCAGTCCCCAGAACACGCCCTGGCGCCAGTTGCCGATGCCGCCGGCGAATTCCGAAACCGCGACCAGGACCAGCGCGAAGCCGATGCCGGTGACGATGTTGGCAAGCACGCTGAAGGCGAAGCGCTCGAAGCCGTCGGCCGGCGCCCAGCCTTCCTCTTCAGCCGGAACAGCTTCAGCGGCTGCCGGCGCGGCGGAGCTCATGGCATTGCCCGCCGGGGCGGCAGAGTTCATGGCGTTGTTGTCGGTCGGGGCCGGTGCGGTATGGTCGTGGTGGTGGCCGCCGCCGGCCTGTTCGTAGACTTCCGCCTTCAGGATCAACGGCACGGTGGCATAGGCCTGCATGCAGGCGAGAACGACACCGGCCACGAGCCCTGCGATCGCCGCGATGAACACGACGTTGCGAAACAGGTTCATGATGTCAAATCCCTATCAGTGGCAGGGAAACGCCATCGAGTGGCGATAGTCGTGCGCGGCATTGTGGACCGCGTCGATATGCGAGAAACCGACAAAGCCTACGACGAAAACGCCGAGCAGCGCCGCGAGCGCGAGCTGCAGGAGGCGCGACTGCGAGGAGATGGAGGCGCCGAGGGAGACGGAAGCGGTATTCATGTCTTGTCCTTTCACCCTCCACCCGAGGGCATCGAAGTCAGTTTCCTGTCGCCGGCAGGTCTCCTGGCTCGCGGATCAGCGCCCTTCCCCACCTTCCCGAAGAAAATCTTCAGTGGCATATGGAGAGGACTACCGCACACAGTTGCGGGGGCAGCCACGGCATTGGGCAACAAATCTGCCCGCACCGCATTCCCTCTTGGCTCCAATCGGAACCGACGACGAAGGTGACTATAGGGAAAATCGCCGCATCCGGCAAACCAAATTCCGACGGCGACAAGCGCTTTAGCGCCGTCCGGCCGCTTGCTCCGCTGCAATTGACAATTTCCGTGGCCGGGTGTCGGCTGCCATCCTCACAGGAGGCCAGCCATGCAGCCCGTCCAGAGCCAGCACGCCCCCTATAACGGCCTCACCCGGGCCGAGCCGACATTGCCGTCCTCGGCCTATTGGGATGCGGCGGCCTACCAGCGCGACCTCGACGCCATCTGGTACAGGAACTGGCTGCTCGTCTGCCGTGAAGCTGATCTCGCCCAACCGCTGGCTTTCCGCACCTTCCGTGTCGGCAGCCAGGAGATCGTCGTGCTGCGTGACGATACCGGCGAACTGCGCGCCTTCCACAACACCTGCCGGCATCGCGGATCGCAGCTTTGCCAGGAACGCGAGGGGCGGCTGAAGGCGCGGCTGATCACCTGCCCCTACCACGCATGGTCCTATTCGCTGCGCGGCGAGCTCGTGCGCGTGCCATCGAAAACGCTGCCCGAAGGTTTCGACAAGGCGGACCATCCGCTCTATCGCGTCGCGCTGTCGGTCTGGCGCGGCTTCGTCTTCGTCAATCTCGCGGAAGATGCCGCCGGCTCGGCGCACTCATCCTTCGACCCGGCCTCCGGCGATCTCGGCAACTGGCCGCTGGAATCGCTGGTATCGGGCCATGTGCTGCGCAAGGTGATGAACTGCAACTGGAAGATCTTCTGGGAAAACTTCAACGAATGCCTGCATTGCCCCGGCGTCCACAAGGACCTGTCGCGGCTGGTGCCGATCTACGGCCGCGGCCTGATGGGCCGGCATGACGACCCCGAATGGACCCGCCATGCCGACAATGACGCGCCGGAATTTTCCGGCGGGCTGCGGGCGGGTGCCGAAACATGGTCACGTGACGGCCGGGCGCATGGGCCGGTCTTTTCGGGCCTGACGCCGGCCGAGCGCGCCGCCGGCCAGACCTACGCCACCAGCCTGCCCTCGATGTTCATCGTCGGCCACGTCGACTATGTCAGGTCCGTACGGCTGGTGCCGCTTGGCCCCGAGCAGACCGAATTGACCGCCGAATGGCTGTTCGCGCCCGACGCGCTCGCCGCCACCGACATCGACAACATCGTCGGATTCGGCACCCAGGTGCTGGAGGAGGATGCCGCGATCTGCGAGGTCAACCAGAAAGGGCTGCGCTCCATGCGCCATAAGGCCGGCGTGCTGATGCCGGAGGAGTACGACCTCCACCGCTTCCACGATTGGGTACGCGAACGACATGCTGCGCTTGTGCCGTAAGCTTCACAGCGACTTCGGCAGATACCGCCAGGTGACATAACCGCAGACCGCCGCAAGCAGGCCGAGCGTGACGAAAACCGAGCCCAGTCCGAAAAAGGCCAGCACCACCGAGTAGACCAGCGGCGGCGTCAGTTCGGAAAAGTCGAGATAAGTGCGGTAGACCGCAGCCATCTGCGCCCGCTCATAAGAGCGGACCGAGCGCATGAAGGCGGTCGAGCCCAGCGCGTCGAGCGCGATGGTGAAGAAGGCGCCGCACAGCAGGAAGGCGCCGGTGACGAGCGGCGCGCTTTCGCCGACGGCACCCGCCGCCAGCAGCACCACCGACATGGCGAAATAGGCAAAAGTCATGGTCCTGCGGCCGCCGAAGCGCTTGCCGGCCTTGCCCCAGAAAATCGCCATGAACAAAAGCGCGTTGCCTGCCGAAACCAGAATGCCGCCGGCAAGTTCGCCCTCACCGGTGATGACCATGAACAGCGGGCCATAGACGAAAAAAGTCGTCCAGAAGCAGGAGCGGCCGAAGGCGATCAGCCAGGCCAGCCTCAGCCTCGGCTGCGCGACGAAGCGGCCGATATTGGCCAGCGGGTTGACCGGGCGCGTCTTGCCCGGCCGGATCGAGGGATTGTCGCCGAGCCGGTAGGTCCAGAACAACGCCAGCAGGGCCAAGGCGAATACGGCGACCGCGCCATGCGCGGCATAGATGCCGAAGCGCGTGTAGAGAAAGATGCCGAGCGTCGGCCCACCCGTCCAGGCAAACATCGACCACGCCATGCGCAGCGATTCGGCCTGCATGAAATCGGTCTTGCGGATGTGGTCCATGATGTAGAGGTTGAGCGTGATCGACAGCGCACTGGCGCCCATGACACGGCACAGCATGCCGGCCAATTGCCCTGCGAGCGTATGCGTGACGAAGAACAGCGAGCCGATCGCCAGCAGGCAGGCGCCCGCCGTGTAGACCCAGCGCCGCGCGAAGCGCTGGATCAGCATCGGCATGAACAGGGTCACGGACAGGCCGAGCATCGCCACGATGGTGTAGAGGATCGAGACGATCTGCTCGTTGTGGAGGATCTCGTAGGCCTGGATCGGGATGACGCTCGACACCGTGGCGCGAGCGAAGGATTCGACCGCGTAGAGCGAGGCGAAGGTGCGGGCATCCGCGGCCTTGAGGGCCGGTAGCCAGATCGGATGGCGCACATGCGTGGACATTGCTTCCCCAAAGCAGAATCACCAGCCAAATCTGCGGCCATCATTTCGCGACCGGTAACAGGAAACCGACGTGCCCCGGTTAAAACGAAGCCGGTCAAAGGCTTTCCGGTGCTGGCCTAAAGGGGTGCCTGATGCAGCGCCGGCTGATCGTCCGTATCGAAGCTCACGGCCTTCTTTTGTCCGGCGTAACCGTGATAGTCCTCGTGCGGGGCTGAATCAGATCGCGAGACCATGAGCATCCAGACGCCGACCATGCCCGCCGCGGAGTTGCCGAAGACCAAGCGCATCGTCGCCATCGACATGCTGCGCGGCATCGCGCTGATCGCCATGGCGAGCTACCATTTCACCTGGGACCTGGAATTCTTCGGCTACACCGATCCCGGCCTGACCGCCTTCGGCTGGTGGAAGTTCTATGCTCGCTGCATCGCCTCGACCTTCCTGTTCCTGGTCGGCGTCAGCCTGTATCTCGCCCATGGCAAAGAGATCCGCTGGAACGGCTTCTGGAGACGCTTCGCCATGGTCGCCGGAGCGGCGATCGCCATTTCGGTCGCCACCCGTATCGCCACGCCGGACGGGTGGATCTTCTTCGGCATCCTGCACCAGATCGCGCTGGCGAGCCTGCTCGGGCTGGCATTCCTGCGCCTGCCGGCGCTGCTCACACTGCCGATCGCCGCGGCGGTCATCGCCATTCCCTTCTATTTTCGGCTGGAATCGTTCGATCACCCCTGGCTGTGGTGGGTCGGCCTTTCCGCGGTCAACCCACACTCCAACGATTATGTCCCGCTGTTCCCGTGGTTCGGTGCGGTGCTTGTGGGCCTCGGAGCGACCAAGCTTGCCTCCGGCTTCGGCGCCTTGGCGCGCCTGGCAGATGTGGCACCCGGGCGCTGGTCCAACCCGCTGGGCTTCATCGGCCGGCACAGCCTGGCCTTCTACCTGATTCACCAGCCGCTGCTGATCGGCAGTGTCTGGTTGTTCTCGCAAGTAATGCCGGCCAAGGTCGAAACCCCGCAGGTGAACTTTCTCAAGACCTGCCAGATCTCGTGCGAGCAGCAGCGCGACAGCAAGTTCTGTTCGAGCTATTGTGGGTGCATGCTGGACACGCTGGAGGGCGAGGCAACGCTTGATCGGCTCTACAAGAACGACCAGACCGCCGAATGGAGAGCGCATCTGGCGGATCTCGCCGGCACCTGCACGGCCCAGACCGACAGCAAGATGACGGAGGAAGGTGTCGAATGACCGAGACCCCGCCCAAACCTGGGCTGATACCGTGGCCGCCGCTGATCTACATCGCCGCCATCGCCATCAGTATCGCGCTCGGCCTGCTCTTTCCCCTGCCCTGGATCGGCGACCTCCTGGGCGACCTCCTCTACGCGGCCGGCTGGGTGGCGCTGTTCGGCGTCGCCGCACTCTGGTTCACCGCCATCCGCACCATGACGCGGGCCAAGACCACGCTCAACCCCAACGCCGTGCCGGACCATCTCGTCACCACGGGTCCTTTCGGCGTCACCCGCAATCCGATGTACCTCGCCAACACGCTGCTGTTGATTGGCGTCGCCTTCATCTCCGGGATCGTCTGGTTCCTGCCGCTGGCGTTCATCGCTGCCTTCGTCACGCAGAAGGTCGCGGTGGAAAAGGAAGAAAAGATGCTGGCGGCAAAGTTCGGCAAGAAATACCGCGACTATGCCAAAAGAGTGCGGCGCTGGATTTGAGCATCTGAACGCCGGCTGCCAGAGCCATATCGGGAAGATAACGGTTTCCGATTTGTGGCGGAGACCAACAATTTGTCGATGTCGGCGCCGCCCCTCACCTGCCTGCCGGCATCCTCTCCCCGTATAGTGACGGGGAGAGGGGCGCTGTCATCAGCGGTTTCGCCAGCCACCAGCGTTGCAGGAAAGAGACCGAGATCACGGTCAGCCCCCTTCTCCCCGTCACTATACGGGGAGAAGTGCCCGGCAGGGCGATGAGGGGCGGCGCCGACTCTAAAGCGATTGTCCTGCCTGGAAGGCCGCTACGTATTAACCCCGAGCTCGACCAGCCGCTCAACGCAGGATTCCTCGGCCTGGTCGAGTTCGGCCAATGTCTCCTCGAGGTCGCGGCGCTTTTGCCTCAGATCCTCGCGCTTTTCCTCGATGCGCTTGATCATCAGCTTGAGCTGGCCGACCTCGCCGGGCGGTTCCTTGTACATCTGGATGATTTCGCGGATCTCGTTGATCGAGAAGCCGAGCCGTTTTCCGCGCATGATCTGCCGGATCAGGTGTCGGTCGGATGGACGAAACAGCCGCGTGCGGCCCCGCCGCACCGGCTGCACCAGTCCCTCGTCCTCGTAGAACCGCAGCGTCCGCGTCGACACGTCGAATTCGCGCGTCAGCTCGGTGATCGAATAATATTCCCGCATTCTCGCCCCATAGCCGGAGATTGGCGACTGCTGCTCTCCGTCCGCGGCAGACCTGCCGGAATCGGCCGCAGTCTGCCTGTCGCCGAGCCTCGCACGGCATTTACGTAAAAGTCAATTGAGCCGGATCAATGGACGCCGAACCACCACGTGGCAAGGCCCAGAAAAGCGAAGAAACCAACGACGTCGGTGACCGTGGTGACAAAGACCGCCGAAGCGACCGCGGGATCGACCTTGAAGCGGTCGAGCAGCAGCGGGATCAGGATGCCGGCAAGGGCCGCAACGAACATGTTGATGATCATGGCCGCGGCGATGATGCCGCCCAGATTGGCATCGCGGAACCAGACGGCGGCTACGATGCCGATCAATATGGCGAAAACGATGCCGTTGATGAAGCCCACGCCTATCTCGCGGCGAATGATGCGGCCGGCATTGTAGATGTCGAGATCCCTTGTCGCCAGCGCCCGCACGGTGACGGTCATGGTCTGCGAACCGGCATTGCCGCCCATCCCGGCCACGATCGGCATCAGCACGGCGAGCGCCACGATGCGCTCGATCGTGTGGTCGAACAGACCGATCACCGATGCCGCGAGGAAGGCGGTCAGGAGATTGACAAGCAGCCATGGAACACGCGAACGCGAGGTCGAAAAGATGCTGTCGGAAAGCTCTTCGTCGCCGACGCCGCCCATGCGCAGGAGATCTTCCTCGGCTTCCTGCTGGATGACGTCGACGACGTCGTCGATGGTCAGCACGCCGACCAACCGCTCGTTCTCGTCGACGACGGCGGCCGACAGAAGGTCATATTGCTCGAACTCCCGCGCTGCCTCTTCCTGGTCCATCGTGGCCGGAATGGCGTGCCGCGTCTCATGCATGACCTCCTCGACCTTGACCGAGCGCTTGGTGCGCAGGATCTGGTCGAGGTCTATGGCGCCAAGCAGCTTGAAGCTCGGGTCGATGACGAAGATCTGGCTGAAGCGGTCGGGAAGGTTCTTGTCCTCGCGCATGTAGTCGATGGTCTGGCCGACCGTCCAGAACGGCGGCACCGCGACGAACTCCGTCTGCATGCGCCGCCCGGCGGTCTCCTCGGGGTAGTCGAGCGAGCGACGTAGCCTGATGCGCTCGGTAAACGGCAGCTGCGACAGGATCTCGTCCTGGTCCTCCGGTTCGAGATCCTCGAGGATGTAGACCGCGTCGTCGGAATCGAGTTCCTGCACCGCCTGGGCAATCTGCGCGTTGGGCAGATTGTCGACGATGTCCATGCGGATCGCCTCGTCGACCTCGGTCAGGGCGGAAAAATCGAAGTCGGCCCCCAAAAGCTCGACAAGGGCGCGCCGCTGGTCGGGATGCAGCGCCTCGATCAGGTCGCCCATTTCCGACTGGTGCAGGTCGTCGACCTCACGCTTGAGCGTGAGCGTATCGCGGTCGGCGATCGCCGCGCCGATCTGGGCGAGAAAGGACGAAAGGACAGCGCCGTCCTCACCGTAGATGTCGGCGCGGTGTTCGTCAGCGACCCCAGCGCCGGTCGTCCGTTCGTCCTGGCCTTCCACCAGCGCCTCCCGCCATTGCAATCCTGGAAAAGGTGCATCTCAGGTCTAGAACATCGGACCCGAAAGTGGAAACTGGTTTCGGGAAAATCCGACGCTCAAAAAGAAACTGGCGTAACGCGCGGGAATATCAAACGAAATGCGCGGTGTCCGTAGGGCTGGAGGTGCCGCTACAAATCAGATTCTGGGGAGAGAGAATGGTGCGGTCGAGAAGACTCGAACTTCCACGGGTTGCCCCACAGCGACCTCAACGCTGCGCGTCTACCAATTCCGCCACGACCGCACGTGGTAGGAGCCGGAACCGACCGGCTCGCGGCGTGTAGCAAATCGTTTCCGGCGAAACAAGTGCGCCCCGAGCATTTAATCGCGGGGAATTGCCATAACGGATCAAAGCGCCAAAATGCACCGCGAACTGGACGTTTCGGCCCGATATCGCCATATGGAGTACAACAAGAGACACCCCATGCCAGAACGCAGCCAGATCGCCACGTCGTTCCTGCCTTTGCCCGGTTCGGCGCCCGTCGAATGGGCGATCGAGCCCGGCCTCACCGCCTATCCAGACGCGCTCGCTTTCATGGAGGCGCGCGCCGAAGCGATCCGCAGCGGGGCCGCCGGCGAGATGGTCTGGCTGGTCGAGCATCCGCCGCTCTATACCGCCGGCACGAGTGCGCGCAGCGAGGACCTGATCGACGCCAACCGGTTCCCGGTGTTTTCGGCCGGCCGCGGCGGCGAATACACCTATCATGGGCCGGGCCAGCGCGTCGCCTACGTCATGCTCGACCTGAAACGCCGCCGGGAGGATGTGCGCGCCTTCGTCGCCTCCCTCGAACAATGGATCATCGGCACGCTCGCCGCCTTCAACGTCAATGGCGAGCGCCGTGAGGATCGCGTCGGCGTCTGGGTGGTACGGCCCGATCGCCCTGCCCTGCCGGACGGCTCTGCCGCCGAGGACAAGATCGCGGCAATAGGTATTCGGCTCAGGCGCTGGGTGAGTTTTCACGGCATCGCCATCAATGTCGAGCCGGACCTCGGCCATTTCAGCGGTATCGTGCCGTGCGGCGTGCAGGACCACGGCGTCACCAGCCTCGTCGATCTCGGGCTGCCGGTGACGATGGCCGATCTCGACCTGGCGCTGAAATCAGCGTTCGAGGATGTCTTCGGCCCAGCCACGGCCTTGCCCGTGGAAACAGCCCGCGAGGCCGGCTGAACGCTTCCCGGACAGCTCAGATCAGCCGTGCCGACGCCCAGAGCACTCCATAACCGTGGATGAGGAACACCGCCAGCAGCGCGCCGGCGATGACGAAACGGTCGGCCGTGCGGATCGGCTTCAGTTCGTGGCGCGGCTTCACCCCGCTGCCCGCGGTCAGAAGGCTTAGGATTGCAAAGACCGCGCCGGCCGCGAGCAGAAAGCCAATGGAAAAGCCGGCCCGCCAGCCAAGCGCCAGGAACGCCGAGAGCAGGAAGAAGGAGGCCAGCGCCAGCGCGACCGGCCCCGGGCAGATCTGGCGCAGCACCTGGCCGCCGTCGAATTTCCACACCGGCACCAGATTGGCGATGTTGAAGAGCGCAGCACAGCCCGCCAGTGTCGCCAGCAACGTCGCGGTGAGCCAGTGCCCTTCCGCGCTTGCAAACGTACTGCCCACCATTGCCAACGGCACCAGGAAAGCAGAGAACCCGGCGCCCATCAGCGCCACGAACGCAACTTCGAAACGGCTGTCATAGGGCCGGCCGCCAATGGCGACGCCGCCGAGCAGCGGGATGAAGATCATGCGCGCCCTGCGATGGCCCATCAGGCGGAATGCCGCCATGTGGCCGAGCTCGTGCAGGGCGACAACGGAAGTCAGGATCGCGGCCAGAGCAAGCCCGCCGCGGTGAAGCCCGAAGAACGGCCACAGGATGAACGCCGAGAGAGCGGCGAAGCCAAGCTGGCTCAGCGGATGTTCGAACCAGCCGCCCTTGCGATACCGCCCTGTCCTGGCCCAGCCATCCAGCTTGGCGAGTTCGCGGCGCATGGCGAAATAGCGGAACGCCAGGAAGGCCGCGCCGCGGTAACGGTCGGTCTGGGTGAGCGTCACCCGGGTGGCCTCGCCAATCGAGACCAACTGCGCGGTTTCCCGATAATGCGCCCAGAAAGACGGATCGAGCGCCGTGTCTTCGATGACGCGCATCGAAAAGCACCTGCCGTGCACGACATTCTCGAACAGGGCCTTGCGTTCGATCGGCAGGCCGTCCCGGCCCTCCCAGGACATTCTGGTACGGACCACTCCCTCGCCCAGCATCTCCGCCGAGAGGATTTCGCCGGACCAGCCGGCATTGCTCCCGAGCGGCCACAGCGCCTGCCACAGGCGCTGCCGGTCGGCCGCGACCGTGCGGCTGAGCCTGATGGTGCGCAAACCAAGCGGCACGCTCATCAGGAGAAAGATCAGCCCGAGATTGCTGGCCACGAGGAAGGCGGTGACGATGGGCGACACGCGGCGCTCCTGCTTTCAGGAGCGATACCCTAGCGCCATGGCGGCAAGAAAGGCTTAACGGCAAGGCGGACTTTCGTCCGCCGGAACAGCGACGGCAGACACCGCCATCTCACATGGCTCCGATCCAGATCGCCATGGAAATGAGAAAGGTGCTCATGCAAACCAGCGAGATGACATCCTGAACCAGATCGGTCATAACTCTCTCCTGTTGTTGATATGTTCGCAATTTGTTCTAATTTTGTTTCAAAGTCAACGAGCGGAATCCGTCCGCTGCCGGAATTTTCGAGCGATCAAACCGGCAGGGTTAAGAAAAGGTTGACGGCGCGTCCTATCAACAGGTGAGGAAGATGTCGGCAACGCTATCGTCAGTTAGCGTATGGGATGAGCGCCTGCTTGCACTCAACGTCAGTCGAGACAATAGTGGGTAAGCTAAGACTGCCGAGTGATGGACGTGAGGCAACACCAAGGCGCCAATCAAGCTGATCGCTGGCGAAAGCGCATGAGGCAAGGCCGCCGGTGGCGCCTCTCGCGCAGCTTTGTAACCTGGCTGCTCATCCTGGTGATAATCGCGATCTCTTCCACCCTGATCGCACTGAAGGCTCATTGGCGGTTCTGATCCCCGGAGGGACCAGTATCCCCGACGGCAAACTAAACCCGCGGAAATCTCGCTGGACGTTGTTAAGGTTGGACCCAATCTCGCAGCGGACATCAACGTTCTACAGCGGCACTACCTTGCCCTCGGCCAGGGTGACGCGCCGGTCCATGCGCGCTGCCAGCTGGTGATTGTGGGTGGCGATCAGCGCCGCGAGGCCGGATTGCCGCACCAATGCCTCCAGCGCCTCGAACACATAGGAGGCAGTGACCGGGTCGAGATTCCCGGTGGGCTCGTCCGCCAGCAGCACCAGCGGCGCATTGGCGACCGCGCGTGCGATTGCCACGCGCTGCTGCTCGCCGCCCGACAGTTCGGACGGCCGGTGCGATGCGCGCTTGCCGATCTGCATATAGTCGAGCAGCTGCGCCGCGCGCTCGGCCGCCTCCTTGCGCGGCAGACCTTTGATGAGCTGCGGCATCATGATGTTTTCCAGCGCCGAAAACTCCGGCAGCAGATGGTGGAACTGGTAGACGAAGCCGACATCGTTGCGGCGGATCGAGGTGCGCTCGTCGTCGGATAGCCGGCCGCAGGCCCGGCCGGAGAGAATCACGTCGCCGGCATCGGGCCGCTCCAGGAGCCCTGCCGTATGCAGCAGCGTCGATTTGCCGGTGCCGGACGGCGCCACCAGTGCCACCATCTCGCCGCGCTTCAGCGAGAAGTCCGCGCCGTTCAGAATGGTGAGCTTGCGCGGTCCCTGGACATAGTGCCGCTCGACGCTCTTCAACTCGATAATGGCCTGCGCCATCATTCGTACCTCAGCGCTTCGACCGGATCGAGGCGGGCCGCGCGCCATGCCGGAAACAATGTCGCCAGGAACGACAGGGCGAGCGCCATGATGACGACATAGGTCGTCTCGCGCGGATCCATCTTCGCCGGCAACTGGCTGAGGAAATAGAGCTCCGGATTGAACAGCACCTTGCCGGTCATCCAGGAGAAGAACTCGCGGATCGATTCGATGTTGAGGCAGATGACCACGCCGAGCAGCACGCCGGCGATGGTGCCGGTGACGCCGATCGCCGCGCCCGTCATCAGGAATATGCGCAGGATGGCGCCGCGCGAGGCGCCCATGGTGCGCAGGATGGCGATGTCGTGCCCCTTATCCTTCACCAGCATGACCAACCCGGAGATGATGTTGAGCGCCGCCACCAGCACGATCAGCGTCAGGATCATGAACATGACGTTGCGCTCCACCTGCAGGGCGGAAAAGAAGGTCTCGTTGCGTTGCCGCCAGTCGACGAGGTCGATGGGTCGCTGCGCCGCTTCTTCCACCTTCGGCTTCAGCGCGTCGACATCATCGGGATTGTCGACATAGATCTCGATCGTCTGCGCCCGTCCGTCCATGTTGAAATAAAGCTGCGCTTCCGAGAACGGCATGTAGACGATGGAGGCGTCATATTCCGACATGCCGACTTCGAAGATCGCCGCGATCTTGTAGCCCTTCATGCGCGGCGTCGTGCCGAGCGGCGTCACGTCGCCGTCCGGCGAGATGAGCGTGATCGTGTCGCCGAGCGCCAGGCCGAGATTCTCCGCCATGCGCTTGCCGATGGCGACGCCCTCGCCCGTGTCGAAATCGGCGATCGAGCCCTGCTTGATGTTGCTGGCGACGATGGCGATCTTGCCCAGGTCCTCGCCCCTGATACCGCGCACCAGCGCGCCGGAGCCGCCGCCGACATTGCCTTGCGCCAGCACTTGGCCGTCGATCAGCGGAATGGCGTATTTGACGCCGGCCACGCCGTTGATGCGGCCGGCGACCTGCGCATAATCCTCAAGCGGCGAATCCAGCGGCTGCACGATCAGATGGCCGTTTACGCCGAGAATGCGGGTGAGCAGCTCGGCCCTGAACCCGTTCATGACGGCCATCACCACGATCAGCGTCGCCACCCCCAGCATGATGCCGAGGAAGGAGATCGAGGCGATGACCGAGATCACCGTCTCCTTGCGTCGCGAGCGCAGATAGCGCCACGCCACCGTGCGTTCGAAGATGGAAAACGGTCCGGCGCCTGCCGGTCTCGCTGCCGCCGCCTCGCTCATGCGGCGGCACCGAAGCGTTTTTTAGCATCGGCGATCGGCAGCGTCACGCGCTCGCCGGTCTTGCGGTTCTTGATCTCGACCTCGCCGGCGGCCACGCCGCGCGGTCCGACGATCACCTGCCAGGGCAAGCCGATCAGGTCGGCGGTGGCGAACTTGCCGCCCGGCCGCTGGTCGGTGTCGTCATAGAGCACATCCTTGCCGGCGGCGGTGAAAGCTGCGTTGAGTTCATCGCAGACGCGGTCGCAATCGGCATCGCCGGCTTTCATGTTGATCAGGCCGATGTCGAACGGCGCCACCGCTTCCGGCCAGATGATGCCGTTCTCGTCATGGCTGGCTTCGATGATCGCCGCAACCAGCCGCGACGGGCCGATGCCATAGGAACCGCCGGAAGCGAAATGATCCTTGCCGTCGGGCCCGGTCACCTTGGCGCCCATCGGCTTGGAGTATTTCTCGCCGAAATGGAAGATATGGCCGACTTCGATGCCGCGCGCCGAAACCTTGTCGCTGTCGGGAACCACAGCCCAGGCCGCTTCGTCATGCATTTCGTCGGTCGCGGCGTAGGGCGTCGTCCAGGTCTTGACGATGCCTGATATCTCGGCGTCGTTGGAGAAATCGGTGTTGGCTCCGGGCACGCCGAGCGACAGATAATCGCGATGGCAGAACACCTGGCTCTCGCCGGTGTCGGCCAGGATGATGAATTCATGGCTGAGATCGCCGCCGATCGGACCGGTGTCGGCCCGCATCGGGATCGCCTGTAGGCCCATGCGGGTGAAGGTCCGGAGATAGGACACGAACATCCTGTTGTAGGCGGCTCTCGCGCCTTCGAAGTCGAGATCGAAGGAGTAGGCATCCTTCATCAGGAATTCCCGGCTGCGCATGACGCCGAAGCGCGGCCGCACCTCGTCGCGGAACTTCCACTGGATGTGGTAGAGGTTGAGCGGCAAGTCCTTGTAGGACTTTACATAGGCGCGGAAGATCTCGGTGACCATTTCCTCGTTGGTCGGGCCGTAAAGCATGTCGCGGTCCTGGCGGTCCTTGATGCGCAACATCTCCTTGCCGTAGTCGTTATAGCGGCCGCTTTCGCGCCAAAGGTCGGCCGACTGGATGGTCGGCATCAGGATTTCCAGCGCGCCGGCGCGGTTCTGTTCCTCGCGGATGATCTGGCAGACCTTGTCCAGGACCCGTTTACCCAGCGGCAGCCAGGAAAAACTGCCCTGCCCCTGCTGGCGGATCATGCCGGCGCGCAACATCAGCCGATGCGAGACGATCTCCGCCTCGCGCGGATTCTCTTTGAGGATGGGCAGGAAATAGCGCGACAAACGCATGGACTGGTCCGTGAATGAGGAGGCCGCGCCAGAATCGGTGCGACGCAGGCTTGCTTGCCCCGGCTTCATAGCCATTTCATGGCGCAATGGGAACCCGGACGCATCGACCCGGAAATCGGAAATTCAGCGTTCGAACGGCGTGGCGCGCGGAATGAAAACGTTTTGAGCACCCCTCGCGCGCGCCGCGAATGCTGGACGATCGAAGGAGCCACGGTTGCATAAAACGCCCGGCTGGTGGTTTCCCAAGCAAAGTCTGCCGTACTATTGTGCAGTGCAGCACGAGAATGCCCGTTTCAAGGCAAAATTCTTCGTGACATTTTCATTTCCGTTGGGCTAATGTGCCCCGATAACCGAGAGAGCAGAGAAAAATCTGTTCTCCTACGCGGTCAAAGTCTTGGGAGGATGCGATCTAGGCGCGGTTACTCGCTGCCGCCGGAAACCGGAAACAGATCGGACGCGTTTAAATTGCAAGGCCTTGTGCCTTGCATTTTTTTTGTGCAATCACCTGCTTAGCGCAATGCGTTGCCAAACCACCTTACCCCGCGTCATGATTTTTGAAGCCTGAACAGATGAGCCGGCGCCGAATGGCGGCGTGACCTCGCCCGAAGCGCAAGAGCCCGGTTTGAATGCTGCTATTTTGCCGTGGCCTGGCCGAATTCCGGCACGATGTGCGGGATGTCGTTGAGGCTATATCCCAGCCCGTGCGTCAGGCCGTAGAAAATGCCCATGAGCACCGCCGTGGCGACGGTGGTGCGGATCACCGCACGCAGCATATGTGGTCCGCGCGGCGCGCTAGGCACCGTGCCCAGCGTCACGTCACGATCGTCATCCTGCGTCCTGACGCTGAACGGCAGAACGGCAAACAGCACCACCCACCAGGTCGCGAAAAACAGTGCGGTGAACGAAACCCAGCTCATGATTGCTCCAGTTCGATCAGCGTGCCGAAGAAATCCTTCGGATGCAGGAACAGCACAGGTTTGCCATGCGCGCCGGTCTTCGGCTTGCCGTCGCCCAGAACCCGGGCGCCGGCTGCCTGGAGCCGGTCCCGCGCGGTAAGGATATCGTCGACCTCATAGCAGAGATGGTGCATGCCGCCCGACGGGTTCTTCTCGAGGAAAGCCGCGATCAGCGAGCCCTCGCCGAGCGGCTCCAGCAACTCGATCTTGGTGTTGCCGACATTGACGAACACCACGGTGACGCCATGCCCGGGCAGCGCCTGTGGTTCGCTCACTTCGGCGCCTAGCGTGTCGCGATAGCAAGCGACAGCCGCAGCCAGATCCGGCACCGCAAGCGCGACATGGTTCAGGCGTCCAAGCATAGAGCGCTCCGCTTTAGGGGAGTAGGGGAGTAGGGAAACAAGACAGAAGAAAAGCAACGGCTCATTCTCCCCTACTCCCCTACTGCCTTATTCCCCTATTCGTCACCGCGTGACGAATACAGTCACCAGCGGTTTCTTGCCCCAGGCTTCGTTGGCGGCGCCGCGTACGGCACGGCGTACCGCCTCCTGCACCAGGTCGAGGTCTTTTCGGCGCTGACGGGGGATGGAGTCCACCGCGCCGATTGCCGCATCGATCATCAGGTCCTCCAGCGTCTCGCCCCTGGCATCGGCCTCGGCGACGCCGATTGCGACCAGATCGGGATCGCCGGCCAGTTCATACTTCTCGTCCAGCACCACATTGACCGCGACATGGCCGGCAAACGACAGTTTGCGACGATCGCGAATGCCCATCGCCTGGTCGGTGCCGATCAGCCTGCCGTCCTTGTAGATGCGGCCGAACGGCACCTGGTCGATGATCGTGGCAGGGCCGGGAGCGAGCCGCAGCATGTCGCCGTCGCGCACCTGCGCCACCTGGCCGATGCCCGACGTCGACATCAGCGAGCCCTGCGCCACCAGATGCGCGGCTTCGCCATGCACTGGAACGCCGATCTGCGGCCGTACCCATTCATACATCTTGCGCAATTCGCTGCGCCGCGGGTGGCCGGAGACATGCACCAGCGCATCGCCGTCCTCGATGATCTTGATGCCGAGATCGACGAGGCGGTTCTTGATTTCGAGGATCGCCTTCTCGTTGCCGGGAATGGTGCGCGAGGAAAACACCACCGTGTCGCCGGCCGTCAGCGACACCGACTTCATCTCGTCGCGCGACAGCTTGGCCAACGCCGCCAGCGGCTCGCCCTGGCTGCCGGTGCAGATGACGACCAGGTTTTCGCGCGGAATGAAGCCGAAATCCTCCTCGGCTATGAACTCCGGCAGACCGTCCATGTAGCCGAGTTCGCCGGCGACATCGATGACGCGCTTCAGCGAACGGCCGAGCACCAGGCACTGACGGCCGGCATCGCGCGCCGCCTTGGCGATGGAAACGATACGGCCGACATTGGACGAGAAGGTGGTAACGGCGACGCGGCCCTTGGCGGCCTGGATAACCCCTTTCAGCCCCTCGCCGACCGCGACTTCCGATGGCGATTCGCCTTCGCGCATAGCATTGGTCGAATCGCAGACCAGCGCCAGAACGCCCTTGTCGCCATAGGCGCGGAACCGTGCTTCGTCGGTCTTGGGTCCGATCGTCGGCGCCGGGTCGATCTTCCAGTCGCCGGTGTGGATGACGGTGCCTGCCGGCGAGGTGATGGCCAGCGACATCGGTTCGGGAATCGAATGCGCGACCGGGATCGCCTCGATTTCGAACGGACCGACGGTGAATTTTTCGCCCGCGCGGTAGATGGTCAGCGGGATCTTCGGCGCGCCCTGCTCGCCCTGGCGCTTGGCTTCCAGCAGCCCGGCGCTGAACGGCGTCATCCACACCGGCGCCTTGAGCCTCGGCCAGATATCCAGCAGCGCGCCATAGTGGTCCTCATGCGCGTGGGTGATCACGATACCGCGCAAATTGGCGATGTTCTCTTCGATGAAGCGCGTGTCGGGCAGGATCAGGTCGACGCCCGGATGCGCCGCGTCGGGAAAGGTGACGCCGACGTCGATGACGATCCATTCGCGCGCGCTCGGCGGACCATAGCCGTAGAGAGCGAAGTTCATACCGATCTCGCCGACGCCGCCCAGCGGCACGAAGACGAGTTCGGCGTTTTCCGCTTTCGCCATGATTTTTTCCTTCCTGGCCCTCAGGCCAAGCCATTGAAGCAATTCCGGGAAAAGTCTGTAACGGTTTTCCGTCTGGAATTGCGCAAAAACAAAACTATACCCGGGCGGATGCGACCGCGCCGAAATGCACATCGCCGGCGGCGATCGTCAAAACCGAGCCCTCATCGTCGCGGATCACGAAACGGCAGTCCTCGTCAATGGTCTCGAACACCCCGCGCACCACATTACCGTCAATTCTGACAGCAACCTCGCCGCCAAGCCCTGCCGCGCGTGCCAGCCAGCGCCGCCTGACGGCGGCAAGTCCGCGCCCGTCGTCCCACAGGCGGGCATTCTCGCTCCAGGCATCCGACAGAGCCAGGAACAGCGTTTCGGCATCGCATGCCGCACCCAATGCGTGAAGCGACGTCGCGGGATACGGCAAATCCTCAGGGTATGCCACAACATTGACGCCGATGCCGACCGCCACCGCGAAACGGCCGCCGTCCAGCATGGCCGATTCCAGCAGAATGCCGGCAAGCTTGGCGCCGGAGGCGAGCACGTCGTTCGGCCATTTCAGCTCGAAACGGTTCTTGCCTTCATTGCCGCCGTCGAGGCCGATGGCGATCCGGCCCGCCGGCACCACGGCATCGAGCGCATCGGCCAGCGCCAGGCCGGCGACGAAACCGAGCGTCGCGGCGAGTCGAAGCTCGCCCCCGGTGAGGACGAGCAGCGTCGCCGCCAGATTTCCCTCGGGTGTCGCCCAGACGCGGCCGCGCCGCCCGCGCCCGCTTTCCTGTTTCTTGGAAACGACCCACAATCTGCCGGGGTCGCCGGCCCGGGCGTGATCCAGCGCCAGCGCATTGGTGGAGCCGACGCTGTCATGCGCCTCCAGCCGGAATCCTTCCGACGCCGAGGTTGGAGCCAGCCGAAATGCCATCCCGTCAGAAGAATGTCTTGGCGGCGGCTTCGGCATAGGTGCCGATCGGACCGCCGATCAGCACATAGAACAGCACGAAAGCGCCGGAGACACCGAGTACGAGGCGCAATTCACTGGCCATCGGCACGAAGCCGCCGACCGGTTCGTCGAACCACATGATCTTGATGATGCGCAGGTAATAATAGGCGCCCACCACCGAGGCCAGCACGCCGATGATCGCCAGCGCGTAGAGGTTGGCATTGATGGCGGCGAGGAAGACGTACCACTTCCCCCAGAAACCGGCGAGCGGCGGGATGCCGGCCAGCGAGAACATCAGGATGGTCAGGATCGTCGCCATGATCGGGTTGGTCGAGGACAGGCCTGCCAGGTCGCTGATCTGCTCGACATTGCCTTCCTTGCGCCGCATGGCGAGGATGAAGGCGAAGGTGCCGAGCGTCATCACCAGATAGATCAGCATGTAGATGGCGACGCCGCGCACGCCGGCCTGGCTGTTGGCGGCAAGGCCAACCAGCGCGTAGCCCATATGGCCGATCGAGGAATAGGCCATCAGGCGCTTGATATTAGTCTGGCCGATCGCCGCGAAAGAGCCGAGCGCCATCGACGCGATCGAGATGAAGACGATGATCTGCTGCCAGTCGGAAGCGATCGGCTTGAACGCGCCCATGGTGACGCGCACGATCAGCGCCATAGCCGCCATCTTGGGTGCCGCCGCCAGGAAAGCCGTCACCGGTGTCGGCGCGCCCTCATAGACGTCGGGCGTCCACATGTGGAACGGCACTGCCGAGATCTTGAAGGCGAGGCCGGCCAGCACGAAGACCAGGCCGAAGACGAGGCCAAGCTGGCGCTCACCGCCGCCCAGCGCCGTCGCGATCTCCTGGAACCCGGTGTTGCCGGTATAGCCATAGACCAGGCTGATGCCATAGAGCAGCATGCCCGATGATAGCGCGCCGAGGACGAAGTACTTCAGGCCCGCCTCGGTCGAGCGCAGGTTCTCGCGGTTGATCGCGCACAAGACATAGATCGCCAGCGACTGAAGCTCGAGGCCGAGATAGAGCCCGATCATGCCGTTGGCCGAGATCATCAGCATCATGCCGAGCGTGCACAGAAGGATCAGCACCGGATATTCGAACTTGTCGAACCGCTCCGCCTTGGCGAAGCGCATCGACATGATCAGCGTCACCGCCGAGCCCACCAGCGCCAGCAGCTTCATGAAGCGGGCAAAAGAATCCTGGATGAAGGCATTGCCGTAGGCGCTGCCCTGCCCGGTAGAGAAGATCAGCCAGGCGCCCGATATCACCAGCACGGCGACGGCAAGGCCGGTTACGGTGTTGGCGGTGTTGGCGCGCGAATAGGCCCCGACCATCAGCAGCGCGAGCGCGCCGATGGCAAGGATCAGCTCGGGCGTCGAGAGCGACAGGCTGGAGAGAAGGTCCGGCGTCATGGTTCGCAAAACCCCTGGGTCAGTTCGCCGCCGCGGTCTGCGCGGCGCCGATGGATGCGGTGACATTGGTGACGAGCGACTTGACCGACTGGGCCGTCGCGTCGAAGACGGGAGCGGGATAGACGCCGAAGAAGATGACCAGCACAACCAGCGGATAGACGATCGCCTTCTCGCGTGTCGACAGGTCGAGCAGGCCCTTGAGGCTGTCCTTGGTCAGCGCGCCGAAGATCACCCGGCGGTAGAGCCAAAGCGCGTAGGCGGCCGACAGGATGACGCCGGTGGCAGCGAAGAACGCCACCCAGGTATTGACCCGGAACACGCCGAGCATGGTCAGGAACTCGCCGACGAAGCCTGACGTGCCCGGCAGGCCGACATTGGCCATGGTGAAGATCAGGAACACGGTGGCGTATTTCGGCATGTTGTTGACCAGGCCGCCATAGGCGGCGATCTCACGCGTGTGCATGCGGTCATAGATGACGCCGACGCACAGGAACAGCGCGCCCGAGACCAGGCCGTGGCTGAGCATCTGGAAGATCGCGCCCTGCACGCCTTCCTGGTTCATGGCGAAGATGCCCATGGTCACGAAGCCCATATGGGCGACCGACGAATAGGCGATCAGCTTCTTCATATCCTCCTGCATCAGCGCCACCAGCGAGGTGTAGATGATGGCGACGACCGAGAGTGCGAAGACCAGCGGCGCGAACATCTCGGACGCCAGGGGGAACATCGGCAAGGAGAACCGCAGGAAGCCGTATCCGCCCATCTTCAGCAGAATGGCAGCCAGGATCACCGAACCCGCCGTCGGCGCCTCGACATGCGCATCGGGCAGCCAGGTGTGCACCGGCCACATCGGCATCTTCACCGCGAAGGAGGCGAAGAAGGCGAGCCACAGCCATGTCTGCATGTTGGCCGGGAAATTGTGCGTCAACAGCGTCGGGATATCGGTCGTGCCGGACTGGTAGAACATCGCCATGATGGCGAGCAGCATCAGCACCGAGCCGGCGAGCGTGTAGAGGAAGAACTTGAACGAGGCATAGACGCGCCGCTTGCCGCCCCAGACGCCGATGATGATGAACATCGGGATCAGGCCGGCTTCGAAGAAGACGTAGAACAGCACGATGTCGAGCGCGCAGAACACGCCGATCATCAGCGTCTCGAGCAGCAGGAAGGCGATCATGTAGGCCTTGACGCGCTTTTCGATCGCTTCCCACGACGCCAAGATGCAGAGCGGCATCAGGAATGTCGTCAGGATGACGAACAGCATCGAAATGCCGTCCACGCCCATATGGTAGGAGATGCCGGAATCGAGCCAGGCGACCTTCTCGACGAACTGGAAGCCGGCTTGCGAATTGTCGAAGCCGGTCCAGATGAACAGCGAGATGATGAAGGTGAACGTCGTCGTCAGCAGCGCGATGGCGCGGATGTTGCGGCGTGCGTTTTCGCTGTCGTCGTTGATGAACAGGATGAGCAGCACACCAACCAGCGGCAGGAAGGTGACCAGCGAGAGAATTGGCCAGGCGGTCATCAGAGCATCATCCAGGTGACGAATGCGGCAACGCCGATCAGCATGGCGAAGGCATAGTGATAGAGATAGCCGGTCTGCAACTTGACGACGCGGTTGGTGACATCGACGACGCGTGCCGAAATGCCGTCAGGCCCGAGACCGTCGATGACGGTGCCGTCGCCGGTCTTCCACAGGAAGGAACCGAGGCGTTTGGCCGGCCGCACGAACAGGAAGTCATAGAGCTCGTCGAAATACCATTTGTTGAGCAGGAAGGCATAGAGCCCGCGATGCTGGGCCGCCAGGTTGACCGGCACTTCCGGCGAGCGGATGTAGAACTTCCACGCCAGCGCCAGGCCGATCAGCATGGCGATGAACGGCGACAACTCGACCCATAGCGGCAGTTCGTGGATGTCGTGCAGGATGTGATTGTCCGGCAGCGTGAACAGCGACGCCTTCCAGAATTCGGCATAGCCTTCGCCGATGAAGGCACCGTGGAAGATGATGCCGGCAAACAGCGCGCCCGCCGCCAGCACGAACAGCGGCACCAGCATCACCGGCGGCGATTCATGGACATGGTGCATCACCTCATGGCTCGCCCGCGGCCTGCCGTGGAAGGTCATGAAGATCAGCCGCCAGGAATAGAAGGAGGTGAAGCCGGCGGCGATCACCAGCAGCACGAAGGCGAGGCCCGCCACGGAATTATGCCCGGCAAAGGCCGTCTCGATGATGGCATCCTTGGAGAAGAACCCGGCGGTGCCGATGACGGTGACCGGAATGCCGACGCCGGTCAGCGCCAGCGTGCCGATTACCATCATCCAGTAGGTCGTCGGGATCAGCGTCCTCAGGCCGCCCATCTTGCGCATGTCCTGCTCGTCGGAAACAGCATGGATGACCGAGCCCGAGCCGAGGAACAGCAGCGCCTTGAAGAAGGCATGCGTGAACAGGTGGAAGATCGCCGCGCCATAGGCGCCGACGCCGAGCGCCACGAACATGTAGCCAAGTTGCGAGCAGGTCGAATAGGCGATGACGCGCTTGATGTCGTTCTGGACCAGGCCGACGGTCGCCGCGAAGAAGGCGGTGAAGGCGCCGATGAAGGTCACCACCGTCAGCGCCGAATGCGACAGCTCGAACAGCGGCGACAGCCGCGCCAGCATGAACACGCCGGCCGTCACCATTGTGGCGGCATGGATGAGCGCCGAGACCGGCGTCGGACCTTCCATGGCGTCCGGCAGCCAGGTGTGCAGCGGCACCTGCGCCGACTTGCCCATGGCACCCATGAACAGCAGCAGGCAGACGATCGTCATCGCTGCCTGCTTGTCCAGCGCATAACCGAGGAAGGTCAGCACCGCAGCACCTTGCGGGGCGCCTTCAGCCGGGATGAACGTCGCCGCATTGGCGAAGATGGTGCCGAGATTGACCGAGCCGAACAGCACGAACACGCCGAAGATGCCGAGCGCAAAGCCGAAATCGCCGACGCGGTTGACGACGAAGGCCTTGATGGCCGCGGCGTTGGCCGAGGGCTTCTTGTACCAGAAGCCGATCAGCAGGTAGGACGCCAGGCCCACCCCTTCCCAACCGAAGAACATCTGCACGAGGTTGTCGGCCGTCACCAGCATCAGCATGGCGAAGGTGAACAGCGACAGATAGGCAAAGAAACGCGGCCGGTTCGGATCGTGGTGCATGTAGCCGATCGAGTAGATATGGACCAGCGCCGACACGGTGTTGACCACCACCAGCATGACCACCGTCAGAGTGTCGATCCTGAGCGCCCAGGACGCCTCCAGTCCGCCGGACTGGATCCAGCGCAGCACCGGCACGGTGAACACCTCGCCATGGCCGAAGCCGACGGTGAAGAAAGCAACCCACGACAGCACCGCCGCGATCACCAGGAAGCCGGAGGTGATGTATTCGGACGCCTTGGCGCCGAGCGACGTGCCGAACAGGCCGACGATCAGGAAGCCGAGCAGCGGAAGGAAGACGATGGCCTGGTACATGGTGGTTCCGTCAACCCTTCATCATGTTCACGTCTTCGACCGCGATCGAGCCGCGGTTGCGGAAGAAGACGACGAGAATGGCAAGTCCGATGGCGGCCTCCGCCGCCGCGACCGTCAGCACGAACAGCGCGAACACCTGGCCGACGAGGTCGCCGAGAGCCGCCGAAAAGGCGACGAAATTGATGTTGACCGCAAGCAGGATCAACTCGACCGACATCAGGATGACGATCACGTTCTTACGGTTCAGGAAGATGCCGAACACGCCGAGTGTGAAAAGGATCGCCGATACGGTCAGATAATGTGCGATGCCGACGACCATCTCAGACTCCTTCGCCCGACTTGACCTTGCGGATTTCCATGCCCGTCGCCGCCGTGCGGGCGACCTGGGCTGCGATCGACTGCCGCTTGACCCCTTCCTTGTGGCGCAGCGTCAAAACGATGGCACCGATCATGGCCACCAGCAGCACGAGGCCCGAGATCTGGAAGTAGTAGAGGTAGTCCGTATAGAGGATGTCGCCGAGCGCTGCCGTATTCGAGCGCGCCGCGAGATCGGGAATCGGCTTCGATACCGTCGAGGCGAGCTGCGGCGCGAAGGTATAGCCGCCGAGCACCACGATCAGTTCCGCCGCCAGGATCAGTCCGACCAGCGCGCCGATCGGCGCATATTGCAGAGCGCCCTCCTTCATCTCGGCGAAGTCGACGTCGAGCATCATGACGACGAACAGGAACAGCACCATGACAGCGCCGACATAGACGACGAGCAGGATCATCGCCAGGAACTCGGCGCCTGTCAGCATGAACAGGCCGGCGGCGTTGAAGAAGGTCAGGATCAGGAACAGCACCGAATGCACGGGGTTGCGCGACGAAATGACCATGAACGCCGACGCCACGGCGACAAAGGCGAAGAGGTAGAAAAAGGCCGCCTCTAGTCCACTCAGCATTGGGGTTCCCCCGGGTTCCTGTCCAAACAGGACGTTCGTCCTGTTTGTTGTCTGTGGCTTCGTTCCGCCTCCGGTGCGAAGCCGCGTTGTCCTAGCCCATGTTCCAACCGGGTTGAAAGACCCGGCGCAAAGAAACATGGGCAACTCTGAAGTCCTGAGGGATGACCTTGCCTGAAATGCTTCGGGTCATCCCCGGACAAGGGCCCTCGCCCCTGTCCATGCGATATCAGCGGTACGGTGCGTCCAGCGAGATGTTGCGCGCCAGTTCGCGCTCCCACCGGTCGCCATTCGCCAGCAGCCTATCCTTGTCGTAGTAGAGTTCCTCGCGCGTCTCGGTCGCGAATTCGAAATTCGGCCCCTCGACGATGGCGTCGACCGGGCAGGCTTCCTGGCAGAAGCCGCAATAGATGCACTTCACCATATCGATGTCGTAGCGCACGGTACGGCGCGTGCCGTCGTTGCGGCGCGGGCCGGCCTCGATGGTGATGGCCTGCGCCGGACAGATCGCCTCGCACAATTTGCAGGCGATGCAGCGTTCCTCGCCATTGGGATAACGGCGCAAGGCATGCTCGCCCCGGAAGCGTGGGCTCACCGGCCCTTTCTCGTGCGGATAATTGATCGTCTCCTTCGGCGCGAAGAACTGGCGCATCGACAAGAAGAAGGCGCTGACGAAATCCTTCAGCAGCAGCGATTTGGCGGCCTGGGACAGAGCGGACATCACGCAAACCCCGTGATCTTGAGGAAGGCGGCGGTCAGCACCACCATGAACAGCGAGATCGGCAGGAACACCTTCCAGCCAAGCCGCATCAGCTGGTCGTAGCGGTAACGCGGCACGAACGCTTTCACCATGGAGAACATGAAGAACATCAGGCAGATCTTGAGCACGAACCAGATCACCCCCGGCACCCAGGTGAAGGGCGCGAAGTCGAACGGCGGCAGCCAGCCGCCGAGGAACAGGATGGTGGCCAGCGCGCACATCAGCACGACGGCGACATATTCGCCGAGGAAGAACAGAAGGAACGGCGTCGACGAATATTCGACCATGTGGCCGGCGACCAGTTCCGATTCGGCTTCGACGAGGTCGAAAGGCGGGCGATTCGTCTCGGCTAGCGCCGAGATGAAGAAGATGACGAACATCGGCAACAGCGACAGCCAGTGCCAGTCGAGGAAGGTATTGGGCAGGCCGAGCCTGGTGCCGAGCCCATCCTGCTGCGACAGCACGATGTCGGACAGGTTGAGCGAGCCGACGCAAAGCAGCACGGTGACGATGACGAAGCCGATCGAGACCTCGTAGGACACCATTTGTGCGGCCGAACGCAGCGCCCCGAGGAACGGATATTTCGAATTGGACGCCCAGCCGCCCATGATCACGCCATAAACCTCGAGCGAGGAGATGGCGAAGACATAGAGGATACCGACATTGACGTTGGCGACGGCCCAGCCCTGGCTGACCGGAATGACCGCCCAGGCCGAGATCGCCAGAACCGCCGATACCAATGGCGCCAAAAGGAACACGCCCTTGTTGGCGCCGGACGGGATCACCGGCTCCTTGAAGACGAACTTCAACAGGTCGGCGAAAGCCTGCAGCGTGCCCCAGGGGCCGACGACGTTCGGGCCGCGGCGCAGTTGCACCGCCGCCCAGATCTTGCGGTCTGCATAGAGCAGGTAGGCGACGGCGATGAGAAGCACGACGATCAGTACGACCGACTTCAACACGATGATCAGCGCCGGCAGCACGTAAAAGGAGAAGAAGGTGTCCATGCTTATTCCGCCGCCTGCTTGAAGCCGCTCTTGGCAAGCGCCGAGCATTCCGCCATCACGGCAGAGGCCCGCGCGATCGGGTTGGTCAGGTAGAAGTCCTGGACCGGCGACGTGAACGTGCCCTTGTTCAGCCGTCCGCCAAGCTTCGCCACATTGGCGATATCCTCAGCATTGCCCGCAGCAACCTGGTCGATGCGGGCAAGATGCGGGTATTCGCCGTAGAGTTTAGCGCGCAGCTGCGGCAGCGAATCAAACGGCAACTTCTTGCCCAGTACATCCGACAATGCCCTGACGATGGCCCAATCCTCGCGCGCGTCGCCCGGCGCGAAGCCGGCGCGGTTGGTCTGCTGCACGCGCCCTTCCGTGTTGACATAGGTGCCCGACTTCTCGGTGTAGGCAGCGCCCGGCAGGATGACGTTGGCGCGGTGCGCGCCGGCATCGCCATGGGTGCCCACATAGACCACGAAAGCGCCGCCGGTCTTTGCCATGTCGATCTCGTCGGCGCCCAGCAAGAACAGCACGTCCGTCTCGCCCAGCATGCCGGCGACGTTCCTGCCGCCCTCGCTCGGCACGAAGCCAAGGTCGAGGCCGCCGACGCGTCCAGCCGCATTGTGCAGCACGGCAAAGCCGTTCCAGTCCGCGCGCGCGGCGTTCACGGCCATGGCGAGCTTCGCTGCCTGGCCGAGCACCGCCGCGCCATCAGGGCGTGCCAGCGCGCCCTGGCCGACGATGATGAGCGGATGCGTGGCCTTCTTCAGCACCTGGAAGAACTTGCCATCGCCGTCGGCCAGATCCTTGAGCGATTCCGGTCCTGCGCCCAGAAGTTCGTAGTCATAGCGTGTATCCCCGACATCGCCGATGACGCCGACCGGCAGATTGCCGACCCGCCAGCGCTTGCGGATGCGGGCGTTGAGCACCGAGGCTTCGAAGCGCGGGTTGGCGCCGATGATCAGCACCGCGTCCGCCTGTTCGATGCCTTCGATGGTGGGGTTGAAAATGTAGCTTGCCCGGCCAAGCGACGGGTCGAGCGCGGCGCCGTCCTGGCGGCAATCCATGTTCTTCGAACCGAGTGCGACCATCAGGAGCTTCAGCGCGTAGATTTCCTCGACCGCGGCAAGATCGCCCGCTATGGCGCCGATCTTCTCGGGCGTAGTCTTCGACACGGCGTCCTTGATCGCCGTGAAGGCCTCGGCCCAGCTCGCCGGGACCAGCTTACCGTCCTTGCGTACATAGGGCCGGTCGAGACGCTGCGTGCGCAGGCCGTCCCAGATGAAGCGGGTCTTGTCGGAGATCCACTCCTCGTTCACCGCCTCGTTGACGCGCGGCAGGATGCGCATCACCTCGCGGCCGCGGCTGTCGACGCGGATCGCCGAGCCGACGGCATCCATGACGTCGATGGATTCGGTCTTGGTCAGTTCCCACGGCCGTGCCTGGAAGGCGAAAGGCTTGGAGGTCAGCGCGCCGACGGGGCACAGGTCGATGACATTGCCCTGCAGCTCCGAGGTCATCGCCTGCTCGAGATAGGTGGTGATCTCGGCATCCTCGCCGCGGCCGATCAGGCCGAGTTCGGAAATGCCGGCAACCTCGGTGGTGAAGCGAACGCAGCGCGTGCAGTGGATGCAGCGGTTCATCACCGTCTTGACCAGCGGGCCGATATACTTGTCTTCGACCGCGCGCTTGTTCTCGTGATAGCGCGAGGAATCAACGCCGAAGGCCATCGCCTGGTCCTGCAGGTCGCATTCGCCGCCCTGGTCGCAGATCGGGCAATCCAGCGGATGGTTGATCAGCAGGAATTCCATCACGCCTTCCCTGGCCTTCTTGACCATCGGCGTGTTGGTGAAGATTTCCGGGGCCTCGCCGTTCGGACCAGGACGCAGGTCGCGCACGCCCATGGCGCAGGACGCCTGTGGCTTGGGCGGCCCGCCCTTCACCTCGATCAGGCACATGCGGCAATTGCCGGCGATCGACAACCGCTCGTGGAAGCAGAAGCGCGGCACTTCCGCGCCCGCGTCCTCTGCCGCCTGCAGCAGCGTATAATGGTCGGGTACAGTGATTTCTTTCCCGTCGACCTTGAGCTTTGCCATCAATTGCCCCCGGCGGTCTTCGCCGTCTCATATGCGTGGAACAGGTCGCCGAGGCTGATGCCGTTGATCATCATGCCGGCGACCTGCGCGTTTTCTATCTTCACATTGCTCATATTCACATTGGTGAAATGCGCATTCGAAAGGTTTGCGTCTTCCACCTTGGCGTTGCTCAGGTTGGCGCGCAGGATCATCGCCACCGACAGGTTCACATTGTGGAACCGCATGTTGGACATGGTCACGTCATCGAAATTCGAATTCGTAATGATGGCGCTGCGCATATCAAGGACATCGCGCTGGTCGTGAACCTGCATCGCGGCCCCCTATTTCCTGGCCTTGCCGGCAGGCGCGAGCGCGGCCGCCTGGGCAATCCAGTCGTCGCGCACGATACGGCAGTTGAACGACAGGTAGTCGTCGACCCAGGCGATCTCTTCGGGCGACCAGTCGGCGATCTGGCGGAACGTCCAGATGCCGAGCCCGTTGAGCACCGTCTCCAGCTTCGGGCCGATGCCCGATATCTTCTTGAGATCCGAAGGCTTCGCCGGCCTGTCCACAGCCTTGGGCTGCCTGAAATCCTCGGGCAGCAGCACATCCGGAAGCTCGTCCGCTGAACGCCCCGCCTGTGCTGCCGGCGCCGTGGTGGCGGCCTCCCTGGCGGCAATGTCGGTGACTTCCTGCGCGAAGGACTGCGCCTCGGCGATCAGGGTCTTGGCCGTCGCCCGCGCTCTGGTGGACGAAAGGCTCGCATCCTCGAATTGCTCGACGCGCGCCTCGAAATCCTCGATGAGCGGCCGCATGAGGCGTTGCGACGCCTCGGCTGCGCCCGACAGCGCACCCAACCAGACGCCGAAAGCGTGGTTGGCGAGCCCAAGCCCCAGGGCCGACATCGCCGCCGCGCCCGCGACAGGGTGCGCCAGAAGGTTGACGGCACCGGCCATCTCCTTCGGCATCATCCTGGTCAGGTCCTGGTTCATCTTCTCGATCTGGTCCAAATTGGGCATCAACGGGTGGGGTGTCGAATACGGCGCCATAGAATTCTCCTGGTCGTTTCTTCGTTCGCCCCGCCCCGTTCTTCTCGCTCCGGGCTTTCGCCCATTCAATGCTTCTCTATTCCGCCGCCGCCAACACCGGCTCGGCCCGGTGCGCGTTGCGCGAAAACTCGTCGATGCGCCGCTCCACCTCGCCGCGGAAGTGCCGCATCAGGCCCTGGATAGGCCAAGCGGCCGCGTCGCCCAGCGCGCAGATCGTGTGGCCTTCGACCTGCTTGGTCACGTCGAGCAGCATGTCGATCTCGCGCTTCTGCGCCTCGCCGCGCACCAGCCGCTCCATCACCCGCCACATCCAGCCGGTGCCTTCACGGCACGGGGTGCATTGGCCACAGCTCTCATGCTTGTAGAAGTAGGACAGCCGCGCGATGGCTTTGACGACATCGGTCGACTTGTCCATGACGATGACGGCCGCCGTGCCGAGGCCGGATTTGAGGTCGCGCAGCGCGTCGAAATCCATCGGCGTATCGATGATCTGCTCGGCCGGCACCAGCGGCACCGAGGCGCCGCCAGGAATGACCGCCAGAAGATTGTCCCAGCCGCCACGGATGCCGCCGCAATGCGTCTCGATCAGCTCGCGGAACGGGATCGACATCGCCTCTTCGACGGTGCACGGATTGTTGACGTGGCCGGAGACGCAGAACAGCTTGGTGCCGACATTGTTGGGCCGGCCGAAGGATGAGAACCAGGCCGCGCCCCGACGCAGGATCGTCGGCGCCACAGCGATCGATTCGACGTTGTTGACGGTGGTCGGGCAGCCATAAAGGCCGACATTGGCCGGAAATGGTGGCTTCAGCCTGGGCTGGCCCTTCTTTCCCTCGAGGCTTTCGAGCAGCGCCGTCTCCTCGCCGCAGATATAAGCCCCGGCGCCATGGTGCATATAGACGTCGAAATCGTAGCCTGAAGTGTTGCCCTTGCCGATCAGCTTGGCCTCATAGGCCTCGTCGATGGCACGCTGCAGCGCCTCGCGCTCGCGGATGAACTCGCCGCGCACATAGATGTAGGCCGCGACCGCGCCCATGGCGAAGCCGGCGAGCAAGGCGCCTTCGACCAGCGTGTGCGGATCGTTGCGCAGAATGTCGCGGTCCTTGCAGGTACCGGGCTCGGATTCGTCGGCATTGATGACGAGATAACTCGGCCGGCCATCGCTCTGCTTGGGCATGAACGACCATTTCAGGCCGGTCGGGAAACCGGCGCCGCCGCGGCCGCGCAGGCCCGACGCCTTCATCTCGTTGACAATCCACTCGCGCCCCTTGGCGACGATGCCGGGCGTGTTGTCCCAGGCGCCGCGCGCCATTGCGCCGGCCAGCGACTTGTCGAAGAGGCCGTAGATGTTGGTGAAGATGCGGTCTTTGTCCTGAAGCATTGTTCGTCCCTCAGACCGGCTTCTTGCCGAAGACGCGGATATATTCGGCGACGCCGCCCTTGGCGAGCGCCTTGGCCTGCTTGACCCAGTCGTCTCGCTCGATGCGGCCGCGGAAGGAGAGATAGCTGTCCACCCACTCCCGTTCGGCCTTCTTCCAAGACGCAACCTGGGCGAAGGTGAAGATGCCGAGCGAATGCAGGATGCTCTCGGTCCTCGGGCCGACGCCGGAGATCAGCTTGAGATCGTCGACCAGCGCCGGCCTGGCGATGCCGGCCGGCCGGTTCTTGTCTTCCAACGAAGGCTTGGCCGCTTTGGCGGGAAGCTTGGTTTCCGGCGACTTGAACGCGGAAGCCGGCTCAGCCTTGTTCAGGGGGCCGCTGCGCGGCTTCAAAACTTTCTCGACCTCGGGCGCCGCCTTGTTGGCGTTTGTCGCCGAGTGGCGGGGAGCCGCGACGCTCGCCGCTTTTTCCGTTGCCGACGCGACCTTGGCCGGCGACGGCGTTTTCAGCGCCGGGCTGGTTTCAGCCGCATCGGTTTTCGGCTTGCTGGCATTGGACGGCGCGACAGGGGTGGCGGCCGGCGTTGGCACCGGCGCCGCGATGATCGCGTCGGGTGCCGCCTTGGCGGCCTTGGCGGCTTCCCTGGCCTCCCTGTCACGGGTCGACTTGAGGATCGCCTTCTCGCTTTTCAGCGTCGTGAGGCCGGCGGCCGGCTCCGAGCCGGTGCGGCCGTTCTGCGGCCCCGGCGTCACCGAGGCCCCCTTGCCCGCATCGTAGAGATCAATGATTTCGGCCAGCCGTTCCGGCGTCAGGTCTTCGAACGTGTCCTTGAAGATCATGACCATCGGCGCGTTGACGCAGGCGCCGAGGCATTCGACCTCTTCCCACGACAGCGTTCCCTTGTCGTTGGTGTGGAACTGGTCATGGTGGATCTTGGAGCGGCACACGTCCATCAGCGCTTCCGAGCCGCGCAGCATGCAGGGCGTGGTGCCGCAAACCTGGATGTGCGCCCGCGTGCCGACAGGATTCAGCTGGTACTGCGTGTAGAAGGTCGCGACCTCGAGCCCGCGGATGCGCGGCATGCCGAGCATGTCCGAAATCGTCTCGATCGCCGCCTTGGTGACCCAGCCTTCCTGCTCCTGCGCCAGCATCAGCAGTGGAATGATCGCAGACTGTTCCCGGCCCTTCGGGTACTTCTTGATCCATTGCTTGGCCGCGGCCGCGTTCGCCCGGTTGAAGGCGAAGGATGCTGGCTGGACGCTGGCTTCTGCGAGACGACGGACTGACATTTAGCGATCGACCTCACCAAACACGATGTCGAGGGAGCCGAGGACGGCGGTGACGTCGGCCAGCATGTGACCGCGGCACAGGAAATCCATGGCCTGGAGATGCGCGAAACCGGGCGCGCGCAGCTTGCAGCGATAAGGCTTGTTGGTGCCGTCGGAGACCAGATAGACGCCGAACTCGCCCTTGGGCGCCTCGACCGCCGCATAGACCTCGCCGGCCGGCACGCGGTAGCCCTCGGTGTAGAGCTTGAAGTGGTGGATCAGCGCTTCCATCGAGCGCTTCATCGCCTGGCGCTTTGGCGGCACGACCTTGCCGTCGAGGTTCGACACCGGCCCGGCGCTTTCCTTGCCGAGCAGGAGATCGATGCACTGGCGCATGATCTTCGCCGACTGGCGCATCTCTTCCATGCGCACGAGGTAGCGGTCGAAACAGTCGCCGTTCTTGCCGATCGGAATATCGAAATCGAGCTCCGAATAGCATTCATAGGGCTGCGATCTGCGCAGGTCCCAGGCAGCGCCCGAGCCGCGCACCATGACGCCGGAAAAGCCCCAGGCCCAGGCGTCGGCCAGCGAAACCGTGCCGATATCGACATTGCGCTGCTTGAAAATGCGATTGCCGGTCAGCAACTGATCGAGGTCGTCGATCGACTTCAGGAACGGATCGATCCACTTGCCGATGTCCTCGAGCAGCTTCTGCGGCAGGTCCTGGTGAACGCCGCCCGGACGGAAATAGGCGGCATGCATGCGCGAACCCGAGGCGCGCTCATAGAACACCATCAGCTTTTCGCGCTCGACGAAGCCCCACAGAGGCGGCGTCAGCGCGCCGACGTCCAGCGCCTGCGTCGTCACATTGAGGATGTGCGACATGATGCGGCCGATCTCGCAGTAGAGCACGCGGATCAGCTGACCGCGCTTCGGCACCTCGATGCCGAGCAGGCGCTCGGCGGCCAGTGCGAAGGCATGCTCCTGGTTCATCGGCGCGCAATAGTCGAGCCGGTCGAGATAAGGCACTGCCTGCAGGTAGGTTTTGTGCTCGATCAGCTTTTCGGTGCCGCGATGCAAGAGCCCGATATGCGGATCGACACGATCGACCACTTCGCCGTCCAACTCCAGAACCAATCTCAAAACACCATGCGCGGCAGGGTGTTGCGGTCCGAAGTTGATGTTAAAATTGCGGACGGAGGTTTCAGCCATTACTGCTTTGCCTTCTCATCCCCTGGCAGCACGTAATCGGTGCCTTCCCACGGGGACAGAAAATCGAAATTGCGGAATTCCTGCTTCAGTTCCACCGGCTCGTAGATGACGCGCTTGGCTTCGTCGTCGTAGCGCACCTCGACGAAGCCGGTCAGCGGGAAATCCTTGCGCAGCGGGTGACCGTCGAAACCGTAGTCGGTGAGGATGCGCCGCAGATCGGGGTGGCCCGAAAACAGCACGCCATAGAGATCGTAGGTCTCGCGCTCGAACCAGTCGGCGCCGGGATAGACGCCGGTGATCGACGGCACCATCGTCTCCTCGTCGGCCTGCACCTTGATGCGGATACGCACATTCTGCTTCGGCGACAACAGGTGATAGACGACGTCGAAGCGCTTGGCCCGCGACGGATAATCGGCGCCGCAGACATCGATGACCGAGATGAATTGGCAGCGCGGATCGTCGCGCAGGAAAGTCACCACTTCGATCAGATCGCGCGGTTCGACATGGATGGTGAGTTCGCCATAGGCGAACACTGCTTCATTGACGCGGCCAATCAATTTTTCGCCGAGATAGGTCGACAGTTCGCTCAGGGATGCGGCCATGGATTTACCGTTCGATCGTGCCGGTGCGGCGGATCTTCTTCTGCAGCAGAAGAATGCCATAGAGCAGCGCTTCGGCGCTCGGCGGACAGCCGGGCACATAGATGTCGACCGGCACGATGCGGTCGCAGCCGCGCACCACCGAATAAGAATAGTGGTAATAGCCGCCGCCATTGGCGCAGGAGCCCATCGAGATGACGTAGCGCGGCTCCGGCATCTGGTCGTAGACCTTGCGCAGCGCCGGGGCCATCTTGTTGGTCAGCGTGCCGGCAACGATCATGATGTCGGACTGGCGCGGAGACGCGCGAGGAGCAACACCGAACCGCTCCGAATCGTAGCGCGGCATCGAGGTGTGGATCATCTCGACGGCGCAGCAGGCGAGGCCGAAGGTCATGAACATCAGCGAGCCGCTGCGCGCCCAGGTGATCAGCGCCTCGGTCGAGGTGACGAGAAAGCCCTTGTCGGCGAGTTCGTTGTTGATTTCGAGGAAGAACGGATCATCGGACCCAACCGGCCTGCCGGTATTGGGATCGATCAGACCCTTGGGCTTCGGCGCGACGAGCGTGCCGGAACTGTCGCTCAATCCCATTCGAGCGCTCCTTTTTTCCATTCATAGGCAAAGCCGATGGTCAGCACCGCCAAAAACACCATCATCGACCAGAAACCGAGCATGCCGATTTTCGAGAACGACACCGCCCACGGAAACAGGAAGGCCACTTCCAGGTCGAAGATGATGAACAGGATCGACACCAGGTAGAAGCGGATGTCGAACTTCATACGGGCGTCATCGAACGAGTTGAACCCGCATTCGTAGGCGGAAAGCTTTTCCGGGTCGGGATTGCGATAGGCCACCAGGAACGGCGCCACGATAAGCGCGACGCCGACAGCCGCCGCCACTGCGATAAACAGGACGATGGGCAGGTACGAACTGAGAAGTGCGTTCATGCTGCGGCTTTCCGTTGGCGCCAATCCATTTTGATTACAGCACCAGACCCTATTGCGGAAGCGTGACAGTTTAACCGCTGAACCGTTTTAAGGGGCCTTTGCTGCAACGCGGCGAGGGTTAGCGCAGCGCTTCCGGCGAAGCAAGTCAAACCTTGTTCAAAACACTGGCCTGGACGGCAGAAGGGAAGAAACTGGTCCGATCCGCTCCTGTTTGATTTCCTTCGCTTTTTACTCCACTTTTCTCTCCTGACAGAGTTGCCGCCAAAACCCTGCTAGCATGGCCGGAATCAACCGTCCGAACGACGCTCAACAAGCCATCAGAGTCGCATCCGAATGAAGGAAAAGATCTCGCTTGCCACGGCCCGGCGCATCGCGCTCGCCGCCCAAGGGTTCACTGATCCCCGCCCCGCCGGCACGCCCGACCGACGCCACTTCGCCCGCGTGCTCTCGCGCACCGGCCTGCTGCAGATCGATTCCGTCAGCGCGGTGGTGCGCGCTCACTACATGCCGCTCTACTCGCGCCTTGGCCCCTACCCGTTCGCCTTGCTCGACAACGCCGCCGTCACGCGCAAGCGCACGGTTTTCGAATACTGGGCGCACGAGGCTTCCTTCCTGCCGGTCGAGACCTATCCCCTGATGCGTTGGCGCATGCAGCGCGCGGAGCGTGGCGATGAAATGTATCTGGGTCTCGCCAAATGGGGCCGCGAGCACGCCGCCTATATCGAAGAGATCTACCGCGAGGTCGCGGAGCGCGGCCCGATCGCCGCCTCCGCGCTCGAAGGCCAGAAAGGGTCCGGCGGCTGGTGGGGCTGGAGCCACGCCAAGCATGCCTTCGAATGGCTGTTCTGGGCAGGACGCATCACCACCGCGCACCGCCGTGGCTTCGAACGCTTCTATGATTTGCCCGAGCGCGTACTGCCGCGGGCGATCCTCGATCTGCCGGTGCCGTCTGCCGAGGACGCGCATCGGGAATTGCTGCGGATATCCGCCCGCGCTCATGGCGTCGCGACAGCAAGCGACCTGCGCGACTATTTCCGCCTGTCGCCGGCCGACATGAAGGGCCGGCTGGAGGAGCTGGTTGAAACAGGCGAGCTGGTGCCGGTGCGTGTCGAGGGCTGGAACAAACCGGCTTACCTCCATAAGGAGGCCCGTATTCCACGAAAAATCGAGGCCCGCGCCTTGCTGGCGCCGTTCGATCCGGTCGTTTTCGAGCGCTCGCGCACGGAGCGGCTGTTCGATTTCCACTACCGCATAGAAATCTACACCCCTGCCGAAAAACGGCAATACGGCTATTACGTCCTGCCGTTCCTGCTCGGCGACAGGATCGTGGCGCGCGTCGACCTCAAGGCCGACCGGCCGGCCAGCGTGCTACGCGTCCACGCGGCCTATGCCGAGCCCGGCGCGCCGCCTGAAACCGCCGCGCAACTCTTCCAGGAATTGACGCAGATGCAGGGCTGGCTCGGCCTCGAACGGATCGAGGTTACGCCCGCCGGCGACCTTGGGCAGCCGCTCGCCGACATTGCCGTGTCGTAGACGCGCGTTGACACCGCCGCCTGCAAGAGCCTAAATCCATTCCAGACGGTCTCCTCTCGGCAAAGGGAGGAGCCAAGAGGGAATGCGGTGCGAAATCTCGATTTCAAATCCGCGGCTGTCCCCGCAACTGTAAGCGACGAGCCAAGGCCGAAAACCACTGGGACGGTCCCGGGAAGGCGGCACGAAGGCGATGACCCGCGAGCCAGGAGACCTGCCGTCTGAGACATAAGAATCCGATCGCCCGGCGGGTTTTCCGGGCAAGGAGCCCGATTTGGAACGCGACAGCAGTTTCCCGGCTGAAACAGCGGACATTTTGTCTGGCGATAGCGACTTGTCTGGCGATAGCGACGCCTTGGCCGGCGTCACTGTCATCATCTGCGCTTCCTGCCGCGACGAGACCGGTTCCGATGCCCATCCCCGCGCCGGCGAAGTTTTGGCTCAAGATACGCGCCAAGCCGCAACGGCCGACAATGTCCGTGTCCGCACCGTCGAATGCCTCGGCAACTGCAAGCGCCGTCTCAGTGCCGCGATTCTTCGCGACGGCTGCTGGAGTTATGTCTTCGGCGACCTGAACATCGCCAGCGGCGCCGATCTCGTCACCGGCGCGAAACTCTTCGCCGCTTCGACCAACGGCCTCATTCCGTGGCGTGGTCGCCCGGATTCCCTCAAGCGCGGCCTCGTCGCCCGCATTCCTCCCCTCGACATGCTGAAGGACTGATCATGACCGCCGCAGTTTCCGCCGCCACTCTCTCCCGCGTCCCCTGTACCGTGGTCACCGGCTTCCTGGGTGCCGGCAAGACCACGCTGGTCCGCCATCTCCTGGAAAACGCGGGCGGCAAGCGGATCGCCATCATCGTCAACGAATTCGGCGACATCGGAATCGACGGCGAGATCCTCAAGGGCTGCGGCATCGACACCTGCCCGGTGGAAAACATCGTCGAACTGGCCAATGGCTGCATCTGCTGCACCGTCGCCGACGATTTCGTCCCGGCGCTCGACCAGATCCTGTCGCTGACGCCGAAGGTCGACCACATCCTGATCGAGACCTCAGGCTTGGCTCTGCCCAAGCCGCTGGTCCAGGCCTTCCAGTGGCCGACAGTGAAGAGCCGGGTGACAGTCGACGGCGTGATCGCCGTGGTCGACGGTCCGGCATTGGCCGAGGGGCGCGTCGCCAACGACATGGACGCCCTGCAGGCGCAACGCGCGCAGGACCAGACACTGGACCACGACGACCCCGTCGAGGAGGTGTTCGAGGACCAGATCGCCTGCGCCGACCTCATCATCCTGTCGAAGAGCGACCTGATGGATGCCGCAGGTTCGGCTCGCGCCAACGCCATCATTGGCGAACACTCCGCCCGCGCCGTGAAGGTCGTGCCGACGGCTCATGGCAAGGTCGATCCGTCCGTGCTGCTCGGGCTAGGCCTCGCCGTCGAGGACGACATCGAGAACCGCAAGTCCCATCATGACGGCGCTTTCGACCACGAGCACGACGACTTCGATACGTTCATCGTCGACATCCCCTCGATCGCCAACCCGGACGACTTGGCAAAGCGCGTCGCCACCGCCGCCGAACAGGAAAACGTGCTGCGGGTGAAAGGCTTCGTCGAGGTCGGCGGCAAGCCGATGCGGCTTTTGCTCCAGGCCGTTGGTCCGCGCGTCAATCATTACTACGACCGCGCCTGGACGGCTGACGACGACCGCCGCTCGCGCCTGGTCGTCATCGGCCTCAAGGGGCTGAACCGCCCGGCGATCGAGCATATCCTCGCCGGCTGAGGCAACACCGACCGCGATGCACATCCTCACCACCACATCCGCCTCGCTCGACGATCTCGCCGAGCCGGTCGATCTGCGGCAGACGCCGGCGGAAATGGTGGCGCTGTCCTTCACGGACAGCGACCTGGCCGGACTGGCAGCGGCCTGGAAAGGCGACGCCGATCGGCTGCCCACGATGCGGCTGGCCGCGCTGCGCGACCTGCGCCACCCCATGTCTGTCGACCTCTGGATCGACAGCGTCGCCCGTAACGCCAAAGTCATTCTGGTGCGTATTCTCGGCGGTTACGAGTGGTGGCGCTACGGCTGCGACCAGTTGGCCGTGGTTGCCCGTGAGCGCGGCATAAAGCTGGCACTGCTTCCCGGTGAAAGCCACGACGAGGATATCAGGCTGATCGAAGCCTCGACGCTGCCGCGCGAGGAACTGGACGGGCTGCTCAATTATTTCCGCCAGGGCGGCCCGGCCAATATGAGCGCGCTGGTGCGCAGGCTGGCGCGGTTGGCGGGGTCTGATGCCGAACTTGCCGAACCGGTTAGCGTGCCGAAAGCCGGGTTTTATGAGCCGGGGCGCGGAGTCGTGGAGAAGCCGCACTTATCGAATGTTGACGATCCTACACACCCCCCTCTGTCCGGCAGGACATCTCCTCCGCAAGGGGGGAGATCGGCTGTCATCAAGGCCGGCTCCTCTTCTGTCCCCTTGGACAGGGATTTATCTCGACCATCCGCGATAGGCGAAATCGTCGATGAAAGAGCAATCTCCCCCCTTGCGGGGGAGATGTCCGGTAGGACAGAGGGGGGTGTGACGGAACTCGACGCCGGCAACGTCAACCCACCCGTGATTCCCGTCCTCTTCTACCGCTCGATGCTGCTCGCCGCCGATGTCGCGCCGATCGACGCGCTTTTCGAGGCGCTACGGCAGCGCGGCATGCTCCCGGTGCCGATCTTCGTCTCCAGCCTGAAAGACCCGGAATCTCTGGCTTTTGTTGAAACCGCGATTGCCCAGCTCAAGCCCGCCGCCATCATCACTGCGACCGCGTTCGCGTCCGGCGCCGAACCCGGCGTCGAGACCCTGTTCGACCGCGCCGGCGTGCCGGTCTTCCAGGTGATCGTCGCCACCACCCGCCGCGACGTATGGGAGAAGAACCAGCGCGGGCTTGCGCCCGCCGACCTCGCCATGCATGTCGTGCTGCCCGAACTCGACGGCCGCATCCTGGCCGGCGCCGTTTCGTTCAAGGGCGAGAGCGAGACCGACCCGGCGCTCGGCCACCGCGCCTTTGCCAACCGGCCGGAACCCGATCGCGTCGAACAGGTGGCGGACCGGGTCGCGGCCTTCATCAGGCTTCGGGAGACGCCCCGCGCGGAGCGCAAGCTCGCTATCCTGATCCCCGATTACCCAAGCGCTCCCGGCCGCACCGGCTATGCGGTCGGGTTGGACGTGCCGTCCAGCGTGCTGGCGATGCTGCACGACCTCAAGGAACAGGGCTATGCGGTTGAAGGGATCCCGCAATCGCCGCGTGCGTTGCTGGATTTGCTGGAGTCCGGCAAGGCCGGGCTGGGGCTGGATGAGTACCTTGCCCTCTCAACGGAATTGCCGGGCGCAGCAATTGCTGCCGTAGAAGCAGCTTGGGGCAAAGCCGAAGGCGAGACAGGTTTGCGCGAGGCACCCCCCTCTGTCCTGCCGGACATCTTCCCCGCAAGGGGGGAGATTACGCCGTCATCTCTGTCTTCGCCAATCTCCAACGTTGCAAGAGTAGCTCCAGCGTCGAAACTGCCAATCTCCCCCCTTGCGGGGGAGATGTCCGGCAGGACAGAGGGGGGTGTTCAAGCGCTGCCCGCCGCCAAATTCCCCTTCCGCGCCGCGACCTTCGGCAACATCACCGTGGCGCTGGCTCCAGACCGCGGCCGCTCGGCCGACCGCCGCGCCGACTATCACGACCCGACGCTGCCGCCGCGCCATGCGTTGCTCGCCTTCGGCCTGTGGCTGCGCAAATTGCTCGGCGTCCATGCGCTCATCCATGTTGGCGCGCATGGCACGCTGGAATGGCTGCCGGGCAAGACGGTTGCGCTTTCGCAAAGCTGCTTCCCCGAGATCGTCACCGGTCCCCTGCCCGTCATCTATCCCTTTATCGTCTCCAATCCCGGCGAGGCGGCGCAGGCGAAGCGGCGGATCGCCGCCGTCACGCTCGGCCATCTGCCGCCGCCGCTGACCGGCGCCGGATTGGACGAGAACCAGCACAGGCTCGAACGGCTGGTCGATGAATACGCCCAGGCTGACGGTCTCGACCGCCGCCGCCGCGACCGTCTGGCCAGTCTGATCGTCGAAACCGCGCAGACCACGGGCCTCGCCGCGGAGGCCGGCGTTGCCCGCACCGACGCGCCGGACGAGGCCCTGCGCCGCATCGATGCCTGGCTCTGCGACCTCAAGGATTTCGCCATCAAGGACGGGCTGCATGTCTATGGCCGTGCGCCCGAGAACGAACCCGACGCCATGCGCCGGCAAAGCGCCGGAACCGAAAAAGCCGCCCTTCTTGCCGCGCTCGACGGCCGTCATGTCACGGCGGGCCCGTCCGGCGCGCCCGCGCGCGGCCGTTCCGACGTTCTGCCCACCGGCCGCAACCTGTTCACGTCGGACCCGCGCGCCATGCCGACGCCGACGGCTTACGACATCGGCAAGGCTGCTGCCGAGGAAGTGGTGCGCACCTATATGCAATCGCATGGCGACTGGCCGCGCTCGCTGATCATCGACCTTTGGGGTTCGGCGTCTTTGCGCACCAGCGGCGAGGAGATCGCGCAGGGGCTTTCGCTGATGGGCTGCCGCCCGCAATGGGATGCCGCCACAGGTCGCGTCACCGGCATCGAGGTGTTGGCACCGGCAGCGCTTGGCCGCCCGCGCGTCGACGTCACCTGGCGCATATCGGGCCTGTTCCGCGACATGTTCCCGACCCAGATCGCGCTGATCGATGCCGCTGCCAACGCCGTTGCCGCGCGCGACGAGGACGATTCGGAAAATCCGCTCGCCGCAAGGACCCGCGCCGAGGGCAAGATCAGCCCGCGCATCTTTGGCACCTCGCCTGGCACTTACGGCGCTGGCGTCGAGGAAATCCTGTCGAGCGGCGACTGGGCGGCGCGCGAGGAAATCGGCCGCGCCTATCTCGATGCCACGTCGCATTCCTATGGCGGCGCCGGCGGTGAGGGGATCGCCGCGCCCGGCGCATTCGAGAACCGCATCGCCGAAGCCGATCTTCTCGTCCACACCGGCGACGATCCCGGCCGCGACATCCTCGAAGGCTCGGCCGATGTCGCTTTCATCGGCGGCTTCTCGGCCGCCCTTGCAGCGCTTGGCAGGAATGCCGACGTCATCGTGCTCGACACGACCGATCCGCAGAGGCCGAAGCCGCGTTCACTTAGTGAGGCCGTGACGCGCGTCGTGCGCGCCCGCGCCGTCAACGCCCGCTTCATAGCGGGCCAGATGCGCCACGGCCCGCGCGGCGCCTCGGAATTCGCCGAAACGGTCGACCGGCTGGTTGGCTTCGCCGAAACCACGCAGGCGATACCGGACGCGCTGATAGAGGCCGTGCACGATGCCTATCTCGGCGACGCGGACGTCCGCGCCTTCATCCTGCGCGAAAACCCGGCCGCCGCGAAAGCCATTGCCGAACGCCTCCTGTCGGCGCGACGGCGGGGCCTCTGGCATCCCTTGCGCAATTCGATCGACGACGACCTCGCGGCACTGATTGCCGAGGCACGGGAGTTGGCGGCATGAACGCCTACTCCCGACGCGGCGCCTGCCCGGCCCTTTCGGCGCCGATGCAGACCGGCGACGGCCTGCTGGTGCGGCTCAACCCGGTCGCCGGAGGCCCATCTTCTGGCGGATTGTCGCCGAAGCTTCTGATCGGGCTGGCAGAATCCGCCCTGCGGCACGGCAACGGCATCATGGAAGTGACAGCGCGCGGCAGCTTGCAAATACGCGGATTGACCACGCAAAGTGCAACCCTGCTGGCGAAGGAAGTCGATGCGCTGGGCATTGTGGTCCGCACTGGCGTACCAGTGGAGACCGGACCACTGGCCGGCATCGATCCGCAGGAGATCGCCGACCCCAGGCCGCTGGCTGATCGGATCAGGGAAGCGGTCGAGGACGCCGGGCTGACGCAGCGGCTCGGGCCGAAGGTTTCGGTCGTTGTCGACGGTGGCGGGCAACTCACGATGGATGCTGTGACGGCCGACGTGCGGCTGAAGGCGGCGAGCACCGAGGCGGGAATCCGCTGGCGGGTGTCGGTTGCCGGTGACGGGCGGAATGCAAGGCTGCTCGCGGTTGCTGATGAAGGTGTGGCTCGTGATATAGCCGTCGCGGCTCTAAGGATGATCGCCGAGAAAGGCCGCGATGCTCACGCAAGGGATTTGTCGGAGCGGCAGTTGGTGTCTCTGGCGGGTTGGCTATGCCTGACAAGTTTGCGCGAGGCGCCCCCCTCTGTCCTGCCGGACATCTCCCCCTCGAGGGGGGAGATCGGCGGCTTCGACGTCGGCTTTTCTTTAGCAGCACCGGAAATTGGCGAAACCGTCGGTGACCACGTAATCTCCCCCCTTGAGGGGGAGATGTCCGGCAGGACAGAGGGGGGCGCCTCGCGCAAACCTATCGGCCTTTTCCCCTTAGCCGGCGACGTCCCCACTCTCGGCATCGGTCTCCCCTACGGCAGCATGCCCACCGAAAGGCTCATCGCCCTCGCTCAAAGCGCCGTCACTCTCGGCACGTCAGAAATCCGCCTCGCCCCGGGCCGCGCCCTGCTCTTCCTCGGCCAGCCACCAGCCGCCAATCCTTCCCTCCAGCAAACAGCCGCCACCCTCGGCTTCGTCACCGCCCCCACCGACCCGCGCACGCGCATCGCTGCTTGTCCCGGCGCGCCGGCTTGCGCCTCGGGTCGCATCGCCACGCGCGACATTGCCGAGGCGATCGCCACCGAAAACGCCGATAGTCTTGACTTCACCTTGCATGTTTCTGGCTGCGCCAAGGGTTGCGCGCATCCCGGCCCAGCGGCGCTGACCGTGGTCGGCGGCGAAAATGGAGCCGGACTTGTCGTGAACGCGACGGCAAAGGCCCTTCCTGCCGGTTACAGGCCGGGCTATGACGCCGCGCGCGGCATCGGCCGCGTCGCGGCGGCAATCCGCAGCGCACGCTATCAGGGCGAGACCGCCGCCGCCTGCCTGACGAGGCTGGGGCCGGCCGACATCGCAGAGGCTTATCGACAGGAATGACAATGGTCGCCTACGACTACATCCACGACGGCACGGCGATCTACGAACGCTCCTTTGCCATCATCCGCGCCGAGGCTGATCTCGCGCGCTTTTCCGAAGCAGAGGCCGATGTCGCGGTCCGCATGATCCATGCCTGCGGCCAAGTGGAAGCCGCCAAGAATTTTGTCTTCTCCAGCGATTTCGTTTCCGCCGCACGGGCCGCGCTTGCCGCCGGCGCGCCGATCTTCTGCGACGCCGAAATGGTCTCGCACGGCGTCACCCGCGCCCGTCTGCCTGCCGGCAACGAGGTGATCTGCACCTTGCGCGACCCGCGCACGCATGAAATCGCCAGGACGATCGGCAACACACGTTCTGCCGCCGCGATCGACCTGTGGGGCGAGCGCATCGCCGGTTCGGTGGTGGCCATCGGCAATGCGCCGACCGCACTCTTCTATCTTCTGGAGAAGCTGCGCGACGGTGCGCCGAAACCGGCCGCCATCATCGGCATGCCGGTGGGCTTCGTTGGTGCCGCCGAATCGAAGGACGCGCTGGCGCAGAATTCCTACGGCGTACCCTATGCAATCGTGCGCGGCAGGCTTGGCGGCAGCGCCATGACCGCGGCAGCCCTCAATTCTCTCGCGAGGCCCGGCCTGTGAACGCGCTCCCCAAAACCGGCTCGAGGGGCCGCCTGGTCGGCGTCGGTACCGGTCCCGGCGACCCGGAACTGTTGACGCTGAAGGCCGCGCGTGCGCTGGCCGAGGCCGATGTGGTGGCGTATTTCGCCAAGCGCGGCAACAACAGCAATGCGCGCGCCATCGTCGAAACGCGCTTCCGGCCCGACATGCTGGAACTGCCGTTGCTCTATCCCGTGACCACGGAGATCGACAAGGATCACGACGATTACCGCGCGCAGATATCGGCCTTCTACGAGGAGTCCGCCGAGACCGTTGCCGGTCATCTGGATGCCGGTAGGATGGTCGCCGTGCTGTCGGAAGGCGATCCGCTCTTCTATGGCTCCTACATGCATCTGCATGTGCGCCTCGCCCATCGTTTTCCGACCGAGGTCATTCCCGGCGTTACCGCCATGTCGGGCTGCTGGTCGGCGACCGGCCTGCCGATCGTCCAGGGCGACGACGTGCTGACCGTGCTGCCGGGCACGATGAGCGAGTTCGAACTGACCCGGCGCCTCGCCGACACCGATGCCGCCGTTATCATGAAGGTCGGCCGCAACCTGCCCAAAATCCGGCGGGCGCTGGAGGCCACCGGCAAGCTGACACGCGCCGTCTATGTCGAGCGCGGCACCATGCCGGGCAGCGTCTCGATGCGGCTCACCGACAAGCCGGACGACAAGGCGCCCTATTTCGCCATTGTGCTCGTTGCCGGCTGGTCCGGACGCCCTGTCGCGTCGGCGGGTGGCGCATGAGCGGCCGCCTCACGGTCATCGGGCTCGGACCCGGCAACGCCGATCAGGTGACGCCGCAGGCGAGCCACGCCGTCGCCGAGGCAAGCTTCTTCTACGGCTACAAGCCCTATCTCGACCGGCTGGAATTGCGCCCGGACCAGACCCGCATCGCCTCCGACAATCGCGAAGAGCTTGCCCGCTCCAACGAGGCGCTGGCGAAGGCGGCCGAAGGTCACAATGTCGCCGTCGTCTCCGGGGGCGATCCAGGCGTCTTCGCCATGGCGGCGGCCGTCTGCGAGGCGATCGAAGCCGGCCCCTCCGAATGGCGCGCCATCGACCTCGCAATCGTGCCTGGCGTCACCGCCATGCTCGCTGTCGCTGCCCGCATCGGGGCACCGCTCGGCCATGATTTCTGCGCCATCTCGCTGTCCGACAATCTGAAGCCATGGGACCTGATCGAACTGCGCCTGCTGGCGGCCGCCGGCGCCGGCTTCGTCATCGCGCTTTACAATCCGATCAGCAAGGCGCGCCCCTGGCAGCTTGGCCGCGCCTTCGAATGTCTGAAGGCCATTCTGCCGGGCACCACGCCCGTCATCTTCGGCCGCGCCGCAGGCCGGCCTGACGAGCGCATCGAGGTGTTCCTGCTGGCGGATGCCGATGCCGACAAGGCGGACATGGCAACCTGCATCATCATCGGTTCGCCGGAAACCCGGATCATCAGGCGCGGTAACAGGCCGGCGCTGGTCTACACGCCGCGCTCCGCGGCAGGCTCGACAAGATGATCGACCATGTCGGCAAGCTGGTCGACGGTCGCAGCCGAAGGAACCTCCGGCAGCGCAGGCCTGTGCACCATGACGACGTCGAGGCCAAGCGCCCGCGCCGCGGCGATCTTGCCATAAGTCGCCGTGCCGCCGCTGTCCTTGGATACAACGATGTCGATACCGTGCCGCTGGAGCAGCGTGCGTTCCTCCGCCTCGCGAAACGGCCCGCGCGCCAGGAGATAGGTGGCATCGGGCACTGCCAGCTTCGGCTCGACCGGATCGACGCTGCGGATGAGATAGTGGTGCTGGGGCGCGGCTTCGAAAGCCGCGACCTCCTGCCGGCCGAGAGCCAGGAATACACGGCGCGGCGCCGGTCCAAGCGCCTGCACGGCATCGCCTGTCGTATCGACCTGCGTCCAGCGATCGCCCTCGACAGGCTCCCAGCCGGGACGGCGCAGAGCGACGATCGGCACCCCGGCCATGCGCGCGGCCTGCGCGGCATTGGCGGAAATTCGCGCCGCGTAGGGATGCGTGGCGTCGATCAGCAGCTCGATGCTTGTCTCCTTGAGATAGACGGCCAGACCATCGGCGCCACCAAACCCTCCACTGCGTACCGGCACGCCCTGCGCCACCGGGCTTTCGGTGCGGCCCGCCAGCGACAGCATCACCGAGTGACCGGCTGCCAGTTTTCCAGCCAGTTGCCGGGCTTCGGTGGTTCCGCCGAGGATCAGAATGCGGTGGGTCATCATGCCTGCTAAGGGTCCGCGCGGCGCCAAGCTCAACCAGAAATGGCTCACCATCGTCGGCATCGGCGAGGACGGTTTAGCGGGTCTCGGCGACGAGGCCAAGCAGCGGATTGCCGATGCGGAAATCATCTTCGGTGGCAAGCGGCACCTTGCGCTCGTTTCATCATTCGCCAAGGGCGATCCGCGCCCATGGCCGGTTCCCTTCGATGCCGAGATGCACGACGTGCTGGCGCTCGCCGGCAAGCGCGTTTGCGTCCTTGCCTCCGGCGATCCCTTTTTCCACGGCGTCGGCGTCACCCTGGCCCGCAAGGTCAAGCCTAGGGAGATGCATGTCATTCCCGCGCCGTCGGCCATTTCGCTAGCGGCCGCTCGCCTTGGCTGGGCGCTGCAGGACATCGAAACCGTCTCGCTGCATGGCCGCCCCGTCGACCTGATTCGTCCATTGCTGCAACCCAACGCACGCATCCTGGCCCTGACATCCGATGCCGATGCACCGGCGGCGATCGCCCGCCTGCTCACCGAGCTTGATTTCGGCGCCTCGCGGCTGACGGTTCTGGAGGCGCTTGGCGGGCCAAAGGAGAACCTGCGCTCGGCCCGCGCCGATGCGTTCAACCTCGAAAACATCGATCCGCTCAATGTACTGGCGCTCGAAATTGAATCTGGTCCGGATGCGCGTATCCTGCCTTTGACATCAGGCCTCGCCGATCATCTGTTCGACCATGACGGCCAGATCACCAAACATGACATCCGCGCCATCACGCTGTCGGCGCTGGCGCCGAGGCGCGGCGAACTGCTGTGGGATATTGGCGCCGGCTCCGGTTCCATCGGCATCGAATGGATGCTCACCCACCCTTCGATGCGCACTGTTGCCATCGAAGCCGACCCGATCCGCGCCGCCCGCATCAGCCACAACGCTGCTGCCTGTGGCGTTCCCGGCCTCATCGTGGTCGAAGGCAGCGCACCCAAGGCGCTTGCAAGGCTCGATACGCCAGATGCGATTTTCATTGGCGGCGGCGGCAGCGACGCCGGCGTGCTGGCCGCCGCCATCAAGGCGCTGCGCGCCGGCGGCCGCCTCGTTGCCAATGCCGTGACGCTGGAAATGGAGATGCTGCTTCTTGCCCGTCATACCGAGCTCGGGGGCGATCTCACCCGCATCGCCATATCCCGCGCCGCGCCTGTCGGTTCGATGCAGGCCTGGCGGCCGGCGATGCCGGTTACCCAATGGAGTTGGATCAAGCCATGATGGTCGCGGGCATCGGCAGCCGAAAGGGCGTGAGCGTCGAGGACGTGCTTGCCGCGATAGAAACCACGCTCGAAGCGCACGGGCTGGCGATGACGGCGCTCTCGTCGCTCGCCACCGCCACGCTCAAGAAAGATGAACAGGCGATCGCTGCCGCAGGTCGCACACTCAACCTTCCCGTCATTGTCGTCGATGAGGCAGCGCTTAAAGCAGCGTCGACGAAGGCGCTCAGCAACTCCAGCCTCTCGCAGGATCTGGCCGGCACACCGTCGGTTTCCGAAGCATCGGCGCTGGCCGTCGCCGGCGAAGGCGCCAGGCTGCTGGGACCACGCATCGTGCTCGGCCCGGTCACCTGCGCCATCGCCATCAGCGGAGACGCGGCATGACCGTGCATTTCATCGGCGCCGGTCCGGGCGCCGCCGACCTCATTACCCTGCGCGGCGCGCGGCTGCTGGCAAGCTGCCCGGTCTGCCTCCATGCCGGCTCGATCGTGGCGCCCGAATTGCTGCAGCATTGCGCCCCGGGAACGAAGCTGATCGACACCGCGCCGATGTCGCTCGACGAGATCGAGGCCGAATATCTGGCCGCCCACAAGGCCGGCCATGATGTCGCGCGGCTGCATTCCGGTGACCTGTCGGTATGGAGCGCGGTTGCCGAACAGATCCGCCGGCTGGAAAGGCACGGCATTCCCTACACGCTGACGCCGGGCGTTCCCTCTTTCGCTGCCGCGGCGGCTGCTCTGCGGCGCGAGCTGACCATTCCCGAAGTCGCCCAGAGCCTGGTGCTGACCCGCGTCTCCGGCCGCGCTTCAAAAATGCCGCCTGGCGAAACGCTGGCCGGCTTCGGCCGCACCGGCGCCACGCTTGCCATTCATCTTGCCATCCACGCCATCGATCGCATCGTCGCCGAGCTGACGCCGCTCTATGGCCGCGATTGCCCGGTGGCGGTCGTCTTCCGTGCCTCCTGGCCGGACGAGCGCGTGCTGACCGGCACGCTGGAAACCATCGAGCCACAACTGGCCGCCGACCCGATGGAGCGTACGGCCATCATCTTCGTCGGCCGCTCGCTGGCGGCGGAAGGCTTTGGCGAGAGTTCATTGTACGACGCGCATTACCAGCGGCGTTTTCGCGGACGGGACGGATTGTGAGCGACAGCACCAAAAATAAGGGCGAGAACGCCGCGCTCCAACAGGCGCTTGCCCGGCTGAACTTCAAGCCGCGGACGCTTGAGCCCGGCCATGTCTGGCTCGCCGGCGCCGGCCCCGGCGATCCCGGCTGCCTGACGCTGGAAGTGCTGGCGGCGCTGAGTGAGGCGGATGCGCTGGTCTACGATGCGCTGGTCTCCCCGGACGTCGTCGCGGTTGCCGAAAACGCCGAGCTTTTCTTTGCCGGCAAGCGCGGCGGAAAACCCTCGATGAAACAGGACGACATAACCGCCCTGCTGGTCCGGCTGGCGCGCCAGGGCCGCCGCGTCGTCAGGCTGAAGGGCGGCGACCCCTATATTTTCGGCCGTGGCGGCGAAGAGGCGCTGGCGCTGGCGCGGGAAAACATCCCGTTCCGCGTCCTGCCCGGCCTCACCTCGGGCCTCAGCGCGCTGGCCGCCACCGGCATCCCCGCGACCATGCGCGGCATCAACAAGGCGGTAATCCTGGCGACCGGCCATGCCGCCGGCACCGATGACGATCTCGACTGGGCCGCGATCGCGTGCACCGGCCAGCCTGTTGTGGTCTACATGGGCATGGCCAATCTGCCTGTGATATCGGCCGCATTGCTCGACGGCGGGCTGGCGCCATCGACGCCGGCGGCGGTGATCGTCGCCGCGACGACGCCGCAGGAGCGCATCGTCGTCGCCACGCTGGCCACCATCGCCGAGGAAGCCGCCGCCGCCGGCCTGTCCGCACCGGCGCTGATCGTCGTCGGCGGCATCGTCGCCATGCGCGCGGCGCTGGCGGGTGCGTCGTGAGCGCCCGCGCGATCATCATCGGCGCGCCGCGCTCCGGCTCGGGCAAGACCAGCGTCACCATCGGTATTTTACGCGCACTCACCCGGCGCGGCCTGAAAGTGCGCGGCGCCAAGTCCGGCCCCGATTACATCGATCCCGGCTTCCACACCGCCGCCACCGGCCTGTCCGGCGTCAATCTCGACAGCTGGGCGATGTCGCCGTCGCTGCTCAACGCACTGGCCGTGAATGCCGCCGACGACGCCGATTTTGTCATCCTCGAAAGCGCCATGGGCCTGTTCGACGGCATTCCGGCCGCGCCGGGCCGCAGCGGTTCGGCGGCCGATCTGGCACGGCTCTACGGCCTGCCGGTGCTGCTGGTGCTGGACGTTTCCGGTCAGTCGACCACGGCGGCGGCCGTCGCCAAGGGGTTCGCTACCTATGATCCGGAGGTTCGCATGGCGGGCGTCGTGCTCAACCGGCTGGGCAGCGAGCGCCACCGCCGGCTGTCCGGCGACGCCATCGAGGCGATCGGCCTGCCGGTCGTCGGCGCCATCCTGCGCGATCCCACCTTGAACCTGCCCGAGCGCCATCTCGGCCTCGTCCAGGCCGGTGAATATGATGACCTGATGGCGCATCTCGACCGGTTGGCCGACATGGCGGAAAAGTCGCTCGACCTCGACGCCGTCATGGCGCTGGCAACACCTCTCGCCCCGGAGCCCGGCAGCTTCGACGATACGTTGCAGCCGCCCGGCCAGCGCATCGCACTTGCTGAGGATACCGCCTTCACCTTCCTCTATCCGCACGTCGCGGCCTACTGGCGCAAGGCCGGCGCGGAGATGGTTCCGTTCTCGCCGCTCGCGGACGAGGCGCCCGACAACAGCTGCGACGTCTGCTGGCTGCCCGGCGGTTATCCCGAGCTTCACGCCGGCCGTCTCGCCGCTGCTGCGAATTTTCGGAGAGGAATGGCAAGGTTTGCCGGGACGAAGCCCATCCATGGTGAGTGCGGTGGCTTCATGGTGCTTGGCGAAGCTCTGGAAGATGCATCTGGCGAAACACACAAAATGCTCGGCCTGCTCGGCCATTCAACCAGCTTCGCCAGGCGCAAGATGAACCTCGGTTATCGCGAAGCACGGCTGCGCGCCGACTGTCCGCTCGGCCCGCGGGGCGCGTTGATCCGTGGGCACGAATTCCACTATGCGCAGATGACAGCGACCGGCGATGACGAGCCCCTGGCCGACCTCGCAGACGGGCAAGGCAATCCGATCGGCGCCTCGGGCTACCGGCGTGGCCAGGTCAGCGGCACCTTCTTCCATGCCATCGCAAGGGGCTGAGGCATGAAGTTCCCGAAGGTCACCCTTTCGCCCCGGCAAATCCCCAGCGATGTTGCCCTCTGCCTGGTCTTCTTCACCAGGCTGCCCTTGCCCGTCATCGACTTTCGCGGCCGCAGCCTTGCCGCCGCGATCTGGGCCGCCCCGGTCGCCGGCCTCGTCGTCGGCCTGGTCGGCGCCATCGTCTTTGCCACGGCGGAACGGTTTGGCCTTGCCATCGGGTCGGCGGCAGCCCTTGCCCTGGTTGCAACCGCGGTCACCACCGGCTGCCTGCACGAGGACGGGCTGTCCGATGTCGCCGACGGTTTTGGCGGCGGCAACACGCGCGGTCGAAAGCTGGAGATCATGCGCGACAGCCGAATCGGCGCCTACGGCGCCATGGCGCTGGCGCTGTCGCTGCTCATCCGCTGGAGCGCGCTGTCGGAATTCGTCGATCCCACACAAGCTCTCTTCGCGCTCCTGGCCGCCCATGCGGCCTCGCGCGGCGTATTCGGCGCCTTCATGCATCTCTTGCCCCCGGCGCGCGACGATGGCCTCTCGGCCGGCGCCGGCACCGTCTCGCGGGAAATTGCCCTCGCCGGCGCCGTGCTCGGCGCCATCCCGCTCCTCCTGCTCGGGCTTGGCGGCGCCATCGCGGCGCTTATCCTGCTCGGACTGCTGTTTGCCGCCTTCCACGCGCTTTGCCTCAACCAGATCGGTGGCCAGACCGGCGACACGATCGGCGCTATGCAACAGGTGAGCGAAATCGCGGTGCTGCTCGTCGCTTCCGTAGCCCTTTCCTGACTCTGTTTCGGAGAATTTCCTTCCATGCCTTTCAAATCCTTAGATGAATTGCGCGCTGCTTGCCTCGACCTGCCTGATGGCGATGACGCCGCCGCGAGCGCGGTCGCCCGGCGCCAGGACACGTTGACCAAGCCGCAAGGAAGCCTCGGCCGGCTGGAGACGATCGCCGCGTGGCTGGCGCGCTGGCAGGGCCGCGACATGCCTAGGCTCGAGCGGGTGAAAGTTTTCGTCTTCGCCGGCAACCACGGCGTTACCGCGCAAGGCGTGTCGGCTTATCCTTCGGAAGTCACGGTGCAGATGGTGGCGAATTTCGCCGGCGGCGGTGCGGCCATCAACCAGCTCGCCCGCATCGCAGGCGCCGAACTCGATGTCATTCCGCTCGATCTTGACCATCCGACCGGCGATTTCACGCAAACGCCGGCGATGGACGACAAGACGTTTCTTGCCGCGGTCTCGGCCGGCTACGATGCGGTGACTGATGATCTCGATCTCGTCTGCTTCGGCGAGATGGGCATCGGCAACACCACGCCGGCTGCCGCGATCTCGGCGGCGCTGTTCGGCGGCGGTGCGGAAAAATGGACCGGACTCGGCACCGGCGTCGACGATGCCGGCCTCAAACGCAAGGTGGTTGCCATCGAATCCGGCCTGAAACGCCACGCCGCCATTCTTGCCGATCCGCTGGGGATTGCCGCGGCGCTCGGCGGCCGCGAACTCGCCGCCATCTTCGGCGCCACGCTTGCCGCCCGTCACATGGGCATACCGGTGCTGCTTGACGGCTTCGTCTGCACCGCAGCCGCAGCACCTTTGGCAAAGCTGCACTCCACAGGCCTTGCTCATACGATCGCCGCCCACGTCTCTGCCGAGTCAGGTCATCGCGGCCTGCTGGAAGCGCTCAATCTGCCGCCGCTGCTCGACCTCGGCATGCGGCTCGGCGAAGGCTCCGGCGCTTGCCTCGCCGTCAACATCGTCCGCTCGGCGCTGGAGTGCCATGCGAGGATGGCAAGCTTTGCCGAGGCCGGCGTGTCGGAGAAGTAACATCTTCCGGTTGTAGCGATTCTCGAATAGATCTGGTGGATGAAAAAGCTTCACCCGGCTGCCGCTGCTATGACTATCGCCGTGCTGCTTGCTGGTGTGCTTCGGCACAGTGGATATTCAACTTACGGCCCGATCGACACCGCAATTCTCGTTGTTTTTCTGGTTTTCTTCTGGTGGCTCATCAGCGATTTCTCAGGCGGAAAGGCCGCCATTGATGCCGACGACGGTCGGAGCGCGGACAACGGCATGGCTTTTCGGTTCGGCAGGTTTCTGAGCCGCGTTTTTCGGCGCGGCCAATCGTAGTCTTTGACCAAGCTGCAAAGTCCCGCGTCTCACCTGGCCAACGGCGGCCGGGTTGCGAAGGCAGCCAAACACTGATGAACGAGCGCGGCAATTGAACCGGCCTATTCAGGGTCTTTCCACCAAGTCTTTGAAGAATTTGGTGGGTGCGCACAGGATTGAACTGTGGACCCGCTGATTAAGAGTCAGCTGCTCTACCAACTGAGCTACGCACCCACTCGGCCGGCAAAAACCGGCGTTGGCGGGCATATAGCCGCCGATGCCGGTCCTGTCCAGCCCTGCCGGAATCATTTCCCGACAAATCGCCGAAGTGACGCAGATGGTCAGACGAACAGCTTGCCTTCCGCCACCTTGACCGCGTTGCCACCGATGCGCGCCGAGACCAGTTTTCCGCCCTGTACACTTAGTTCCAGGCGGATGCGCGAGGGCCGCCCCATCTCCAGCCCCTGTTCGATCCACAGCTGCGAAACGCCATCCGTCGGAGCGTCGAAATGCATGACGGCGCCGGCGAAAGCCGCCGCCGCCGAGCCGGTCGCCGGGTCCTCGTAGGAAGGCGTGCCGGGCACGATCATGCGCACATGGAAGGCGCTCTCGTGGTTCACCGTCTCTCGGCAATAGACATAGGGACTGGCAAAGGCCCATTCGCTCTTGCGCGGCGCCAGTTCCGACCAGGCCTGGTTGTCGAGCCGGATCCGGCTCGCCGCCTCCAGATTGGCCACCGGTATGGTCACATAGGGCACGCCGGCTGACCAGAACGCGACGCGGTGATTCTCGAAACCGATCTCGTGCGGCGCCAGGCCAAGGGCGGCGCCGATCGCCACCGGGTCGGCTTCGAGCTTCAGCGGCTCCGGCAACTTCGCCAAGTCGAATTCGGCGAATGTCGCGCCATCATGCTTGCTGACGGCACAGCGCACCGGGCCGATGTTTTCCTCCAGCACGAAAATGCTCGCAGCGCCGTCATTGTCGGCCATTTCAGCGAGCGCGATATCGGCCAGTTCGGCCAGCGCGATCGCCGAGCCCACGGTCGGGTGGCCGGCGAAAGGCATTTCATAATCGGGCGTGAAGATGCGGATACGGGCGCGGTGCTTGGGATTATCCGGCGGCAGCACGAACACCGATTCCGACAGGTTGAACTCGCGCGCGATAGCCTGCATCGCAGCCGTGTCCAGTCCGCCGCTGTCCAACACCACCGCCAGTGGGTTGCCGGCCAGCCGATCGGTCGTAAACACATCGTAAAGCAAGTAATCGCGTCTCATGGAGGAAACCTTCCGCTTTGATCCGAATTTCTGCCTCAATCCCAACATGAGCGAAATTTAATTTGATATTCGAACCATTAGCACTGATCTGTGCACTCATAGGGACATATTGCGCTTCAGGGGGTCCGGCGTGGACCAGATTGTCAATCTGCCAAAGACGGAATCGGATTCCGCCATCGAGACCGCGCTCGGGCTCGACCAGACGGGGCGGCGCAAGAATCGCCGCCGCGGCTGGCTCTATGCGCTGCTGGCGCTGATCGTCCTTGTCGCGGCTTTTGCCGGCTACCAGTGGTATGCCGGCTCGCCGGTCAAGATCGACTATACGACGGCGCCCGCCGCCAAGGCCGACCTCACTGTCGAGGTTTCGGCGACCGGCACCTTGCAGCCCCTCACCCAGGTCGACATTTCCAGCCAGCTCTCGGGCATCATTCGTTCAGTCTCGGTCAACGAGAACCAGCAGGTCAAGAAGGGCGATGTGCTGGCCGCGCTCGACACCGCCAAGCTGCAGGTGCAGATCGAACGCGCCGAGGCATCCGCCAAGGCGGCCGCCGCCAATGTCGCGGACGCCACCGTGACGCTGGCCGAGAATGAAAGCGCGCTCGTGCGCGCCGCCGCCCTCACCAAGCGCGGCATGGCCACCGACCAGTCGCTCGAAGCGGCGACCGCGACCCGCGACCGTTCGAAGGCAGCGCTCGATAGCGCCGAGGCCAATCTCGCCATCGCCAACGCCGACCTGAAATCGCAGCAGACCGACCTTGCCAACAGCACCATCTATGCGCCGATCGACGGCATCGTGCTGACGCGCTCTGTCGACCCCGGCCAGACGGTCGCCTCCTCCTTGCAGGCGCCGGTGCTGTTCATCATCGCCGCCGATCTCAGGAACATGGAACTGGTGGCGGCGGTCGACGAAGCCGATATCGGCGCGGTGAAGCCGGGCCAGCATGCCCGCTTCACCGTGGACGCCTTCCCGGAGCGGCCGTTCGACGCCGAGATCCGCGACATCTCCTACGCCTCGGTCACCACCGACGGCGTCGTCACCTACAATGCGCGGCTCGAGGTCGACAACGACGAGCTGTTGCTGCGCCCCGGCATGACCGCCACTGTTTCGGTCGTCACCCGGCAGGCTAAGGACGTGCTGACCGTCCCCTCCTCCGCCTTCCGCTATCGTCCTGCGCAGCAGGCCGCCCGCGGCTGGAGCCTGAGCGACCTGTTCACCGGCCGCATGGGACGTCCCGGCGGCAATCGCCAGCGCCAGGCGGCAGCGCCGCCGACCGACGGCTCACGCATGCTCTACGTGCTGGAGAAAGGCCGTCCGCATCCGGTCAACGTCAGGATCGGCTCGACCGACGGCGAGCTGACCGAGATCACCTCGGGCCTGTCAGAGGGGGCGCAGGTCATCACGGCCTCGCAGCAGCGGAGCTGACTTCGTGGCGATGGGCGCCCCCCTCATCACCTTCGACAAGGTCTGGAAGAGCTACGGCCATGGCGAAGCCAAGGTGCACGCGCTGGCCGGCGTCGACCTGGCGATCCGGCGCGGCGAATTCGTCGCCATCATGGGCCCGTCCGGCTCCGGCAAATCGACGGCGATGAACATCATCGGCTGCCTCGACACGCCGACCGCCGGCACCTATTCCTTCATGGGCGTCGATGCTGGCCGGCTCGACCGCAACCGCCGCGCCATGCTGCGCAACCTCTATGTCGGCTTCGTCTTCCAGGGCTATAATCTGCTGGCGCGCACCACGGCGGCGGAAAATGTCGAACTGCCGCTGATCTATCGCGGCGTGGCCAGCCGCGAGCGCCGCGATCTTGCCATGCAGGCGCTGGCGCAAGTCGGCCTTGTCGGTCGCGAGCATCACACTCCGGCCGAGCTTTCCGGCGGCCAGCAACAGCGCGTGGCGATCGCGCGCGCCATCGTCACGAGGCCGACGCTGCTCGTCGCCGACGAACCGACCGGCAATCTCGACACTGCCCGCACGCACGAGATCATGGAGTTGCTGACGCAACTGAACAAGGAGCTTGGCCTGACCATCACCATGGTCACCCACGAGGCCGACGTCGCCGAATATGCCGAGCGCACGGTGCGCTTCCTCGACGGCCATGTCGCCTCCGACACCATGACCGTCGAGGTGGCCTGACAATGCTCTGGGAAACCGTCCGCCTCTCCTTGCGCTCGATCCGCCGCAACATGCTGCGCTCGTTCCTGACCTTGCTCGGCATCGTCATCGGCGTCGCCGCGGTCATCGCCATGCTCACCATCGGCGCCGGCACCACCGCCAAGGTCAAGGACGACATCGCCAAGCTCGGCAGCAATCTTCTGGTTGTGCGCTCCGGCCGCCCGGCCGGTCCCGGCGGCCCGGGCGGGCTCGACCAGGTCGTCCGTCCGCTCACCGAAAAGGATCTTGCCGCGCTCATTGCCCATCTGACAGGCGCACGCGCCATTTCGCCGGCCTCGCAGAAGCAGGTCCGCGTCATCTTCGGTACCGAGAGCCTGACCTCCGGCGTTACCGGCACCGACAGCGCCTATCTCGATGCCCGCGACTGGAAACTGGTCTCAGGCCGTTCGTTCAGCGAGTCCGAGACCCGCTCGGGTACCGGCGTATGCCTGATCGGCGAGACGGTGCGCCAGCAGTTCTTCGGTGCCGGCGACCCCGAGGGCGAAATCATCCGCGTCAACCGCACCTCCTGCAAGATCATCGGCCTGCTCGAGCCGAAGGGCTATACCGGCTTCGGCCAGGACCAGGACAATGTCGTGTTGATGCCGCTGCATGCCTATCAGCGGCGCATTGCGGGCAACCGCAACATCGACAACATCTACGTCGCCGCCGACGACCGCACCCCGACCAGCGAGCTGCAGCCGCGCGTCGAGGATATTCTGCGCGACGCCAGACGCCTCACGCCCGACCACGAAAGCGATTTCGCGATCCGCGACATGACCCAGATCGCTGATGCGATGGCCAGCGCCACCACCACGATGACAGGCATGCTGGGCGCGGTCGCCGGCGTCAGCCTGCTGGTCGGCGGCATCGGCATCATGAACATCATGCTGGTGTCGGTCACCGAGCGCACCCGCGAGATCGGCATACGGCTCGCCATCGGCGCGCATGAAAAGCACATCCTCATCCAGTTCCTGGTCGAGGCGACGGTGCTGTCGCTTCTCGGCGGCATCATCGGCATCCTGATCGGGCTCTCGCTGGCCGGTCTCGCCTCGGCGACGCTGACCATTCCCTTTGCGCCGAGCCCGGCAGTCATCCTGCTCGCCGTCGGCTTTTCCGCGCTGATCGGCATGGTCTTCGGCTTCTTCCCGGCGCTGCGCGGCGCCAGGCTCGACCCGATCGACGCGCTGCGGCATGAATAAGGCGATTGGAAAGCAAAGGCGCGGCTACGAGGCTGTTTCCCAGGGATTGATCGTATTCAATCCGGCGGCCGCGAATGGGCCGGTGTCGCGGGTGGCGACCGTAAGACCGTTTGCTGCGGCCGTGGCCGCGATGTAGGCATCCGCATTGCCGATCGCCTTGCCTGAGGCTCTCGCCTTTACCATGAGGTCGGCATAGGCGCGCGACGCGTCGAGGTCGAAAGGCAGAATGCGGCCCGCAAACAGTGGCAACACATCCTGATCGAGACGATTGTCCGCGCACGCACCCGATGTTTGGGGTTGCAGGCAGCCACTCAGACCTTCGTATGCCGGCATTGGCGATCAGCACGGAAGGTAAGGTTTAGTCCGCGTTCGCAAAATGCCACTCGATCAGCGGCTTCATGTGCGGCATCAGCCCGTGCGGCAGGTCGGCGGCGTGGCGGATGATGACCGGACCCACGATCTCCGGTTCGGCCTCGGTTGCGACGAAGGCCGAGATGCGCCGCGCGATCTCCTCGGCGGGCTCGGGAACCCGGTAGCGGCGGAAGATCACCGTGCCGCTTTCCGTCGACAGGGCATGGTAATGCAGGCCGCGTGCGGCGCCTGAAATGTCGAGGCCGGTTTCTTCCCGCACCTCGCGGATCATGTTGAAATCGACATCGACGAGGCCATCGCGAAAATCCGCCGGTTCGAAGGAACCGGCGGCGAAATAGACGCGGCCGGCAGTGACGGTGTGGGCGGCCATGCGAATCGCCACCAGCGCATTGTCGCCGGCCACAAGCATGGCATGGGCATAGGCGTGCTCGGCGCCGGAATTCTCGCGCCGTTTACGCCAAAGCATGAACGTGGAGTAGTTGACCGCGTGGCACCGGCCGACGAGGCGATTGTCGCGCCAGGCCAGTCGCGAGAGCAGCACCACGGGGCCGTCGAAGAGCGCGGGGTTGGCCGCGATCTCATGCTGCCAGTTCGCGGCGATCGCCTCGGCATTATCCAGCGAAAAAGGATGCGGGCCAGGGTCGAGCCGGACATCGACGGCGTCGACCGGCAAAATAACGTTGCGCGGCAGGTCGAAGCTCACGGCTCAGGCCATGTCCAGCGTGATCGCCACCGGACAATGGTCCGATGCCTTGGGCCGGTCCCAGCCGGCGCGCGGAAAGCGCTCCACTTCCTGGCCGGCGGGGAAGATCGTGCGCCAGGGCTGGCCGTTGCGGATGATGTCCGGGACGGCGGTGGCGTTCTTAGCCGCCAGTCCCTTGGACAGCAGGATATAATCGAGCTGGCACAAATGCCGCTCTTGCGGCCCACGCGTGTGGTAGAAGGTCCAGCGGTTCATTTCCGGCCGCCTCTCGACCACGTTTTCGCAAAAACCGCCAGCCGTCAGCACGTTGATGCAGGACAGGTTCTCGTCGACCACCTCGAAACGATAGCCGTCGAATTCGTCGCCGGCGATCTTCACGCGCTGGCGGTAATCGTTCATGTCGCCGCAGATCGCCCAGCGCTTGTTGGCTGCATGATCCGCCCCGAAGCGCTCCTCGATGATCCGGCGCACCGCCTGCGCCTCCGCGATGCGGACCGGCATCGTCGCTTCACGCCCGTCGAGCCCGTTGCGGGGCGAGCCCATCGACTTGAAGTGCACGAGATAGAGTGTCAGCGGCGAACCGCCAACGGTAATGTCCACTTCCAGGCAGTCGCGCCGGAAGATACGTTCATTGGGCTGGTTGCCGAGCGCCGCCAGCTCCGGCGTGTGCAGCCCGAACTGTTCATAGGTCACATAGGCGTGGCTGGTCATGCGCACGAATTCGATGGGCTGGCCCTGCGCGGTCTCGCTGCGCATCATCACGGCGACGTCGATGCCGCGCGAATCATTGCCGGCAGCGGTGTACTTCTGGCGGTAGCCCTGCCCCACCATCTTGAAAAGATAGCCATATTCGAACGCCTTGAGGGCTTCGATATTGTCGACCTCCTGCATGCAGATGATATCCGCGCGCGTGGCCGCTATGGCCAGCGCCGTCAGCTGCCGCATGTCGTCCGACTGCGCGATGGCGCGGGCCTGCTCCAGCATCTTGTACTCGGCCTCGCTCTGGATATCGAAGAGAGCCAGCGTCCGGTCCTCGTTGAGCTGGTTGCGGTATCCGGAGAAATCGAACCTGTTCATCAGGTTCTCGACATTGAAGGTTGCAAGACGCAGCGACATATCATGACCTTTGCCCGCAAGCGCGGCAGAAAACAAGGCCGGGCAACCACCAGCTGGAATCGATTGATCCTGGCGCGCCTCGCGCCATGGTTGAGGGAACCTTTCCGTTCATCCGCCGTTCAGACGCAAAGACCCACAGTGGGCCCATCCCAGGGTCGGCGTGGGGCCTGTTCTCTTGGAGAAGTGCAATGAACGCGCTCTTTTCTTCCACAGTCAAATCCGGGCTGATAGCGCTCGGTATCTTCTCCGGCATCACGGCACCATCCGCTGCCGGACCAATCCTTCAGCCGGAGCTGTCGATCCCAGCCAGCACCGCGGCGCCGACGGTCACGCCTGTGCGTGACAGCTGGGCCGGCGGCAACAACCGGAGCTTCAACAACGACTGGAGATGGCGCCGGTCGGGCGGGTGGAACCACGGCAATTGGAACCGCGGCGATTGGGGCGGCCGCCACTGGAGCGGTCGTCACTGGAACGGCGGCGATGATTGGCGTTGGCGCCGCCACCATTATCGCGGCCGCTACTATGATGACAGCGCCGGCGCCGCGATCCTGGGGCTTGGCTTGGGGCTCGGCCTCGGCAGCATGTACAACAACTACAATTACTACGATGCACCGCCGCGCCGCTACTATCGCGCCGGCCGGCTGTCGAGCGCCCATGTCCGGTGGTGCTACAACAGATACCGCTCGTATCGCGCTTACGACAACACCTTCCAGCCCTATAACGGCCCACGCCAGCAGTGCTACTCGCCCTATCGCTGAGCCAGGCCGCACAATCCTGCAATAAAAAACGGCGCCGCGCGGCGCCGTTTCTTTTGGAGCGTGGATCGCTCAGTTCTTCGCCTTGTCGACCAGCTTGTTCTTGGAGATCCACGGCATCATCGCGCGCAGCTTGGCGCCGACTTCCTCGATCTGATGGCTGTCGTTGTTGCGGCGGATGCCCTTGAAACGCGACAGGCCGGCACGGTATTCCTGCATCCACTCCGAGGTGAACTTGCCGGTCTGGATATCCTTCAGCACCCGCTTCATCTCGGCCTTTGTCTCTGCGGTGATGATGCGCGGCCCCGAGACATATTCGCCCCATTCGGCGGTGTTCGAGATCGAGTAATTCATGTTGGCGATGCCGCCTTCATAGATCAGGTCGACGATCAGCTTGACCTCGTGCAGGCACTCGAAATAGGCCATTTCGGGCGCATAGCCGGCTTCCACCAGCGTCTCGAACCCGGCGCGGATCAACTCCACCAGGCCGCCGCACAGCACGACCTGCTCGCCGAACAGATCGGTCTCGCATTCCTCGCGGAAATTGGTCTCGATGATACCCGAACGGCCGCCGCCGACGCCGCAGGCGTAGGAGAGCGCGAGGTCGAGTGCGTTGCCCGAAGCATCCTGGTTGACGGCGACCAGGCACGGCACGCCGCCGCCCTTCTGGTATTCGCCGCGCACCGTATGGCCGGGCCCCTTCGGCGCGATCATGACGACGTCGACCGTCGACTTCGGCTCGATCAGGCCGAAATGCACGTTGAGGCCATGCGCGAAGGCGATTGCCGCGCCGTCGCGGATGTTCGGCGCGATCTCGTTTTTGTAGATGTCGGCCTGCAATTCGTCGGGCGTCGCCATCATCATCAGGTCGGCCCATTTGGCGGCGTCGGCCACGCTCATCACCTTGAGCCCGTCGGCCTCGACCTTCTTGGCGGTCGCCGATCCGGCCTTGAGGCCGATGGCGATCTCCTTGGCGCCGGAATCCTTGAGGTTGAGCGCATGCGCCCGGCCCTGGCTGCCATAGCCGATGATGGCGACCTTCTTGCCCTTGATCAGGTTGAGATCGGCATCACGATCGTAATAGACGCGCATTTTTGTCTTCCTTCCCGTTTGAAGATCAGAGGCCTTGCGGCCCGGTTTTTGCTCCGAAAAGAGCGAGAAACTGCTGCGTCGCGCGGACGGCATCACCGCCGATCGCCGCCTCAGTCAATTCCAGCCGGTCGCCAAGCAAGAGACGGATCTGCACGTCGCGGGCGACCAGCCCGAAAAACGTACGGAACGCCGTCTCGGCGTCCGAGAAATCGAGCAGCCCGGCCTGGCGGCCGGCCTCCAGCACCGGCTTCAGGCGCTTGGCGAGGGCAAAGCGCCCGTTCTCCAGCACCACCGCGCCAAGATCATCCTTGCCCGAACCGGCATGGCCGACCGCCACCCGGTTGAGTGCGATCGAAGTGTCGCTGGAAATGACCTTCAGCCAGTCGGAAGCAAATCGCTCCAGGCTCGCGGCCAACGACGCAAGGTCGAGCCCCCTGCCGTCGACCGCCGTCACCCGCACCTTCGAGGCCTGCCATTGCACCGTCGCCGTCAGCAGTCCGTCGCGGTCGCCGAACCATTTGTAGAGCGTTTCCTTGGAGCAGCTCGCCCGCCGCGCCACTGCGGTCATGGTCAGATTGTCGCCCTCTTCGACCAGCAGGCGGAGCGCTGCATCCAGGACCGCCTTCTGACGCTCCGTCAGCGCTTCGCCGTTGTCGATATCGGCATTTGCCTGCAACACGCTCTGTTCCCGTTTGATGGTAGAGCCGTAGATCGCCCGAGCTCAGTACCGTACGTTACGGTTCGGCATATTGCGCAATCCGAAGATCGGCGCAAGGCCAAAATGACGAAATGTCTTTCCCGTGTCCCCGCAGCCGCGCAACGCGTATGTTCAGTCGCCGGCTGGCGGATCGCGCAACCGCCCGAGCAAGGCCGATACCGTGTTCAGTTCTTGCGGCGAGAGCTTGTCGCCAACCAGCTCCGCGATCGACCTGCCATAGACGGCCCACATACGGCGGCGCGTCTCTCGTCCCTTGGCCGTGATGCGGACGGTTTGGCCGCGGCCGTCATCAGCCACCGGCAGCTTCTCGACAAACCCATCGGCTTCAAGTCGGGCCAGCAGCCGCGAAATATTATACTGCGCGAACAGGGTTCGTTCGATCAGCTGGAACGGCCGCAAGCCGCCCTCGCCCGCCTCAGCGAGTTCGTGCAGCACGTCATACCAGGCAAGCGGCGGCAGGCCGCCTTCCTTCAGCGCGTCTTCGGCACGTTCCACCAGCTGGCGTGATACCCGCATCAGGCGTGCCCAGGTCTTGATGGCCTCCGGCGATGGCATGGCTGTCTCGATCATGACGGCATCATAAGAGATAGATGCAATTGCATCAAGCTTGACGACCAATGCATTTGCATCTAGATAGATGCGAATGCATCGATATTGAGAGGCCAATCCGATGAAGCATGCCAACACCCTCATTCTCGTCAGCCATCCCCTTTGCCCCTATGTCCAGCGTGCGGCGATCTCGCTGACCGAGAAAGGCGTGCCGTTCGAGCGCGTCGACATCGACCTCGCCAACAAGCCTGACTGGTTCAAGGCGGTCTCGCCGCTCGGCAAGGTGCCGCTGCTGCGCGTGCAGCGGGGGAACGATGAAACGGTGATCTTCGAATCCGCCGTCATCCTCGAATTCCTCGAAGAAACTGAGGCCAATCCCCTCCACCCGGCCGACCCCTATGCCCGTGCCCGGCATCGTGCCTGGATCGAGTATGGCTCAGCCATCCTCAACGCCGTCGGCCGGTTCTATTCGGCGTCGACCGAGGCAGGATTCCTTGCCGAGTCTCGGACGCTGTCGGAAATGTTCGATCGTGTGGAGACCGAATTGGCGGGCGAAGCCGGCCGGACTGGACCATGGTTCGAAGGCGGGCGCTTTTCGCTCGTCGACGCAGTCTACGGCCCTGTCTTCCGCTACATCGATACCTTCGACCGGATCGGCGATTTCGGCATTCTGGACGGCAAACCGCTCGTCCAGGCCTGGCGCCAGGCATTGAGTGGACGCCCGTCCGTCAAGCATGCCGTGGCGCAGGACTATCCACTGCGCCTGCATGCCTTCCTGCGGGCGAAGGGATCGTATCTTTCGACGGTCATTCGCAAGAACGATCCGGCCAGCGCGCTTCCGCCAGCCCAGTTCGCCTGAACGGATGGACCACCGTGCCGGCCACCATTGAGGCGAGGAACTGCGGCGAATGCGCGGCGTCGCGGCGCCACCCCGCGGCTTATGCCTGGGCGACATCAAAATCCGCACGCGCTTCGCGCACCGCATCATGGTTGAGTTCGGCCCATAGGATCAGTTGATGAAAGGCGCCGAACATCGAGCGCCCGAGATCGGTCAGGCTGTATTCAACGCTCGGTGGTTTGGTCGGGAACACTTCACGATGCACATAACCGTCGCGTTGCAAATCGTGCAGTGTCTGGGTCAGCATGCGCTGCGAAATGTCAGGCACCAGCCGCCGCAACTCGCCGAAACGATACGGCCTTTCAGCCAGCGCCATCACCAGCAGCGATCTCCATTTGCCGCTGACGCCCTGGATGACATTGCGAACCGGGCAATCGGCAAAATTACCGCCCCCGCTCATCGCTTTGTAGGTCTCCAGCTTCGATTTCAGATTGGTGACCTTGCCGTCCATCGCTGGTTCCCTGGATGTGCCTACCTCCCGAAAAACTGCCTCCTTTACGGTGACAGGTCAATTCCTATTTTAGTGCTGGTCTCTTTCTGAGACCACTAGAGCACCCGCCGCTTCGGCACAAATCAGGATCTCCGATGACCGAAACCCTTCTCGTCACCGGCGCCTCCGGCCAGCTTGGCCGCGGCGTCATCCGCTATCTCCTGGACGCGCATAAAACTCCGCCTGCAAAGATCATCGCCACCACGCGCAATCCCGAAAGCCTGGCAGATTTGGCGGTGCGCGGCGTCGTTGTCAGGGCCGCAGACTTCAACGACGCCGTTTCGCTGGAAACCGCATTCAAGGGCGCCGACAAGGCGCTGATCATTTCGACCGGCGATCTCGATCTCAAAAGCGGCAAGCGCCTGAAGCAGCACGAGAATGCAGTCGCGGCGGCCAGAAACGCCGGCGTTTCGCATTTGCTCTACACCTCGATGCCCAACCCGGAACCGGGGTCGCCGGTCCTGTTTGCCAGTGACCACTACAGCACCGAGCAGGCAATCAAGGCAAGCGGCATCCCCTACACGATCTTCCGCAACGGCTGGTACCAGGAGAACCTGTTCATGGCGCTGCCGCACGCGATCGCCTCGGGGCACTGGTACACGTCCGCCGGCGAAGGCCGCATCGCCCATGGCGCGCGCGATGACATGGCAGCGGCGATCGCCGCCGGTCTCGCTTCCGGCTCGACCGACAGCAAAACCTACACGCTGACTGGCCCGCAAGCGTACACGACGGCAGAGATCGCCGCCCTCGTCAGCGAAGTCACCGGCAAGCCGCTCGATGTCGTGCAGGTTTCGGATGATGTCCTGACCGAAGGGGTAAAGGCATCAGGCGTTCCCGAGGATTTTGCCGGCGTCATCGTTTCCTTCGACGTCAACACGCGTGCCGGCCGCATCGCCATGGTGACGGACGCGATCGAGATGCTTTCCGGCAGGACGCCAAGGACGTTGAGACAATTCCTCGAGGCGAACAAGGCTGCCCTGGCAGGTTGAAATCCACGCGGCGGGAAGTCTGTTCTCGACTTTCCGCCCCTACTTCGATGTTTTGATCAGGCCGTGCCGAATAAGGCTCTCTCCGGTCGCAGCCAGCGCGTCTTCGCGCGAACGCGGCTTCCAGCCGAGCTTGCGCACCGCCTTGGCATTGGTGGCATTCTTGACCTTGCCCAGCTCAGGCACGAGCTGCGCGACTTCCGGATTGAACAGTCCCACCATGCGCACCAGCCAATCGGGAAGCTCTCTGGTCGAAACGCGCTTCGCCGCATTGCCGAGCCGCTTTCTCAAGGTTTGCGTGATTTCCCGCACGGTCATGAAATCGCCGGCCACCGCCAGGAAGCGCTCGCCATTGGCAACTGGATCGGTCATGGCGCGGACATGCAGGTCCGCCACGTCGCGTGCATCGACGACGCCGAAGGACAGGCGCGGCAGCCCCGGCATGGCGCCATTCATCATGCGTTGGACAAATTCGGTGGAGGTCGAATGGTCGGAGCCAAGCACAGGCCCGAAGATGCCGACGGGGTTCACGGCAGCAAGCTCCAACCCGCCCCCCTCGGCGGCAATAAAATCCCAGGCCGCGCGCTCGGCGAGCGTCTTCGACTTCACATAGGCGCTGACCCTTCCCATCGGATCGGTCCAGCTCTCTTCGGTGAACGGACGGCCGTCGGGCGGCATCTTGCCGTAGCCGACAGCCGCGAAGGAGGACGTCAGCACGACGCGTCTGACGCCGGCTTCTCGTGCCGCCCGCAGCACCCGCAACGCGCCTTCACGGGCCGGAATGATCAGCTCGTCATCATGCTTGGGCACGCCGGGCGGGAACGGCGAGGCGACATGCAGGACATAGTCGCAGCCCGCAGCGGCTAGCGGCCAGCCGGCATCGCTCATGAGATCGGCGATTGCAAAGGAGAGCCTGTCATCCGGCTCGACGCCACCTGCCTTGAGCATGGCCAGGACATCGGCTTGCCGCCTGGCCGAGCGCACAGTGGTGCGCACGCGGTAGCCCGCCTTCAGCAGTTCAAGGATACAGTGGGCGCCGAGAAAGCCAGATCCGCCGGTGACAAGCACCAATTCGCCGCTCATGCCCGTCCCCCGAAGCGTCAGCCCAAGGCGATCGAGACAGTCAGATCGCCACCTGCGTGCCGATCTCTACCACACGGCCGGTCGGTATCTGGAAATATTCGGTGGCGTCGGCCGCCGTGCGCGCCAGCCCGATGAACAGCCGGTCCTGCCACACCGGCATGCCGGAATTGGGCGAGGCTTTCAGCGAGCGCCGGGACAGGAAGAAGGACGTCGTCATGATGTCGAACTTCCAGCCTTGCTTGCGGCAGATCGCCAGCGCGCGCGGGATGTTGGGCTGCTCCATATAGCCGAAGGTCAGCGTGACCCGCATGAACAGCTCGTTGACCGTCTCCATCTTGACCCGGTCGCTGTCAGGCACCACCGGCTGCGGCGCGGTTACCACCGAGAGGATCACATTCTGCTCGTGCAGGACCTTGTAGTGCTTCAGGCTGTGCATCAGCGCGGTCGGCGCGCTGAGCGGATCGCTGGTCAGGAACACCGCGGTGCCGGATACCAGCTGCGGCTTCTTCTTCAACAGATTGCCGGCCAGGAAATCGAGCGGGATCTCGTTGCGGCGGGTCTTGTCGAAGAGATAACGGCTGCCGCGCACCCAGGTCCACATCGCCAGCACGATGGTGAAGGCCACCGCCAGCGAGGCCCAGCCGCCTTCGAACACCTTGACGATGTTGGAAGCAAAGAAACCGACATCGATGAAACCGAACAAGGCTGTCATCGCGACCGCCACCCACAGCCGCCATTTCCAGATGCGGGTCATGACGACAAACAGCAGCACCGTGGTCACCAGCATGTTGCCGGTCACCGAGATGCCGTATGCCGAAGCCAGCCTGCTGGATTCGCCGAAGCCCACCACCAGCATCATCACCACGAGCGCCAACAACAGGTTGACGCGCGGCATGTAGATCTGGCCGGACTGTTTTTCCGACGTGTGCAGGATTTCCAGCCGTGGCAGCATATTGAGCTGAACCGCCTGCCTGGTCAGCGAGAATGCGCCTGAAATCACCGCCTGGCTGGCGATCACCGTCGCGGCGGTCGCCAGCACCACCATCGGGATCAGCGTCCAGCCTTCGTTCATTTCGAAGAAGGGATGCCCGACCACGCCGTTCTTGGCCAGCACGAAGGCGCCCTGGCCGGCATAGTTGAGCAGCAGGCAAGGGAACACGATCGCCAGCCAGGCGAGCACGATCGGCTTGCGGCCGAAATGGCCGAGATCGGCATAAAGCGCTTCGGCGCCGGTGACCGCAAGGAAGATGGCGCCGATGGTGACGAAGGCGACATCGGGCGAATTGATCAGGAAGGCGACGATATAGTGCGGGCTGATCGCCCACAGGATTTCCGGATCGGCGATGATATGGTTGAGGCCGGACAGGCCGATAGCCAGGAACCAGACCGCGGTGATCGGGCCGAAGATCAGCGCCACGCCGCCGGTGCCGAAGCGCTGCACCGAAAACAGAACCGCCAGGATGACCAGTGTCAGCGGCACGACATAAGGCTGGAAGGTCGGCGTGACGACATTCATGCCCTCGACCGCCGAGAGCACCGAAATTGCCGGGGTTATGACGGCGTCGCCGAAGAACAGCGAGGCGCCGACGATACCGATGCCCAGGATGATCGCCGAGCGCTTCGGGAAACTGCCGCGCGCCAATGCCATCAACGACAGCACGCCGCCTTCGCCGCGGTTGTTGGCGCGCAGCACGAACATGATGTACTTGATGGTGACGATGATCGTCAGTGACCAGATGATCAGCGAGAGAACGCCAAGAATGTCGCCACGGTCGGCCACTTCGCCGCCCGACGACGCCACCAGCGCCTCGCGGAACGCGTAGATCGGGCTGGTGCCGATATCGCCGTAAACAACGCCGAGCGCGCCGAGCATCAACACCTTGGTGCTGTGCTGCTCGATCTCAGGATGGCTCGATTGTTCGACGGTTTCTGCCTCACTACCAGTGTTGGCAAGGGCCATGAACGACACTCCGATAAGCGCGCGGTGCTCTACGCTTGCTGCGATGCAATATCAAGTACCGTCGCGTTATGGCTGCCATGCTTTGCACGCGAGGCTGCCACCATTACCACCCGCAAGCCCTGAGAAATCGGCCCACCGTGCCGGCCATGCCATACTCCAACGCGTCGGCTGTCAACCCATGTCCGATCGACACTTCGGCCAATGCCGGAACGCGTCGCGCCAGGGCCGGCAGGTTGCTCACCGTCAGATCGTGCCCGGCATTGACCTCAAGGCCCGCGACAAAGGCCGCATCGGCGGTTTTTCCCAGTCTTTCCAGCTCCTTGGCCGCCTTGGCGGAATCGGCATGGCAACTGCCATAAGGTCCCGTGTAAAGCTCGATACGGTCGGCGCCGGTATCGCGCGCGGCGTTTATGCCGGCAGGATCCGCATCGGAGAACAACGAGACCCGGAAACCGCCCTTCTTCAGGCGTCTCACGATCGGTGTCAGGAACGCTGCATCGGCGATGAAGTTCCAGCCATGGTCCGAGGTTGCCTGGGAGGGATCGTCAGGCACCAGGGTCACCTGTTCCGGCTGGTGCTTTTCCACAAGCGCCAGGAAATCCTCGGTCGGATGGCCCTCGATGTTGAATTCGGCCCGCGGGAACTCATCGTCGATCAAGGCCCTGATCTCAGGCAGGTCTGAACGGCGGGTATGGCGCTCGTCCGGGCGAGGATGCACCGTCAGCCCATGTGCTCCCGCCGCAAGCGCGATGCGGCCAAGCCTGATCACATCAGGCCACGGCAGGTCGCGCCGGTTGCGCAGCATGGCGATGGCGTTGAGATTGACGGAAAGCTTTGCGGGCATGGCTTCGGATCCTGCTCGATTTCGGCGCATCTATACCGCCTTTGACGGGAACAGATAGGGGGTTTCCGGTGTTCCAGAAGATCGGATGACGTTTGTGAAAGGATACGATCCCTTGAATTTCCTCGAAGCCGTGCCGGCAATCCGGCGCATCGATACGGACCGTGAGGATCTCTTCGCCATCGATATCGTCGGCCATGTCTCGGCGGCCGACGCGGAAAACCTGTTCGGCCTGCTCGAAGCGGCTTACGCGCTTCACCCGCGAATCGACGTGCTGGTGCGCGTGATCGATCATGACGGCGTCGACTGGAGCGACATATCGGACGAGACGCTGCGACAGGGCGCGGTGCAGGCCGCAGAGCATATAGGTCGTTGTGCCGCGATCGGCGAGCCGGACTGGACGGCGCAGGCGCGAGACTTCCTCCCTACCCCGCCGCCGGTCGAACTCAGGCACTTCAAAGACGAGGCCGATGCTTGGCAATGGCTCGGCGCCAGGCAACTGGGCTCCGCTACCTGACGATCGTCAACCGTTCGGCCGCCCGGGTGATCGCGGTATAAAGCCAGCGCTGGCGCGTTTCCTTGAACGCCCAGCTCTCGTCGAACAGCACGATCTCGTTCCACTGCGACCCCTGCGCCTTGTGCACGGTCAGCGCATAGCCATAGTCGAAATCATCGAACCGCTTCTTCTGCTGCCACGGGATATCGGCGTCGGGATCCTCGAACGCCGCCTTGAGCAGCTTGATCTTGGCGACACCGCGGTCCGGATCATCCTCTTCGGGCGACACCAGGAGGTTGATGCCAGGTTTCACCGTCTCGCGCGACGAGGTCATCACCTTCCACAGCGAACCGTTGAGCAGGCCCTTGGCCGGGTCGTTGCGCAGGCACACCAGCTTGTCGCCGGCCTGCGGATAGTCGGCATTGAACCCCTTGAGCTCGCGCAGGCGCTGGTTGTAGCGGCGGCGCGTGCGGTTGGTGCCGACCAGCACCTGGTCCGCCCTCAGCACTAGGTCCTGGTTGACGTCTTCCTTGCCGATCACCTGCGCCGTGCCGTAGTCGCCGCGCATGAATTCGCGCCCCTCGCGCACGTCGAGCGCCAGCCGCAGGATCGGATTGTCGCGCGCCTGCCGGTGGATTTCGGTGAGCAGGAAATCCGGCTCGTGGTCGGTGAAGAAGCCACCGCCCGAGATCGGCGGCAACTGGCCGGGATCGCCCAGCACCAGGATCGGCGTGCCAAAGCTCAAGAGGTCACGGCCAAGCTGCTCGTCGACCATCGAGCATTCGTCGATGATGACCAGTTTCGCACGCGAGATCGGGCTCTGCCGGTTGAGGGAAAAAGTCGGCGACATCGACGTCTTGCCAGTCACCTCGTCTTCGACCGATTCCTCCCCCTTGGGCCTGTAGATCAGCGAATGGATGGTGCGGGCATTGACCGCGCCCTTGGAGCGCAGCACCTGCGCCGCCTTGCCGGTGAAGGCGGCGAACTGCACCTGGCCGTCGACATGTTCGGCGAAATAGCGCGCCAGCGTCGTCTTGCCGGTGCCGGCATAGCCGAACAGCCGGAACAATTGCGGCTTGCCGGCCTTGAGCCAGCGCGCGACCGCCTGCAGCGCCTCGTCCTGTTGGGGTGAAAATTCCATCTGATCGTGTGACCGGATTCGCAAGGGAAAGACAAGATGGCGGCCACCGCCATCGAGGCAGCCGGCGGCAAACAAGGTTATCAGGCGAGGACGGGAACGTAAAGGGAACGGGCGGCGTGTCCGCACGATCACCTGACGGCGTGCGGATCGTTCTCCAGCAGGATCGGCTTGCCGTGCGGCGTGGCATGCGCGGCGCGCTCCCAGGCCCGTGCCATCGCATCGACATCGGGCTTGGCGGCCAATCCTTTCGACGCCAGCAGCGCTTCCAGCGCCGCCAACCAATGTTCGTAATAGTCATGGCCGTCAGCCGCGGCGCCGGGTTTCTTCACTTCGGCCGACAGTGCCTGCGCCCACTCGCTCCACGAAAACAGGCCCTTGTCGTGCAGCGCCACCGCCATCGCGAAGGCTTCGGCCTGCCAGGGCTCGGCGAAGACGGGCGCATCGAGGCCGGCGGGCAGACCGGCAGGCCCGTTCGCCTCAGGCCGGTTCAAGATAGTTCTCCCAGGCATCGATGGACACGGTCAGCGTCGGATCGGCCCCGTCGCCCCAGATCTCGGCCCCGTCGAAAACCACCGTATAGACCCATTGCGGGTTCTCGCCCTGCCCATGCGCGTTGGTGTCGGGGAATACAAAGCCGTCGCGCACCGCTTCGATCCTCCCATGCTTGCCGCGCGCGTAGCGCGGCAGCCTGGTGTGGCCGGTCGGATTGAAATTCCTGGTCCGCACGCGGTCGCCGGCCTTGAAGCGTGGGGTCGTCTCCACAGGCCGGTTGCACGGACCGCCCTTGGCAAGCACTGCCGGAACGTCATCGGCCTTCAGCACCCGTTTCGGCGTCGCGGCCGCATCGATCGCCTCGCCTGCCTTGAGATCACGCTCGCTGACGAAACCATGGCGCTTGAGCAGGGTTTCCAGCGCCTTGATCCATATCTGGTAGTAGCTGGAGGCATAGTAGTCGGCCGGATGCAGCGATTCCCGCGCATGCCGGCTCTCATCGATATTCCAGGCACCCATTGCGCCGGCGGTGAGCGTCACGCCGAGCGCCCGCCGCTCCCAGTCGGCATGGAAATACGGCTCGTCCCGTTCCGGCGCCACCGGTCCGAATCCCATCTGTCCGCCGAGATCCTGCGGGCCGTTCATGCCGGGCCCCCTGTTTGTTCCGGTTTTTGGGCCAGCGCAGTGCCGATCATCGCATCGCGGCTTACCAATTCGGACAAGCGCTCCTCACTCCAGCCTTCGGTTCCTTGAGGCCGCATCGGGACGACGAGATAGCGTAACTCCGCGGTCGAATCCCAGACGCGTATCTTTGTTGAGGCCGGCAGCGTCAGCCCGAATTCCTCAAGCACGCCGCGCGGATCGATGACCGCGCGCGAGCGATAGGGCGGCGCCTTGTACCAGACCGGCGGCAGGCCGAGCACCGACCACGGATAGCAGGAGCACAGCGTGCAGACGACGAGATTGTGAGTCTCTTCGGTGTTGAACACCGCCTGCATGTGCTCGCCTTGCCGGCCGGTATAGCCCAGCGATCCGATCGCCGCCGTAGCATCGCGCTTCAGCCAGTCGGCAAAAGCGGGATCGCTCCAGGCCTTGGCCACCACCCTCGCGCCGTTGCGCGGACCGATCTTGGTCTCGTAGGTATCGACGATGACATCGATCGCGGCCGGATCGATCAATCCCTTGCGGGTGAGAATGGTTTCCAGCGCGCGCACGCGAGCGGCAAACGGATCGAGTTCGTTGTCGTGGTCATGATCGTGGGACATGGCCACAAACTACGGCTGCGATCCGCCGGCCGCAAGCATGACGACTTGGGCCAGTGGGCGCGACGCGGATACACTACTCCGCGGCCGTCTTTTGCGGCTCGCCTCGGATTTCGTCATCATCGTCGAACAGCGAAGGCTGATCCCCCGCTTCGACCAGATGCAATTCGGGCTTGCGCTTCGGCATCAGCCCGACCAGCCAGCCCGAGAAATTTTCCATGTAGACATAGATTACCGGTGTGACGAACAGCGTCAGCGCCTGCGAGGCGAGCAGACCGCCGACAACGGCGACGCCCAGCGGCTGGCGCAGCTCCGCGCTGGCGCCCGTGCCGAGCGCGATCGGGAACGTGCCCATCAAGGCGGCCAGCGTCGTCATCATGATCGGCCGGAACCGCATCAGGCAGGCCTTGTGGATGGACTCGGTGGCCGACATTCCTTCTCGTCGCAATTCGAGCGCGACGTCGACCATCATGATGCCGTTCTTCTTGACGATGCCGATCAGCATCAGGATGCCGATCACCGCGATGACGGACAGGTCCATGCCGGCGAAGCGCAAGGCGACAACCGCTCCCAGCACAGCCGATGGCAAGCCTGTGAGGATCGTGAGCGGATGGATGAAGCTCTCATAGAGAATGCCAAGCACGATATAGATGGTCAGGATCGCGCCGCCGATCAGCAGGCCCTGGTTGGCGAGCGAATCCTGGAAGGTCTTGGCTGTGCCGGCAAAGCTGGTCGAGATCGTCTCCGGCATGCCGATCTGCTCCTTGAGCGCGTCGATGCGGCTCACGCTGTCGCCGAGCGCCACGCCTTGCGGCAGATTATAGGAGATCGTCACGGCCGGAAGCTGGCCGAGCTGGTTGACCGTCAAGGCGCCGGCCGTGCGATCGACCCGGGCGAAGGCGCCAAGCGGAACCAGGGAGCCGCTCGCCGTCCTCATCTGGATGGCCAGCATCCGCTCCGGCGACCACTCGATCTTGGGATCGAGCTCGGTGATGACTTCGTAGCTGTCGGCGGAGCCGAAGATCGTCGAAACCTGGTCGGTGCCGAACCCGCCATAAAGCGCCGAGCGCAGCGTGTCGGTGTCGATGCCGAGCTGGGCCGCCTTGTCGCGATCCACCACCAGCGTCGCCTGCAGCGCATTGTTCTGCAAATCGCTGGTGACGTCGGTGAAGGTCGCATGATCGGCCGCCATCGCGTCATTCAGTTTCTGCGCCCAGATGTCTGTCTGGCCGGTGTCGAGGCCCTGAACCACGAGCTGGTAGGCGCTGGCAGACGAGCGCGAACCCAGCCTCAGATTCTGCACAGGCTGCATGTAGGTCTCGATGCCTGCGACGCCGGCCAATTGCTTGCGCAGATCGGCAAGCACCTTCTCGATATTGGGCCGCTGGTCCTTGCCCTTGAGCTGGACGAAAAGCTGCCCCTGGTTGAGCGCATTGTTGCCGCTGCCCGCCGACCACGCAACATGGTCGACATAGGGCGAATGCGAGAAGACGCTGGCCACCTGCCCCTGCAGCTTTGCCATGGCGTCGAACGAGATGTCCTGGCGCGCGATGGTCGTCACCGATATCTGGCCGATATCCTCCTGCGGGAAAAAGCCCTTCGGCGAGACCTCGATCAGCCACACCGACGCCGCCGCGGTGCCTATGAAGACCAGGAACACCAGGAAAGTGTGCCGCAGACAGAAGCTCAGGATCCGGTCGCAGCCGCGGGTGATGAAATCGCGCCTGTGGCCATCGCCATGCGCCTCGCGGTCGGCCTTGGTCACCGACAGCAGCCGCGAGCACAGCATCGGCGTCAGCGTCAGCGACACGAACATTGACGCCAGGATGGCGACCGTCACCACGACGGCGAACTCGTTGAAGATGCGCCCGATCACGCCGCCCATCAGAAGCACCGGGATGAACACGGCCACGAGCGAGATCGAAATCGAGATGATGGTGAAGCCGATTTCGCGCGCGCCCTTCAGCGAAGCATCGAACGCCGACAACCCATCCTCCTCCATATGGCGGAAGATGTTTTCCAGCATCACGATGGCGTCGTCGACGACGAGGCCGACCGCAAGCGTCAGGCCCATCAGCGAGATGTTGTCGATGGAAAAGCCGAACAGGAACATCGCGCCGAGCGTGGCGATCAACGAGATCGGCACCACCACGGCCGGGATGATGGTCGCCGTAACGCGGCGCAGGAACACGAAGATCACCATGACCACCAGCGCGATGGTCAACAGCAGCGTGAACTGCACGTCATCCACGGCCTGGCGGATCGAGGTCGAACGGTCGTTGAGCAGCTTGATCTGGGCGGCGGCCGGCATCTGGTCCTGGAAGGACGGCAGCATCGCCTTGACCTTGTCGACGACATCGACAGTGTTGGCGTCGGGCTGGCGCTGCACCGCCATGATGATCGCGCGCGTGCCGTCATACCAGCTTGCAGTCGTCGTGGTCTGCACCGAATCGACGACGCGTGTCACCTCGCCCAGCCGCACCGGATGACCGTTCTTGGTGGCGATGATGAGGTTGGAGAATCCGGCGGCGTCGGTCAGCTGCGTATTGGCCGTGATCGTCAACTGCTGTTTGTTGTTCTTCAGAACGCCCAGCGGGGTGTTGGAGTTGGCGGATGCGATCGCCGCCTGCAGCTGGTCGATCGAAATGCCGCGCGCGGCAAGCGCGGTCGGGTCGATCTGGATGCGGACTGCATATTTCTGCTGGCCGAAGATGGAGACCTGCGCCACGCCGTCGATGGTCGACAGCGACGGCGAGATGACGTTTTCGGCGAAAGCATCGAGATCGGTCAGCGGAACCGTATCGCTGACCAGCGACATCAAAAGGATCGGCGCGTCGGCCGGATTGACCTTGCGATAGCTCGGCGGCGAGGTCATCTGCGGCGGCAGCGATCTTTGCGTGCGCGCGATCGCTGCCTGCACGTCCGCGGCCGCGGCATCGATGTCGCGGTTGAGCACGAACTGGATGGCGATCGAGGTCTGGCCGAGCGAGTTGGTGGTCGAGATCGAATCGATTCCGGCAATGGTGGCGAATTGCTTGATCAGCGGCGTCGCCACCGACGTTGCCATCGTTTCCGGCGAGGCTCCGGGTAGCTGAGCCGAGACGTTGACGACAGGGAATTCGGCACTGGGCAGCGCGGCCACCGGGAGGAACTTGTAGGCGAACAGCCCGCCCAGAACGAGGGCGAACGACATCAGGAGGGTGGCGACAGGCCTGCGAATGCAGAACTCGGAGATCATTGGGCCGCCTCGCCGGCCTTGTCCGCTTGCGCGATCTTGGGTGCTGCCTGGTCGCCGGATCCGGCGGATGCGTTGCCTTCGTGCACGGCAGCCCCGTTCTTCAGTCGCGTCTGGCCTTCGATAACAACCTTCTCGCCGCTTTTCAGGCCATCGCTGATGGCGGCGCTCTGACCCACGGTCAGCGCCACTTGCACCGGCCGCATTTCGACTGTGTTGTCAGGCTTGACCACATAGACGAACGGCCCCTTCTGGCTGGGCTGCACCGCGACCGTGGGGACGGACGTCATCTGCGGCATGATGCCGGCGTCGAGCACGACATTCACATATTGGCCCGGCCACAGCGACAGATCGGCGTTGGGTATGCTGGCTCGCGTTGCGATGGTGCCGGAAGCGGTATCGACGCTGGAATCGACGAAATCGAGCGTGCCCTTGCCAATGGGTGTCGGGTCGCCGTCCTGGGTCAGGGTCACTGCCCCTTGCTGTGGCTTTGCCAGTGCCTTGTGCAGCAGCGCAAGGTTGCTTTCGGGCAGGTTGAAGTTCACCTGCAGCGGATCCATCTGGGTGATGGTGACGAGCGGGGTCGAGGTGCTGCTGCTGCCATTGCTCGTGGTCACGAGATCGCCCACGGCAACGTTGACCGCGCCAAGCCTGCCGGAAATCGGCGCGGTGATCCTGGCAAAGCCAAGCTGGACATTGTCTGCATCGATTGTCGCCTTGTCGGCATCGACAGTCGCTGCCGCCGCCTTCTGCGCGGCAACGGCCTGGTCGTAGGTCTGCTGCGTACCGGCCTGCTTGGCGACAAGATCCTTGGCGCGCTGAAGATCGGAATTCGAACTGGCAAGCAGCGCCTGATCCTTGGCGAGCGTCGCCTGATCCTTGGCGAGTTGCGCCTTCAAGGCACGGTCATCCAGCGAAAACAGGAGATCGCCGGTTTTCACCATCTGCCCGTCCTTGACGTCGATCGACACGATCTGGCTGGACACGCGCGCGTTGATGCTGACCACGGCGGGAGAGGAGACGAAGCCGATGGCGTAGCGTCGGACCGGGAAATCGGCCGTCGTTGCCGTGGCCGAGATGATCGAGGCCGAACGGGCGCCAGTGCCGCCGGCCGCCTGCTTGGCCCCTGCCTGCGGATCCTGCCTATCCGGCGTCGGCTTGTCCGACGCGACCTGCTTTGCACCGATGATCTGCCGGGCCCTGCTCAGCGCATCGGGAGACAGATAGAGCCAGGCCGCGCCTGCGCAGGCGACCGCAAGCAATGAAAGAATGACTTTTCCACGCATCGACAAAAGACCCTCTCCGTCCGACACGCCATAGCCAGGTGGTCGTATTCTAGCTCAAATCACGACGCCCTGCCGCGAATTCGCTGAATAGATAGGACAGGGCTTTGGCGGAAAAGGGCCAAAACACGGCATTACGAAGATTTAATGTGCACTGCACAATGGACGGGCTGGCCACCATGATCGCGTGCAAAAGGCGGATCGCGAACCTGGACAACTCACCGCAGCATCGGCCAAAGCGTCGCGGCCAGCAACACGCCCATGGCGATGTTGAACCATTTCAGCCGCACTGGATCGGACAGGAAACCGCGCAGCGCCGTGCCGAATCCCGCCCACACTGAAACGCTCGGCAGGTTGACGATGGTGAAGGCCACCGAGATCAGCGCCACCGACAGGAACGGATGCTCCGGATTGGAGTAGACGGCCATGGCGGTGATCGCCATCACCCAGGCCTTGGCATTGACCCACTGGAACGCCGCCGCCTCGATGAAACGCATCGGCCGCGCCTTCGTCTCGCCTTTGCCGCTGAGCGAGCGTGACATGGCGATTTTCCAGGCAAGGTAGAGCAGATAGGCGGCGCCGGCGATCTTGAGCGCGGTGTGCAGCGCCGGGAACGCCGTCAGCACGGCGCCAAGACCAAGGCCGACCGCCAGCAGCAAGACAAGAAACCCGATGCTGATGCCGAACATATGCGGCACGCTCCTCACCAGGCCGAAATTCACACCTGAGGCGAGCAGCATCAGATTGTTAGGCCCGGGCGTGATCGAGGTCACGAAGGCGTAGACAAGCAAGGCGAGGAATGCGTCGAGCGACATGATATCCTCCCAGATAAGCCAGTATTATTGTCTCTTCCAACGACCGCACAAATGCCACCCTCGGCCGGTGGCCGATCCCGTCGTCACGCTGTGGAGAAACTTACCGGTGCTACATCCCCTGCGGGCCACGGTTCATCGCCGCCACGCCGGTGCGGCAGATCTCTACCAGGCCGAGCGGCTTCATGATGGCGATGAACTGGTCGAGCTTGGAGCCCTTGCCGGTGATCTCGAAGATGAAATGCTCGGTGTTGGCGTCGATGACGCTGGCGCGGAAGGCGTCAGCCAGCCGCAGCGCCTCGACGCGGGCTTCGCCGGTGCCGGCGACCTTGACCAGCGCCAGTTCCCGCTCCAGCGGCCGCTCCTGGCCGAACTCCTGCGAGCGCACGGTGAGGTCGACGACGCGGTGGACCGGCACGATGCGCTCGAGCTGGTGCTTGATCTGCTCCAGCACATGCGGCGTGCCGCGCGTCACGATGGTGATGCGCGACAGATGTTTCTCATGCTCGGTTTCCGAGACTGTCAGGCTCTCGATGTTGTAGCCGCGCCCGGAAAACAGGCCGATGACCCGGGCAAGCACGCCCGGCTCGTTGTCGACCAGCACTGAAAGCGTGTGGTTCTCGGGCTTTTCCGTTTCCTTGGCGATGAAATAGGCGGAGCCGGTCGGTTGTAGCTGTGCGTTCATGATGTGAATCTCGACTTCAAACTCTTGGATCTAATCTCTGTTTACGCACGGCTTCTCGCGACAGCCCTGCCTCTGTCCGCTGCTAAACCAGTTCCCTGCCCTTGGCGTCGATGGCGTTGGCCACCGCCTCGTCCGTCGCCTCGTCCGGCAAGAGCATCTCATTGTGCGCCTTGCCCGACGGGATCATCGGGAAGCAGTTGGCGAGCGTCGCCACGCGGCAGTCGAACAGCACCGGCTTTCTGACCGAGATCATCTCCTTGATGGCATCGTCCAGTTCGTCCGGCTTGTCGCAGCGGATACCGTGGCCGCCATAGGCTTCGGCCAGCTTGACGAAATCAGGCATGGCTTCGGTGTAGGAATGCGACAGCCGGTTGCCGTGCAGCAGCTGCTGCCACTGCCGCACCATGCCCATATACTGGTTGTTGAGAATGAAGATTTTGATCGGCGCGTCGAACTGCACCGCGGCACTCATCTCTTGCATCGTCATCTGCACCGAAGCGTCGCCGGCGATATCGACGACCAGCGCGTTCGGATGCGCGATCTGCACGCCGAGTGCCGCCGGCAGGCCGTAACCCATCGTGCCGAGCCCCCCGGACGTCATCCAGCGGTTCGGCTTCTCGAAATGGTAGTGCTGGGCCGCCCACATCTGGTGCTGGCCGACCTCCGTCGTGATGTAGGTGTCCATGTCCTTGGTCAGGGCATAGAGCCGCTGGATGGCATATTGCGGCATGATCACGTCGTTGTTCATCTTGTACGCGAGCGAATCGCGCGCGCGCCATTTGGCGATCTGCTCCCACCAGGGATAGAGCGCCTTCTTGTCGGCCTTGGCGGTTGCCCGCCACAGCCGCACGAGATCCTCCAGAACCCGGCCGACATCGCCGATAATGGGCACGTCGGTGTGGACGTTCTTGTTGATCGAGGACGGATCGATGTCGATATGGATCTTCTTCGAGTTCGGCGAGAACGCGTTGAGCCGGCCGGTGATGCGGTCGTCGAAGCGCGCACCGATGCAGATCATCACGTCGCAATCATGCATGGCCATGTTGGCTTCGTAGGTGCCGTGCATGCCGAGCATGCCGAGCCAGTTCTTGCCCGATGCCGGATAGGCGCCGAGCCCCATCAACGTCGAGGTGATCGGGAAACCGGTGAGGTCGACCAGTTCGCGCAGCAGATGGCTCGCTTCCGGACCGGAGTTGATGACGCCGCCGCCGCTGTAGATGATCGGCTTCCTGGCACCGGCCAGCAGTTCGACCGCCGCCTTGACCTTCTCCAGGTCGCCCTGCACCTTCGGCTGATAGCTGGTGCGCGGCGCGGTTTGCGGAGAAACATAAAAACCCTTGGCGAACTGCACGTCCTTCGGGATGTCGACCACGACAGGACCGGGACGGCCGGTGGTGGCGACATGGAAGGCCTCATGGATGGTTGCGGCAAGTTCGTTGACGTCCTTCACCAGCCAATTGTGCTTGGTGCAGGGGCGCGTGATGCCGACCGTGTCGCACTCCTGGAAAGCGTCCGAACCGATCAGCGAGGTCGGCACCTGCCCGGTCAGGCACACCAGCGGGATCGAATCCATCAGCGCGTCCTGCAAAGGCGTCACCGCGTTGGTCGCGCCCGGACCCGATGTCACCAGCATGACGCCTGCCCTGCCGGTCGAGCGCGCATAGCCCTCGGCCGCGTGGCCGGCGCCCTGCTCGTGCCTCACCAGGATGTGCTCGACGTCGTCCTGCTGGAATATCTCGTCATAGATCGGGAGAACCGCGCCGCCCGGATAACCGAAGACATGCTTGACGCCATTGTCCTTCAGCGCCTGCACCACCATTTCGGCGCCAGTCATTTCGCGCCGCTCGCTCTGTCCGTTGCTCATCGGTTTGGTCCCGTACTGTCCGCCATCTGGCGATTTGCTGGTCGTTTAGTCGTGTTTAAGGCAATAAAAAAGGCCCCCGAGGGAGCCTGTGTGTTGCGCATGGGAGGTTTTCGCCCGGCGGTTACACCGCCTTGCCCACGCGCCTTCCTACGAGAATGAGTGCCTTTTTCATGGTGGCGAACCATAAGGGTGAAAGCAGCCGTTCGTCAATGGGGTCGATTCCGCTTTCATGCCGGCTTGCCCGGTGCATGGCACGAAGCACGCGCACGCCGTCATTTAGACCCGGCTCGACGTCGGGTCGCTGGTCAAACCCTTGAAAACAAAGCGAACTATTTGGCGACGTGACGCGGCCCATGGTTTGCCGCGATACTGCCCGAGGCCGGACCCCAAGCTCGGCAAAGGCAGCTCGCAACGAGGCCGATCAACAAAAACGCGGAGGAAACTGATGCTCGACAAGGCCCCGAACAGGAAGCTTTCCGACCTTCTCGAACGATTTGGCGCGGCCCTTGCCGCCGGCGACGTCGACAAGGCGGTCGAATGCTTCCAGGAAGATTGTTATTGGCGCGACCTCGTCACCTTCACCTGGAATATTAAGACCATGGAAGGCCGCGATCAGGTGCGTGACATGCTGGAAAGCCAGCTGTCGAAGACGAAGCCATCACATTTCGCCATCGCCAGGGGCGAGGACGCGACCGAGGCGAACGGGGTGATCGACGGCTGGATCAGCTTCGAGACGGATGTGGCGCGCGGCTTCGGCCATATCAGGTTGAAGGACGGCAAGATCTGGACGCTGCTGACCACGATGGTCGAGCTGAAAGGGCATGAAGAGCCGGCCGGCTTCGCCCGGCCGATGGGCGCCAAGCACGGCTCCGGCAGGAACCGCCCGACCTGGAAGGAAGAGCGCGAAAAGGAAGCGGCCGAGCTTGGCTTCAAGACGCAGCCCTATACGGTCATCATCGGCGGCGGCCAGGGCGGCATCGCGCTTGGCGCGCGGCTCCGCCAGCTCGGCGTGCCGACGATCATCATCGAGAAGAATGAACGTGCCGGCGACAGTTGGCGCAAGCGCTACAAGTCGCTCTGCCTGCACGACCCGGTCTGGTATGACCATTTGCCCTACATCGATTTTCCCCGGAACTGGCCGGTTTTCTCGCCCAAGGACAAGATCGGCGACTGGCTGGAAATGTACACCAAGGTGATGGAGCTGAATTACTGGTCCTCAACCGAGGCCAAGAGCGCTTCCTACGACGAGGAGAAGAAGGAATGGACAGTTGTCGTCCACCGCGACGGCAAGGACATCACGCTGAAGCCGAAGCAGCTGGTGTTGGCCACCGGCATGTCCGGCCGTCCCAATCTGCCGAAGTTCAAGGGCATGGAGAATTTCAAGGGCGATCAGCACCACTCCTCCAAGCACCCCGGCCCCGACCAATATGCCGGCAAGAAGGTTGTCGTCATCGGCTCGAACAATTCCGCGCACGACATTTGCGCAGCACTGTGGGAAGCCGGCGTCGACGTCACCATGGTGCAGCGATCGACCACCCACATCGTCAGATCCGACACGCTGATGGATATCGGGCTTGGCGCGCTCTACTCGGAGCAGGCGGTGCAGAACGGTATGACCACCGCCAAGGCCGACCTCATCTTCGCCTCCCTGCCCTACAAGATCCTGCACGAGTTCCAGATTCCGCTTTATGAGAAGATGAAGGAGCGCGACGCGGCGTTCTACAAGGGCTTGGAAAAGGCGGGGTTCATGCTCGACTGGGGCGACGACGGCTCCGGCCTGTTCATGAAATATCTCAGGCGTGGCTCCGGCTACTACATCGATATCGGCGCTTCGCAGCTGATCATCGATGGCGCCATCAAGCTCAAGAGCGGCGTCGATGTGGCCGAGATCAAAGAACATTCCGTCCTGCTCAGCGATGGCACCGAACTGCCGGCGGACGTCATCGTCTACGCCACCGGATACGGCTCGATGAATGGCTGGGCGGCGGAGCTGATCTCAAAGGAGGTTGCCGACAAGGTCGGCAAATGCTGGGGACTCGGCTCGAACACCACCAAGGATCCCGGCCCATGGGAAGGTGAGCAGCGCAACATGTGGAAGCCGACGCAGCAGGAGGCGCTCTGGTTCCATGGCGGTAACCTGCACCAGTCGCGCCATTATTCGCAGTTCCTGTCGCTGCAGTTGAAGGCCAGGCAGGAAGGCATTGCGACGCCCGTCTATGGGCTGCAGCAGGTTCACCACAAGGGATAAGCCAGATCGTGGCGAAAAACCGAGGGAGGCGCGGTTTTGGACCGCGCCTCCCTTTCCTGATCGGTGCGATCGGCTACGCCGCCTGGTCGGCCGCGAACCGCGCCACCACGCGTTCTAGCAACGGCACATAGTCGCGAAACGTGCGCGTCCTCATGTCGGCGACCTTGCCGCCCTCGTCCCAGATGCGGACGCGCACCGCCTCTTCGTGAAACGGGTTCTTGCGGAACCCGGCCACCTCGTCCGGGCTCATCGGCCCGCCCTGCAACGACAGCGTATGAACCGAAGCCGGCGACAGCTTGTCGAAATAGGTCGGGTCGGTGGCGCAGAGATAGCGCTTGGCCGAGACATGCAGCCTGACGCATTCGACGATGACCGGCGGGAAGAACGGCGCCAGCACCTCGCCGCCGGCCTCGTCATGGTGCTTGTCCTCGACGTCATCGGGCGAATAGGTACCGAACTCGCTGGTGTAGTGGCCGATATCGTGCAGCAGGGCTGCTGCCACCAGTTCTTCCGGCGCACCATCCTGCTCTGCGAGCCAGGCGCCCTGCAGCATATGCTCGGACATGGTCACCGGCTCGCCGAGATAGGATTCGGCTCCCCGGCGCTCGAAGATATCGGCGATGAATTCGACGATGTTGCCGGCGTTCAGATCATGTGGGTTCATTCCGCCGCCTCCTTGAAACCGTGCTCGATCGCCGCCAACGTCGACAGCAGGCCGTCCTTGTCGGCATAGCAGCCCTGCAGCCAGCGTTTCCCGGTTCCCGAAAACGCTTTGCGCGCATGCATGACGCGGGTGTTGTCGACGATGAAGGCTTGCCCCGGCTCGAGCTTGAACGTTACTTCGAAGGCCGGATCCTCGATCAACTCCGCAAAGCGGCGATAGGCGGCGTAGTAGGCATCCATCTCGGCGAAAGGCACGTCGACGGTCGGCGCCAGCGAGCGGTTGTTGAAGCGGATGCAGATCAGTTCGCCGTCCGGCCCGAGTTCGATCATAGGCCGCTTCGCCTGCAGCCGCACGCCGGTCGATCCGGCATATTCGAACCGGGCAGGATGCGAACTCAGGAGTCGGAAGCCTTCGGGGTTCTCGGCCTGCAGGGCGGCCGCCACGGCGAACCCGTCGACCACGCTGGACTCACCACCCTCCACCGTGTTCTCGATACAGGACAGGATCTGCAGCGTCGGCACCGGGTCGCGATAAGGATTGTCGGTGTGCGCCTGGAGGCCGAGATTGGTGTAGGCCAGATTGTTCGGATTGACCTCGGCGCGCACTTCGAACCAGCGCCCGTAATTGGTCTCCCTGATGTAGCCGAACAGGTCGGAGACCTTGCACAGAGCGCCGGATTCGGCCGGCAGTCCGTCCATCACTGCAAAACCGTAGGCCCTCACCGCCAAGAGCCATTCCCGCAGCACACTGCGGCTGCGGCTTGCCTTCGGATAACCGGCGCGCGGCACCGAATTCTGCATCGTCGCCCTTGTCCAGCGCTGCACCGCGTCGGCGGTCCATCCGGACTGACGGGCCTCGGCGCGATCATAGGCATTGGCTCGAAGCCACGCCTCGGGAAAGCTGACCGTCTTCTTCTCGGGCACGAATCTGATCTCCACGGCATTGCCCTTGATCGAAGCGGCACCGATCCGCGTCTCGGCTGGAATATCGAGGATGGTGATCAGTCGCTGGCCGTTGCCGGCGCTGCGTGTCTTGTCGTCGAGTGCGTTGTCGCGAAGCCACATGGCATGGAACCGGCAGCGTGTGCCGTCCTTCCAGCCCAGTTCGATCATTCTTCCTGCGTCGCCTATCAGCGCATCGGTCAACATGGAGATGTTCCTGTCCATTGCGCCCCGCAGTCCGCTCAGCGGGGCCTCGATTGCATGTTGATCGAGCGAAAGGTACAATTGAAATTATCATTTTTCGGTCAATGGCTGCAAAATCGTAATGCCTGCGAGAACCATCCCCACCTTGCCCCCACTCGACTGGCTGCGCAGCTTCGAGGCAGCGGCGCGGCTTTCGAATTTTACGGCGGCGGCCGCCGAACTCGGCCTGACCCAGGCGGCCGTCAGTCAGCATGTCCGGCTCCTCGAGGATCGGCTGAAGACGCGTCTGTTCTCACGGCTGGCGCGGGGCGTCGCACTGTTGCCGGAGGGCGCCGCCTACTTGCCCCACATCCAATCAGCCTTCGCCACCATCGGCAGCAGCACGGCGGAACTGTTCGAGCCCCGCGCCGTCGAGACCGTCACCTTGCGGGCGCCGATCTCTTTCGCTTTGCTGGTGCTCGTTCCGAAGCTGCCCGACCTTGCCAAGGCGCTGCCGCGCATCCATGTCGACCTGGTGACGATCCATCGCCCGACCGACTATGACCTGCCGGGCTCAGCGCTGGACATCCGTTTCGGCAACGGATCCTTTCCCGGACGCCTGGCCGACAGGCTGACCGCCGAGCGGCTTGTGCCGGTGGCCGCCCCGGCCTTGGCCAGTGATGCCGACTGGACATCCCTGCCGCTGCTCCTGGTCGCCGGTGCGCGCGAGATGTGGGCGGAATGGTTCGCCGCGGCGGGATTGGCCGGTCACCCCAGGCGCTCGCATCGCTTCGACAGCTTCGTGGCTGCGATGGAGGCTGCGCGAGCCGGCGCGGGCGTGCTTCTGGGCTCGCGGCCGCTGATTGACGAGGCACTCGAAAGCAAGGCCCTGGCCAGGCTTTCCGATTTCGAGCTCCCGAGCACATCGGGGCATTTTCTGACCAAGGCACCGATCGCGCGACTGACCGGTGCCGAGCAGGATTTCCGCCAATGGCTGCTGTCGCGCCTCGGCGAGCCATCTCCGACATGACGTTCACCGGCCGATGCGCTTCCAGTAGATGAGCGTGCCGGTCAGCCCGCCATGGGGCTTCAATGCATAGTCCGGTATTTCCCCGGTCAGCGTGAAGCCCAGCCTCTCATAGAGCCCGGACGCCCCCTCTTCGGTCGCCGTATCCAGAACCAGAAGTGTGCGGCCCCTCTCCACCGCAAGGGCCTCGGCCGCTTGCATCAGGCGGGTCGCCACGCCTTTGCCTCGACGATCGAGGCGCGTCATCAGCTTGGCGATTTCGGCCCGGTGCGGCTGGTTGGGCGGACAGTCGAGCAGCAGCGTGACCGTGCCGACCAGCGTGTCTGCCTCCCACGCGCCAAGCACCACCCGCTCGCCTCTTGCGGCCGCCGTCAGCGACGTGTCCCAAAACCTGCGGGCGGTTTCCGGCGCCAGCGGATGCATGAAGCTCACCGACCCGCCCGCGGCAACCGTTTCGACCAGAAGATCGCCAAGCAACGCCTGTGTTCGCGCGTCCTGCGTCAACGTTCCGATCTCGATGGAGTGCATGCTCGTTCTGCCTGGCTGAGATGGAAGGATCGATACGGTCGAACTGGCGTCAATCGAAAGCGCTGAATCGCTTTCCCTTGCGCGCCGCCTTGATCGCGGCGATGCGTTCGGTGTCCTCTTCCTGAAGGTGGCGTCCGCGTTCGAGGAGTTCGAGCGTGTATTCCTCATAGGTAAGTCCCAGCCGTTCCGCCTTGTCCACGCGCATCAGCATGACGTCGCGGCTCGGTGCTTTCCACGCCTTGGCATGCGCGGCCTGCCAGGCCAGGAAAATATAAGGATCGCCCTTGCCCCATGGCGGCCCCTTGTAGTCGTCGAGCGGCGGTCCCCCATTGTGGGAGCGCTTTGGACGTCTCGGCATGATGTCAGGCCCTGACCAGCGCGACGAGATAGTCGGCGCCCGCCTCGAGCGCATGGAAGGTGCAGTCCGACGGCGCGCCGAGCGCCAGACAGTCGCCGGGCTCGAGCCTGTGCACCAGATCGCCCTCGGTGAATTCCAGCCGTCCGGAGATCAGCCATATCTGCTGTTTGATGAAGGCGTAGGATGCCGCGGGCAGGCTGACCTTGGCGCCCGCCGGCAGATGAACCCTGATCAGTTCGAGCGGCATGTCGCCGGCCGGCGAAAGATGCCGCCTGGCATAGCCGGTGTCGGGATCGCGCCAGACGGGCTGGTCGCTCGCCCGCAGCAAGCCGCCGCCCTGCAATTCCGCGCGTGCGATAAGGGTCGACAGCGTCATGCCGAAGGCGGCGGCGATCCGCACCAGGAGCGCTGCCGTCGGGCTGGTCATGCCGCGCTCGATCGTGCTCAGCATGGCTTTGGAGACGCCGGAGCGCTCGGCGAGTTCGGCCAGGGACCAGTCCCGTATCGTCCTCTCGGCGTGTATCCGTCTGCCGATTGTGGAGGAGATATCGTTCGCTATATCATTCATTCGTTTATTATAGCGAAAATCCGACAGCTGGAAAAGAGCCTTGTCGCGACAATTTTCACCAGCTTCTTAATCCTCCCTACACCATCCGGCCACACTCGACCTTAACCCAGTTCCTGTAGGCTCGACGTGAGGGAAAATGGGGATTGGCCTGTCCATGTATGTCGAACGCGAAGCCTCGGTCGGAGAACCGACATCGCAGGAGCGCCGCAACGCCGAACAGAACGACAGGCGCATCCTGGGCAATGTCGTGCAATGCGACGGTGCGCGCGCCACCATCAGCGCCTTTGCGGACGACGTCGACGGCGCGGTGACCGGCCTGTGGACGGTCGGCAAGATGATCTCGGTCAATCTCGGCAGCACGCGCACCGTCGGCCTGGTCTATGCGATCGGCAAGTCGGATCGCGCCTGGAACAGCGAAGGCCAGAACGCCATCGAGGTCAGCATCGAGCTGATCGGCGAAGTGCGCGACGGCGCCGAACCCGGCTCCAAGCCGATCTTCGACCGCGGCATCACCACCTATCCCCATATAGGCGCCATCGCGCACCGCATCCGCAGCCGTGACCTGCAGGCCGTCTACGATCTGGCCGGGCGTCATTCGATCACCATCGGCTCGCTGTCGCAGGACGAGGCGATCGCCGCCAACATCGCCATCGACGACACGCTGGCGCGCCACTTTGCCATTGTCGGCACCACCGGCGTCGGCAAGTCCACCGCCGTCTCGCTGCTGCTGCGCAAATCGATCGCGGCGCGGCCGGATCTGCGCATCCTGATCCTCGATCCGCACAATGAATTCGCCGCGTCGCTGCCCGAATATTGCGTCAAGGTCGATTCCAAGACGCTCGACCTTCCGTTCTGGATGTTCCGGCTCGAGGAATTCGCCGAGGTTCTATTTCGCGGCCGCGAGACCGTGCCCGACGAGATCGATGCGCTGCGCGACCTCATTCCGCTCGCCAAAAACCTCTATCGCAACCCCAATTCCGGTGCCTATCTCAGGCGCGGCAGCGATGCGCTGACCGCCGATACGCCAGTGCCCTACCGCATTGCCGATCTGCTCAAGCAGATTGACGAGCGCATGGGCATGCTCGAAAGCAAGAACGAGCGCCCGACGCTCAAATCGCTGAAGACGCGCATCGAATCGGCGGCAGCCGATCCGCGCTACCGTTTCATGTTCAACTCGCGCCTGATCGAGGACACCATCCACGAGACGATCGGCAACATCTTCCGCGTGCCGCATAACGGCCGCCCTGTGACCTGTTTCGAAATGGCCGGCATGCCGTCCGAAGTGGTCAATTCCGTCTGTTCGGTGCTGGCGCGCCTGGCGTTCGACCTTGCGCTGTGGAGCGAGGGCAAGCTGCAGCTCCTATTGCTGTGCGAAGAAGCGCATCGCTACATGCCGGCCGATGCGCGCCTCGGCTTCGCGCCGACAAGGCACGCGCTGTCGCGCATTGCCAAGGAAGGCCGCAAGTATGGCTGCTATCTCGGCGTCGTCACCCAGCGCCCGGGCGAACTTGACCCGACCATCCTGTCGCAATGCTCGACTTTTTTCGCCATGCGGCTCGCCAATGAGCAAGACCAGGCGATCATCCGCTCGGCCATCGCCGACTCGTCCGCCTCCACGCTTGCTTTCCTGTCGTCCATGGGCCAGCGCGAAGCCATCGCCTTCGGCGAAGGCGTGGCCACGACGATGCGGCTGAAGTTCGAGAGACTGCCGGCTGAACTGATCCCCGGCACGGCGAAGCGCGAACAAGCCATGTCGTCGAAAACCGGCGACGATGTCGATCTGGTGACGATAGTGGAACGGCTTCGCAACGTTCCAAAGCCGCAGCAGCAGGCGATGGCCTTTGCCGAAGTGGTCGATTCTGGCCGCCAGGCTGGCGATCCCGACTACCGCAAGCCGCCGGCCGCACGCGTGCAATCGGATGATGATTTCGATATGCGCTACGGCCTCAAGCCCGCCACCTTCGGCATGCGCCCCCAGAACGATTGAGCCTGCAAGCTCTCTGACGACCGGCCGGGAAGCCGCACACAAGCTTCCAAAGGCTTCATCGAACCAGCTTGGTCAAATCCCGAAAGGGAATTCATCAGGCCGGATTGAATGGCGTGGTTTTCGAGAAGCCGGAGCGGAGCGGACATTCAGTCCGTGAGCACCGGAAGTCGAAAAAGCCGCGTCAGGCAACCGGCCTCATGAATTCTTCTTCGGGATTTCAGGCGCAGACGCGGTTGCGGCCTTGCCTCTTGGCCTCGTAGAGCTGGCGGTCGGCGCGGCGATAGAATTCTTCCGCCGTCTCCTTGCGGTCCCAAACGGCAAGGCCGACGCTGGTGGTGATCTTGAGCCGGACATTGCCGGAGAGAACCGACATGTTGGCGATCGCCTTGCGGATACGCTCGGCGAATTTCGACAACAATTCCGCCTCCATGTTGGGCGTGACCACGGCGAATTCCTCGCCGCCCAATCGCGCCACCACGTCATGGTAGCGCGTCATGTCCTTGAGACAGCTGGCGACGGCCTTGAGCACCTCGTCGCCGACGTCGTGGCCGTGTGTATCGTTGACCTGCTTGAAATGATCGAGGTCCAGGATCATCAGCCCGACGGGTTTCTCGATGCGCTTGAACTCTTCGAGGTATTCCTTCAGCGCGTCGTCGAAATAGCGCCGGTTCTGCATGCCGGTCAGGCTGTCTGTCAGCGCCGCATGTTCGAACGTCTCGGAGCGGGCGCTCAGCGACACGGTCATGGCGCGCAGCTTGCCTTCCTCCGTCGCCTGCCTGCGGATCAGCGGGTATATGAAGAAGATGCCGAAGAACAGCGCGGTCGCGAGCAGCACGCCCGTCGCGAAAAGCAGCTTGTTGAGGTAGATGACCTTGTCCAGGCCGGAGGCCGTGTGCAGTTCGGTGGCAAAGGATTGCAGCAGTCCATAGGCATGCAGCGTCACCAGGCCGGCGGCCAGGATCACGAAGATAAAGACGAAAAACGCCGATTCCGCCTTGTGGAAACGCATCTGCTCCCCGATGGAAAAATGCCCATCGACCTTATGGCATGGCGGGCCTTACGGAGGGTTAATTTGGACAACCACAACGAGAACCTTTCCGTGAAGGAAAGGCTTTCTAGGTTGCATTAGCAACAAGCGTTTGGATCGTGGTTTCGATATCGTCACCAGGATGCAATCTTTGCCATTCCGGTCCTAGCTGGTGCCGAAACCAGGTCGTCTGCCGCTTGCCATATTGCCTGGTTGCGATCTTGGCGCGCTCGATCGCCTCGGGAAAACCCGATTGTCCGGCCATCGCCGCTTGCAGTTCACGGACGCCGATCGCCTTCATCGCCGGCAATTGCGAATCGAGACGAAGCGATGCGAGTTGCCTGACTTCGTCCAGTGCGCCCTTGGCCAGCATCTGGTCGAAACGCCTTTCGATGCGTCCGACCAGCGCGGCCCGGTCCGGCTCGATGACGAAGAAGCGGGCCGTTTGTCTGTCGATGAGCGGCCGGCCCCGCGCGGCCTGCCAGTCCAGGATCGAGCGGCCGGATGCGTCGAGCACTTCGAGCGCCCGCACGATGCGCTGGCTGTCCGTGGGCTTCAACTGCATGGCTGCCCTGGAATCCTCGCGCAGCAGGATGCCATGCAGTTTGACGGCGCCTTGCTCCTTCAACTCGTAGCGCCAACGGTCGCGTACCTGCCGCGGAATGTCGGGCATTTCCGAAATGCCCTCGGCCAAGGCGCGAAAGTAAAGGCCGGTGCCGCCGACGAAGATCGGTCGCCGCGAGAGCGCGCCGTCTTCGATCAGCCTCGTCACGTCGCGCAGCCACGCCCCGGTCGAGTAGGCGGTGCCGGGATGGACATGCCCATAGAGATGATGCGGTGCCCGAGCGAGGTCCGCCGCCTCCGGCCGGGCAGTCAACACGTCGAGAACCGAATAGGCTTGCATGGAATCGGTGTTGACGATCACGCCGCCTATACGTTCGGCCAGGTCGAGCGCCAGCGCCGACTTGCCGCTGGCGGTCGGCCCGGCTATCAGGATCGCATTCTTCACGCGGCCTTCGCCCGCATCCGCACCGGAATTATCGATGCCGCTTATCGCCACGCTTGTTTCCCATCCCGCCGATCGTGCCTTGTCGCCATCGCTTGCGAATATGGCCTCACGGTCGGTGGGCGCAAGCACTGTTCGCTGGATGGCCGAAGACATTGCCTGCGATCTCGTACTGCCGGCGAGCGCGCAAGCCGACGAGGCGACCGCCAGCCTGCGCGCGGCGCTGGCCGCCGAGCCGGTCGACGTGATCGTCCAGCCGCCGGCAACGCGCCGCAAGAAGATCCTCATCGCCGACATGGATTCGACCATGATCGACCAGGAATGCATCGACGAGCTGGCCGACGAGATCGGCGTCAAGGAGCACGTCGCGGCGATCACCGCACGATCGATGAATGGCGAGATCGCCTTCGAGCCCGCCCTGCGCGAGCGCGTGGCGTTGCTCAAGGGGCTCGATGCGGCCGTGGTCGATCTGATCGTTGCCAACCGGTTGACATTGGCCTCCGGCGGCCGCGCGCTGGTGCAGACGATGCGGGCCAACGGCGCCTGGACCGCACTAGTCTCGGGCGGCTTCGAGGTCTTCACCTCACGCATCGCCGCCATGCTCGGCTTCCATGAAAATCGCGCCAACCGCCTGCTCGAACAGGATGGCCTGTTTGCCGGGTTGGTCGGCGAGCCGATCCTCGGCCGCGCCGCCAAGGCCGAGGCGCTGATCGAGATCACTGCGCGTCTCGGCCTCACCCCGGCCGATGCCATTGCTGTCGGCGACGGGGCCAACGATCTCGACATGATCCGCCTTGCCGGCACCGGTGTTGCGCTGCATGCCAAACCGATGGTGGCCGCGCAGGCAAAGGTTCGCATCGACCATGGCGACCTGACCGCATTGCTCTATCTGCAAGGCTACAGGCAGGAAGAGTTCGTCCAATGAAACCAATGCGCACCGAGCGCCTGATCCTGCGCAACTGGGAGGATTGTGACCGCGAGTTGTTCCATCGCATCAATTCCGACGAACGCGTGATGGAGTTCTTCCCATTCCGTCGCGACCGTGCCGCAGCAGACGCCAAGATGGACGAACTGCGGGCCATCATCGATCGGGACGGCTATGGCTTTGCCGCCTGCGAGATCGCCGCATCAGGCCAATGCATCGGCTTTGCCGGCATCACCGGGACGGACCATCTGCCGTTCCTTCCCGCCGGCACCGTTGAGGTCGGCTGGCGGCTGGCGCCCGAATTCTGGGGCAAGGGTTATGTCACGGAAGCTGCCGAGGCATGGCTGGCCTACGGCTTCGAAAAACTCGGCCTTGGCGAGATCGTCTCCTTCGCGGTCGAGAACAACCGCCGCTCCACTGCCGTCATGAAGCGCCTCGGCATGACCGCCGATCCCTCGGCCAACTTCGACCACCCCGGCATTCCCGACAGCCACCCGGAGCTGAAAAGGCATGTGTTCTACAGGCTGACGAGCGCGGATTGGCGGAAGAATCGTCGCTGATCAATGCCTGTCAGGTGGAAATTCGTCGCCGGACTGTGGCGATCTGTCTGCGACCCGCCCCAGCATTTTCGCGAAATCGCCCGGTGACGCGTCGCCGGCACGACGACGCAGGAAGTCAGCTGCCGCTTCCATTGCCCCGACCTTTTGCGCCACAGCCGACGCAATCCATTGATTGAGCGACACGCCATCGGCCTTCGCGAGGCGCGCGGCTGCTTCCTTAACCGACTGTGGCAGTTTCAGCGGATAAGTCGCTTTGCTCATGTACGAAGTCCTTCCAAGAACTCGGCCGGGCTCACAAGCAGTACATCAAAACGGCCTGCCGCAGCTAGGAAGTCCCGGCGATTGTGAGTCACCAACGCATCGGCCTGGCCGTTGATCGCTGCTTCAAGCACCATCTCATCCTTCGGATCGTTCAATTGCGGCCGCCAGAGAAAGTGCAGCTCGACCGGCTCAGCCAGCAATGCAAAGCCGGCCAGCAAACGGCCCAGATCCGGCGCGGACAACCCGTGAGCCGCCACCTGCTCGGGTCTGGCCAGCACGGTTTCATATTCAAGAAACAGCGCTGTCGTCACTAATGGGCGAATTTGCCGATCCGCAATCAGCTGCAGGATGGCGAAAGACGCGCCATTCCTGCTTCGCAAACCTGCCGTCAAAACGTTTGTGTCCAGTACGATCCGCCTCACAAGTCAAAATAGTACATCCCATGGGATGTTACAATATGACCATCGTTAGCGATCCTCAGTCCATCCGGATCGTCACAAACCTCAGCTCACCGGTCTTGGACGCCAGCATCAACAGTGCGTTCTTGCGTCCCTGCTCCTTCAGCGCGCCGATCCGGTCCATCACATCCTTGGGCGTGGCAACCGATTCCTGTGCAATTTCGGTGATCACCTCGCCCGGCTGGATGCCGCGTTCAGCCGCGGCCGAATCCTTGGCGACATCGGTGATGACGACGCCCGAAACATCGGCGGCGATGCTGAACTTCTTGCGCGTATCGTCGTTCAATTCGCCGACGGTCATGCCGAGCACCGAGGCCGTCGAAACCGCCGGCGCCTTGTCGCCTTTGTCCTGGTCGGTGTTGCCGTTTTCGCCGCTGGCGAGCTTCTCGCTGTCCTCGAGCCGGCCAAGTGTTACCTTCACCGTTTGCTCGACACCCTTGCGCACGATCAGCACGTCGACCGCCTTGCCGACCGGGCTCTCCGCGACCACACGCGGCAGGTCGCGCATTTCGTGGATGTCCTTGCCGTCGAACTTGATGATCACGTCGCCGGCCTGGATGGTGCCGTTGTCGACCGGTCCACCCTTGATGACGCCGGCGACCAGCGCACCCTTGGCGGTCGCCATGCCGAGGCTCTCGGCAATGTCGTCGGTCACCGGCTGGATGCGCACGCCAAGCCAGCCGCGCCGCGTTTCGCCATATTGGCGCAGTTGCTCGACAACGCCCGATGCGAGCTGCGAGGGGATGGAGAAGCCGATGCCGATCGAGCCGCCGGACGGCGAAATGATCGCCGTGTTGATGCCGATGACCTCGCCGGCGCTGTTGAACAGCGGCCCGCCCGAATTGCCGCGGTTGATCGCGGCATCGGTCTGGATGAAATCGTCATAGGGGCCTGAATTGATGTCGCGGTTACGCGCCGAGACGATGCCGACCGTGACCGTGCCGCCGAGGCCGAACGGATTGCCGATCGCCATCACCCAGTCGCCGACGCGCATCTTGGTGGAATCGCCGAACTTCACCGCCGTCAGCTTGTGGCCCTTCGGATCGACCTTGAGCACCGCGACATCGGTCTTGGTGTCGGTGCCGACCAGCGTCGCCTTCAGCGTGACTCCATCGGAGAAATTGACCTCGATATCGTCGGCATCGGCGATGACATGGTTGTTGGTGACGACGATGCCCTGCTCGGCGTCGATGACGAAACCGGAGCCGAGCGACTGCACTTTCTGCGAGCCATTGTCCTTGTCGCCGCCACGGTTCTTGAAGAAATCGTCGAAGAAATCCTGGAACGGCGAGCCTTCGGGAAGCTGCGGCATCGGCACCGCGCCCGGACCTTCCGTGCCCTTCACCGTCTGCGACGTCGAGATGTTGACCACCGCGCCGAGCAGGCCTTGCGCCAGGTCGGCCACCGAAGCAGGCCCGTCGGCGGCCATTGTCGACGTCACGAAGGCCGGAACGGCCACGGTGCCCAGAAGAAGCGCTGCCGCGCCAGCGACGAACGTGCGTCGAACCGCGCGCAAAAGGGTGTTGGATGTCATCGAGAAGCCTCCCGGCACTTCTGAAAGAGAAAAGCGCTTCGACGGAAACGCCGTGTCGCGCCATGATGGCAAGAAATAGGGCACGTTTGCGGCTATGGCTATTGGCAGAGTGTAAATCCCGCGTTTTTGCACACCCCCCTAGCCGCCGCGGACCAGCCAGACGATACCGACGCCGGCGCCAATCGCCACCAGCCCGGCAATCCGCAATGCATTCTCCGGCAATGACAGCACCTCGCCCGCCAGTTTCCTGGCGAAACCGGGAAAGCCGCCATAGACCAAGCCCTCAATGACGAGGACCAGGCCTATTGCCGCCAAGAAATCCTGCACCGGCCGCTACTGGCCGGTGCCGGGCGAAGTTGCGGGTGCGGTCGCCGGTGCGGCAGGAGGTGCCGGTTGCGGAGCCGCCGGCCTTGCCGGCGCCTCCTTTCCGTCAGGGTCGCGGAAGAAACGGAAGAACTCCGAATTCGGCGACAGCACCATTGTCGTGCCGGTGTTGTCCAGCGCCGTGCCATAGGCGTTCATCGACCGGTAGAAATCGAAGAACGCCGGATCGCGCTGATAAGCCTCGGCAAAGGTGGCGCTGCGCTGCGCCTCGCCCTCGCCGCGCAGGATTTCGGACTCCTTCTGCGCTTCCGCGATGATCTCGACCACCTCACGGTCGGCGCGGGCCTTGATGCGCTGCGCCGCCTCATTGCCGCGCGCCCTCAGCCTTTCGGCCTCAGCCAGACGTTCCGCCTTCATGCGATCGAAGGTCTGCTGCGAGACTTCGGCCGTGAGGTCGGTGCGGCGGATGCGGACATCCTCGATCTGCAGGCCGAGCGAGGTGGCGTCGGGCCGTAGCTGATCGCGCACTTCGCGCATCATCACCGCGCGCTCCTCCGAAAGGGCGGCCTCGAAGTCGCGCAGACCGTAGACCCGGCGCAAGGCAGCGTCGAGACGCGTCCTCAGCCGCGCTTCGGCGAGCTCGATCTGGCCTGATACCGCGGCTCGGAAGACACGCGGATCCGAGATTCGGTAGGCGATGAAGGCATCGACCTCATAGAACTTGCCGCCCGAGACCTGGACGCGGATGTTGTCGAGGTCGAAGCGCAGCACCCGGTTCTCGATCAACTGCACCGTGTCTGCGTCGAAGAACGAGAACGGCGCCTTGAAGTAGATGCCGGGTTCGGTCTTGACGTCGACGATCTCGCCGAACCTCAGCACCAGTGCCTGCTGGCGCGCATTGACCACGAAGACCGACGAATAGAGCAGGAACAGGATGACCGCCGCGATGACGACGATGACGGGAAGACGGTTGGCCATCACTGGTTACCTCCCGTCGTCGCGCCAAGCGGGGCCGGAGCCGGCGCTTTCTGCTGCAATGCCGGCAGCGGCAGATAGGGGACGACCCCCTGCCCGTTGCCTTGCTCGACGATCACCTTGCCGGAGTCCTTCAGCACCTTCTCCATCGTTTCCAGGTAAAGCCGCTTGCGCGTCACGTCGGGCGCCTTGGCATATTCGTCATAGACGGAGATGAAGCGCTGGGCCTCACCTTCGGCCTCCTGCACCACCCGGTTCTTGTAGGCGGCCGCGTCTTCGCGGACCTGTGCGGCCTCGCCGCGTGCCTGGCCGAGCTTCTGGTTGGAGTACTGGTTGGCCTGCTCGACGAACTTATCCTCGTCCTGCTCGGCGCGCTGCACCTCGTCGAAGGCGTCGGCGACCTCACGCGGCGGCGCCGCGTCCTCGATCGAGATGGCGTTGACCTGAAGCCCGGCCTTGTAGCCGTCGAGCGTGGTCTGGATGATCTCGCGCACCGAAGCCGCTATGCCTTGGCGGTCGTCACGGAAGATGTCCTGCGCCGGCCTGCGGCCGACGGCCTCGCGCATCGCGCTCTCGGCGACCTGCCTCAGCATGCCGTCCGGGTCGGAGACGTCGAACAGATAGGCGCGGGGATCGGAGACCTGGTAGGCGACCGAGAACTGCACGTTGACGATGTTCTGGTCGCCCGAAAGCATCAGCCCCGACGTGTTGCCGCTGGAGGCGCCACCGCCAATGTCGACGAGCTGCTCGGAAATCTTGGCCGTTTCGACGGTTTCGAGCGGCCACCAGTGGAAATGCAGGCCGGGCTGCGACAGCTCGGCCTTCGGCTTGCCGAAGCGCAGCTCGACTGCGACCTCGTCGGGCTGCACGGTGTAGATTGCCTGGAACGCCCATAGCACGACCAGCGCCGCGCCGATCAGGCCGAATATGGCCGGACTGGCGCCGCCACCGCCGGGCAGCGCACGCCGCAGCCTGTCCTGGCCGCGGCGGATGATGTCCTCGAGGTCGGGAGGCGAGCCTTGCGGGCCGCTTGGCCCCTTCGGTCCCTGCCCCCAGGGTCCTTGATTGTTGCCGCCGCCGCCCCACGGGCCGCCGCCACCGCCACCTTTGTCGTTCCAGGGCATGAATGTCCTTTCGCTTGGAATTCCCTCAAGCGCCGGAATTTCGGCGCAAATCCAGTCTTGTTCTTCTATAGGGACGCCACGGCATGCTTTCAACGCGATGCTCTGCCAGCATCATCGGTTTTGGGCCGGTCGCGACCCTTTGTCGTCTTTAAACGCCTTTTTTCTTTCAATGCCTCTCGCGGCGTCGCTCGTAAACCGTATAGCGCGTCGCGTGGCTGTCCTTTTCGCCGGCTGGTATCTCCTGCGAAGTGACTTCGCGCCAGCGTTTCGAATCGATCGGTGGGAAATGCGCGTCGCCGTCGACAGCGGCCAGCACATGGGTGACGTGCAGCCGGTCAGCCAGCGGCAGCGCCTGCGCATAGATTTCGCCGCCGCCGATGACGCAGACCTCGTTCACCCCGCTCATGCAGCGCCCACGCACATCAGCCAGCTGGATCGCGTTCTCAAGCGTATGCGCCACCTCCACGCCGTCGGCGCGCCAGGTCTTGTCACGGGTGACAACGATGTTCAGCCTGCCCGGCAGCGGCCGGCCGATGCCTTCATAGGTCTTGCGTCCCATGATGATAGGCTTGCCCATCGTGTCTGCCTTGAAGCGCTTGAGATCGGTGGAAAGCCGCCAGGGCAGCCCCCCGTCCCGCCCGATGACGCCGTTCTCGGCGATGGCGACATAGATTGCCACGTGCATCAGTTGCCGTTCCCATTGTCGGATGGATCGAGGATAAGGATGTCGATGTCGCGCTCTGGATAGAAGTCCTCAGCCGTCATCTCGAAACTCGTCGGCCCGACCTTCCTGACATTGTCGCCGCAGAACGAGACCAGGGCTTTGGGATTGCCCTTGTCGACGGTCAGCTTGAACTTGCCGATGCTGCCGGCCGCCCAGTTGCCGCCGGTGGTCAGGATGTAGGCGATGCGGCTCTCGTAATATTTTGGATAGCCGTCGGGGTCGTTCTTGGCAGCCTTGCGCACTGCGCTCTCGAACGTGTCGTCCATGCAGTAGCGGGACTTGTAGGCGGCGTACTGTCCCTGGAACTTGCCGTCGTAGAAGAAGCTGACCGACGAGGTGCCGCCGACGCTCGGTTTGTAGCGGTGGGAAACGTGGACGTCCTTGTTGGCCGGAAAGGTCGAGCGCCACCAATAGGTCGAGCGCAATTGCCAGAACGGTGCATAATTGGGTTTCGCGCCAGGGCTGTCATCGACAGTGTCCTCGATGATGATGCCGCGGGTGACCCAGTCGTCCGCCACCGTTTGCGGCAGCTTCGCGAGCGCCGCCTTTGCCGCTTCGCCGAATGGGTTGAAAGGCACGTTCTGCGCCTTCAGGTCGGCACCGATGTCGATGCCGAGCGCGAGCGCCTTCTGCTCGAGCTCAGGCTTTGCCGCCACGCCGTCGATCGTCACCTCGAAGCCAAGGAAATTGTCGCTCTGGTTTTCGGGGATCGCCGGCATCTCCTCGGGATCGCCGGAGATGTCGGGCATTGGGAAGGCGACGATCGCGTCGACGTCCTTATCGGTGTTGTTGTGGAAGACGTAATCCACGGTCACCTTTTCCGGCGAGATGAAGAGGTCCTCGCTCTGCATCGCCACGGCATCGCTGCGCGACAGCACCAGGCCGCCGGTGCCGAGTTCGGCAACGGAATCATTGGCGAACGCGGGTGCGGCCGACAAGGCCAGCACCGCCGTCAGAACATATCGCAACATGAAAGCCCCTCGGCGAGAATGTCGCGATGACCCTAGCGGTTTCAACGTGGCGTTTCAAAGCCCTTCCGCATCCGCGCCACGCCAGTCTGGACTAAAGGGTTGCGATCGGGCAGGAGTTCGCTTCATGCGCAAGCTTCTCGTCATCGGCATCGGCGCCGGCAATCCCGACCATATGACCGTGCAGGCCATAGACGGCCTCAATCGGGCCGACGTGCTGTTCATCCCCGACAAGGGTGCGAAGAAGAACGATCTTGCCGAACTGCGCCGTCACATCTGCGACCGCTTCGTCACCAACCCGAATTCACGCCGCGTGGAATTCGACGTGCCCGTGCGGGCCGAACCGGCGCCTTCCTATCGCTCGACTGTCGATGACTGGCACGAGGCAATCGCCGCCATCTATGAAGACCTGATCCGCGAAGAGATCGCCGAGGATGGTTGCGGCGCCTTCCTGATCTGGGGCGACCCCTCGCTCTACGACAGCGCGCTGCGCATCCTGGAGCGCGTACGCCTCAGGGGCAACGTCGCCTTCGAACTGGAGGTTATTCCCGGCATCACCGCCATCCAGGCGCTCGCCGCCAGCCACGCGACAGCGCTGAACCGCATCGGCGATTCCATCCTGATCACCACCGGCCGCCGGTTGACGGAAGAAGGTATGCCGCAAAATGCCGGCAGCGCCGTCGTCATGCTTGACGGCAAATGCGCCTTCAACACGCTCGCCGACCAGGATCTTTTCATCCAATGGGGCGCCTATCTCGGCACGCCGGACGAAATCATCGTCTCCGGCCGCCTTCGCGACGTCGGCGCCGAAATCGAGAAAATCCGCGAGCAGGCCCGCAGAGAAAAGGGCTGGATCATGGATACGTACGTGCTGAGGAAGGTAGGGGAGTAGGGCAGTAAGGCAGTAAGTGAACGAGACATCAGGAGCCGGAACACAAGAAAGCACACGAAAAATTCGACGCGCCCGAGTTGGTCTGCCCTACTGCCCTACTGCCCTACTCCTCCTCAATCTCCGCCTGCAACGCCTCCATATGCGTCGCGGCCGCCGAAGCCGCCGCGCGTTCGATGGCGCGGAAACGGCTGACCACGGCCAGGCCCACCGCCGTCAATTGTGCGCCGCCGCCCTTGCGGCCGCCGGTCTGCGCGGCCACCAGCGGCTTGCCGAACACCCGGTTCATGTCCTCGACCAGGTCCCACGCATGCTTGTAGGACATCTCCATGCCGCGCGCGGCGGCCGAGATCGAACCGAAGGCGGCGATCTGCTCCAGCAATTCGATCTTGCCCGGCCCGATGCGCCCGTCGGGGTCGAGATTTATCCGCAAGCTCAGCGACGGCATTTTCTTCCTCCGCGATCACGCCTGCCATGTTAGAGCGTCTTTGGCGGCATCGCTATTCCAAATAGATATAGCGCAAAGACCCACTCGCCGTCTCAGCCATCCGCCTCCGCGGGGAGCCCGCCCCCGGTGTTTGCCTGGTCGAAACTCACCGTCTTGATCACGGCGAAGACCTGTCCGCCGAGCCGCAGCTTCAGAACCTGCCGCGACTGTTCGGTGACCCGTGCCAGCACGGTCGCGCCGTTGCAGTCGATACCGATCTCGACCGTCGGCCCCTCGCCCGGTCTGATCGCGACGATCGTGCCGGCCAGGATGTTGAGCGCGCTGAGACCCGACGGCTGTTCGGTGGCGATCATGACGTCGCGCGCGCGGATGCGTATGCGCACCGGTGCGCCCACCGTCGCCGCCAGCTTGGGCACGCGTATCTCGCCGGAGTTCGAGCCAAGCACCGTCATGCCGAAAACCTCGTCATGCTGCAGTACGCTGGTGTCCAGCACCGCGCCGCCCTCGCCGCGCTCCTCCGCCGGCAGAAGGTCCAGCCTTTGCATGACAGCCGTGGTCGGGCCGCTGGCGGCAAGCTTGCCTCGCGCCAGCATCACCACGTCGCTCGCCAACCGCGCCACCTCGGCGATCGAATGGCTGACATAGACGATCGGGATCTTCGTCTCGTCGCGCAGGCGCTCGACATAGGGCAGGATTTCGGCCTTGCGCGCCTCGTCGAGCGAGGCCAGCGGCTCGTCCATCAGCAACAGCCGGGGGCTGGCGAGCAGCGCCCGGCCGATCGCGACGCGCTGCCTCTCGCCGCCCGAGAGCTTTGCCGGCCGCCGCGCCAGCAGCGGCTCGATGCCGAGCAATTCGACGACGGCGTCGATCTCGGCATAACGCTCCGCCGCCGGCGTGAACCAGCGGCCATAGCGCAAATTGCTCGCCACGCTCATATGCGGAAACAGACGCGCGTCCTGGAACACCATGCCGATCCGGCGCCTGTGCTTCGGCACGAAAATGCCCTTGGCCGTGTCGACCAGCACACGGCCATCGACCTCGATGCGTCCCTGGTCGGGCCGGATCAGCCCGGCAATCATATTGATCAGCGTCGTCTTGCCCGAGCCGGAGGGCCCGAACAGCGCCGTCAGCCGCCCGGCGCTCTCGAAGCGGATGTCGAGGGGGAAATCGCCGAGCCGATGGCGGATGTCGACAAGGACGCTCATTCGATGTCCATCCGCCGGCCGACGCGCCGCGCCAACACTTCCGAGGCCACCAGGGCGGCCATCGAGATGACGATCGAGATCAGCGTCAGCCGAAGCGCTCCGGCATCGCCGCCCGGCACCTGGGTGAACGTGTAGATCGCCGACGGCAGCGTCTGCGTCTCGTTGGGGATGTTGGAGACGAAGGTGATCGTCGCTCCGAACTCGCCCATCGCCTTGGCGAAGGAGAGGATGGCGCCGGCGATCAGCCCAGGCAGGATCAGCGGCAAGGTGATGGTGCCGAACACCCATGGCGGGCTGGCGCCGAGCGTTCCGGCCGCCGCCTCCATCTTGCGGTCGACGGCCTCGATCGACAATCGGATCGCCCGCACCATCAGCGGAAAACCCATGACGCCGCAGGCAAGAGCCGCACCCGTCCAGCGAAAGGAAAAGACGATGCCGAAATGCTCGGCCAGGAATGCGCCGGCCGGCCCGCGCTTGCCGAAGGTCAGAAGCAGGAGATAGCCGGTCACCACGGGCGGCAGGATCAGCGGCAGATGCACCAGCCCGTTGAGCAGCGTCTTGCCCCAGAATCGGCCGCGCGCCAGGAGCAGCGCTATCGCTATGCCCGGCGGCAGGCTGGCGATCATCGCCACTGTCGCCACCTTGATGGACAGCCGGACCGCATTCCATTCGTCGGGAGTGAGGTCCAGCAGCCAGTTCATGCGCAGGTGGCTCTCCTAGTTGACGGGCGCAAGGACCGTGAAACCCTGCTCCTTGAATAGATCCGATGCCTTTGCCGTCCGCAGGCACTTCAGGAAGGCAGGCGTGTCCTTGTCCTTCGAATCAGCCGTCTGGGCAACCGGATAGATGATCGGCGGATGTGAATCCTCGGGGAAAACACCAACCACCTTGACGCCCTTTTCGGCATGCGCGTCCGTGGCATAGACGATGCCGAGAGCCGCTTCGCCCATCGAGACCAGCTTGAGTGCCGCACGCACATTCTCGGCCTGCGCCACCTTGCCCTCGACCGAGGACCAGACGCCGAGCGATTCAAGCGCGGCCTTGCCGTATTTGCCAGCCGGCACAGCCTTGAGGTCGCCCATGGCGAGCTTGCCGTCGCCGACCAGTCTGGCCAGATCAAAACCCTTTTCGATCTTGGCTTCAACGCCCGAATCCTTCGGCGCCACCAGCACGATCTGGTTGCCGAGCAGCTTCACTTCGGTATCGGGCTTGGTCAGCTTCCTGTCGGAAAGATACTTCATCCAGTCGAGATCGGCCGAGATGAAGACGTCCGCCGGCGCGCCGCTTTCGATCTGCTTGGCGAGCGCCGAACTCGCCGCGTAGGAGATGGTCGCCGCTTCGCCGACATCAGCCGCGCAGGCCTTGTTGACCGCGTCGAGCGCGTCCTTGAGGCTGGCGGCCGCAAACACCACGACCTCGTCTTGCGCGCGCGCCGCCGGCACTGCTGCCGTCCACGCCGCCGCGAAGCCACCAATGGCGACCGCCGCCACTGCAAAACCGTTGCGCGTCATGAAGCTCTCCCTGAGTTGGCATCCGGCCTGCTCGAAGCCTGCCATCCGATATATCCGGATGAATATAACAAGGAAAGGTTTTTCGCACAGCGTCGCCATTGAATGCGCGGCGTCCTCGCGACCTGCGATAGACCAGCACGGATACAGCGAAAGGCAGACGAAGACGTCACAAGAAAATCGGCGCCCGTTGCCCTCGACGGAACCAACGCTGAAATCCTCTAAAGCGCGTCCTTCCCCCAAAACCGCGGTCACTTTTGGGCGACATTGCTGTCGCCGCCGTGATCTATTGGGAGAGGCGAGACAATGTCTAAATGCAGATAAGTGTGTGCCGAAACGAGCCTTCCGGCGTCTTCACCATCCGCACTTTGCAGACATACCGCGTCTCGCTTGATATGGCGCTTGCGGGAAGGTCATTCCCCTCTGCGTCAGCGGGCTTGCAAGTCGCGCGGGGACAGTTTGGCAGCTTCGCAGCTGGATCGTCGCAGAACGGCTTCATGCTGTTGTTGATGCATTCACACCCGCACTCGGCAAATGCGTGGGCATTGAAAGCGAAGACAAAGACGAGCGCAAATACCGCTGCTGACAGTCGCATGGACGCCTCCCCGGAAATCTCCTGGCCTGAGGGTAAGGTCGACCGATCTTGTCGAAAAGATATCAAAACGACGTACCGGCGAGGCACCACCATCGCCACGGCCTCGAGACATCAAGGTCGGCAAGGTTGCGCCAGCGGTTCAGACCGCGATCGGCGCCTTGATCGTCGCGTCGGCGACATAGTTTTCCAGCCGGAAATCCTCGAAGCGGAAGGCGAAGAGATCCTTCACTTCAGGGTTGATCCACATGGTCGGCAGCGTTCTTGGCGTGCGCCGAAGTTGCTCGCGCGCCTGCTCGAAATGGTTCGAATAAAGATGCGCGTCACCGAGCGTATGGACGAAATCACCGGGCTTCAGGCCGGTCACCTGCGCCACCATCAGCGTCAGCAGGGCGTAGGAGGCGATGTTGAACGGCACGCCGAGGAAGATGTCGCCGGAACGCTGGTAAAGCTGACAGGAAAGCCGGCCTTCCGAGACGTAGAACTGGAACAGGCAATGGCATGGTGGCAACGCCATCGCCTCTACCTCGGCCGGATTCCAGGCCGAAACGATCAGCCGCCGCGATTGAGGATTGCGGCGTATCTCTTTCACAAGATTGTCTATCTGATCGATCGACCCGCCATGGCCGTCCGGCCAGGAACGCCACTGCTTGCCATAGACAGGACCAAGGTCGCCATTCTCGTCAGCCCATTCGTCCCAGATGGAAACGCCATGGTCGGCCAGATATTTGATATTGGTTTCGCCGGCCAGGAACCACAGAAGCTCATGAATGATCGATTTCAGATGCAGCTTCTTGGTGGTGGTGACGGGAAAGCCGCGCGCCAGGTCGAAGCGCATCTGGTAGCCGAACACGGAGCGCGTGCCCGTGCCCGTGCGGTCGCCGCGGTCGGCGCCATGATCCAGCACGTGCTGCAGAAGGTCGAGATACTGGCGCATCGGTTCGGCTCGATTCGATTGTGCGAGCATTATAGCTGCTAGACAGGCGGCCGAACACATCAAAACGGCGCAGGCGACGCTTGCCTCATCACTGTTTCGGCGTCTGCGCCGACATCCAAGCAAACTGGCCGCAGCCTCGGTGTCCGTCTTGCAACGCCGGCAATTGGCGAAACCATCGGTGACAGCATTCCTCTCCCCGTCTCTATACGGGGAGAAGATGGCGGCAGCCAGATGAGGGGCAGCACAAGCCGTGCCCGTTACAAACCAGCGGCGCGCCTCAGCAACCGCGCGAGCACGGAATTCTCAGAGCGAACCGAGCTTTCCCAGGTCCTTGGCAACGAGGTAGTAAAAAGTCACTCGATTCTTGGTGTTGTCTGCGGCCATCGCCTTGCAGGTCTTCTCGATCGCAGCATCTGCCTTCGCCGCATCGGCGACGCCGAGCTTCTTGCCGACCCAGTTTTCCCGGACGCGCTCGAGTTCTTTGGGATCGGTGCAGGACACCAGCGAGGAATCGCGGTTCCTGAGCGCGATGCCCAGATGCTTGACGATCTTCTCGACAGTTTCGGCACTCGCCGCGGCGTCGTATTTCTTCACGTCTGCAAGATAGTCGGCCATCAAAATTCCCCTCGTCGGCGCCACGGATCCGGTCGATGAGGGCTGTGGCGCGCTCCGCAACTCGTGCGCTCGGTCGATAACTCCTCACCGCGGCAAAGCTTCGGTTGAGACCGTTCCCAAGTCAACCCTGCCGCGTTGCATTTTGACACAGGGACAAAGCACCATTGCGGTCTTTCATTTCTGGCGACGGACCCCTATATTCGCTTCGTCGGCTTGACCGACTATGGCGATAAACTGGCGATGAAATAAGCCGTTCGGACCCGGGGGCGGTACCCGGCGCCTCCACCAAAAACCGCTCTGGAAGACGGAGCGGCTTTTGCTGGGGGCGAAATAGGATCGACGAAGGTGTAAAGATCGTACTTTTGCCCGGCATTGTACCACCGTCATCGGGCTAAACTTATAGTTGCCAACGACAACTATGCGGAAGCGCGTCTCGCTGCTTAATGCAGTGCGATAGCTTCAAATCAAGCCCTAGGGGTTCGCACTTCTAGGCGGGGTTCGGAGGTACCTGGCAACAGAAACCTCCACTTCTCCCCCTTTTTCATCTGCATCACGCGCAACGGCAGGCTCGCGCCGGCCAGACTTCGTTCGGCCCATGGGAGGCGACGCAGTGGAGCCGCGTGCCTCCTTCGTCATGGGTAAAAATGCAAAACAATTCCGACCGATTCTTCGTGCTGACCGGCGGTCCGGGCTCTGGCAAGACCGCCCTGATCGAAGCCTTGCGCCGTGCAGGGTTCGCCACCTCGGTCGAGGCCGGACGCGGCATCATTCGCGACCAGTCCGCCATTGGCGGTCCCGCCTTGCCGTGGAGCGATCGCGCGTTGTTTGCCGAATTGATGCTGTCCTGGGAGATGCGCTCCTACCAAGCTGCGATCGAACAGGAACGACCGGTCTTCTTCGATCGTGGCGTGCCCGACACGCTGGGCTATCTCCGCCTCTGCGGCCTGCCGGTTCCCGATCACGTCGGCATCGCAGCGAAGCGTTGCCGCTACAACCCTCGTGTCTTCGTTGCCCCGCCCTGGCCCGAAATCTTCACGCAGGATGAAGAGCGCAAGCAAACGCTCGACGAAGCCGAGCGTACCTGTCACGCGCTGGTCGGCGTCTATGCCGAACTCGGTTATGAACTGGTACGGCTGCCCCTGGCGCCTGTCGAGACACGGCTGCGCTTCATGCTGGACGAAACGGGATTGGCATGAAAAAGGCCGGGATCGGCCCGACCTCTTTCAATTTCCCAGCCTCTTTCAATTTATTGGCGATCGCCTACTCCGCCGGCGCTTCGACAGCCTCGCGCGAACGGCCGAGCGTGATCTTGGCCAGGGTGAAGGAGATCACCGCGCAGAGCGTGATGCCGGCGACCATCGGCAACGGCGTGCCGTCGAAAAAGATGCCCGCGACACCCATGGCGAGCGCACCGATGGCGAAGTGCAGCGTGCCCATCAGCGCCGAAGCCGTGCCCGCGATCTCGCCATGCTCCTCCATGGCCAATACCGAGGTGGTCGGAATGACCAGGCCGAGAAAGCCATAGCCGACGAACAGCAGCGCCGCCATCACATCCAGCCGGTCCACACCGGAAGCCATGACAGCGAACAGTGCCACCATCGTCGTGGCGTAGCCGGTCACCGCCACCCACACCACCCGCTTGAGCCCGAAACGCTCGGAAAGCAGGCCGGTGAGCTGCGACATGCCGATGAAGGCGACGGCATTGATCGAGAAGAACACGCTATAGACCGAAGGCGACAGGCCGTAATGGTCGATCAGGATGAAGGACGAGCTCGACAGATAGACGAAGAAGCTCGCAATGCCGAAGCCCGCGATCGCCACCAGGCCGAGGAAATTGCGGTCCCCCATCAGGAAACGGTAGCCTGAAAGGGCGGTGCCAAAGGAAGAACCGGCGCGTTCTTCAGCCGGCCGCGTCTCCTTGAGCGAGGTCGCGAGCAGGATGGTTGCCAGCACCGCTGCGGCCGTGACGGTCCAGAACACGGCGCGCCAGCCGAAACTCTCGATGATCTGGCTGCCGGTCAGCGGCGCCAGGATCGGCGATACCGAGAACACCAGCATCAGCAACGACATCAGCTTGGCGGCTTCGTTGCCAGTGTGCAGGTCGCGCACGATCGCGCGCGGAATGGCCATGCCGGCGCTGGCGCCAAGGCCCTGCAGGAAACGGAAGGCGATCAGCCATTCGATGGTCGGCGCCAATGCCGAACCGACGCCGCCGACCATGAACAGCGCAAGACCGCCATAGAGCGGCAGCTTGCGTCCGACCATATCGGAGATCGGCCCGACGACGATCTGGCCGAAGCCCATCGACAGGAAGAAGATCAAAAGGCTCATCTGCACGGCTGCGGTGCCGGCGTTGAGATCCGCGCCGATCGAGGGCAATGCGGGCAGATACATATCGATGGCGAAGGGCCCGATGGCGGACAACAGGCCGAGCACGACCGCGATGCGGAGGAATTTGGGACTCATGATGTTGGCTTCTTTCGAATCTGGTTGCCGCCGCAAGGCGACGTCTGACCCCAGGACGTTCGATCCCGTGGGATTCCGACTCTCCGAGAGCGAATTGTTCGCCTGTCCAGAGATGAACCCCTTATAGCGTGTCCACAAATTTAGACAGTCTTGTCTAAATCGTCAATCACCTCTATATAGATTTTCATGAGACCGGGTGTTTCTCCTGACAGTTTCCCGCCACGCAGCCACGAGGCCAAGCGCATCTCGGTGGTCGACGCAGCCGCTTCCGTGTTCTGCCGCGAGGGCTTTGCCGGCGCCAATATCGACCTGATCGCCGCCGAGGCGGGTGTCTCGCGCCAGACCGTCTACAACCACCATGGCGACAAGGAAAAGCTCTTCATCGCCGTAGTCCGCGATCTCACCGAGCGCTGCAATGCCGGCATCTTCGCCACCATCGCCACGTTCCCGGACCAGCCGAGGGATCTGGAAGCGGATCTGATCGGCTTTGCCGTGCGCCTGAACCAGAACTGCATCTGCAACCGCGACGGAAAATTCCTGCGCAAGCTGATCCAGACCGAAGGCGAGCGCTACCCCGAACTGTTCGCCGAATGGCGCGAACAGGGTCCTGGCAGGACATGGCCGGCAATCGCCGCCCGCTTCGCCCGCCTTGCCTATGGCGGTTACCTCGCGATCGACGACCCCGACGTCGCGGCGCGGCAGTTCCTCGGCCTCGTCAATGCTGAATTGCAGACGACCTTCATGCTCGGCGGCACCCCGGCCGAGGACGAGGTCGTGCAATCGGCGACAAATGGCGTGCGCACCTTCCTGCGCGCTTTCGGCAAGCGCCCCTCCCCGACCGGCGTCAAGAAACACGCCGCGCTTGCCAACGCGTGACATTTGCGGGTGACGCAAGCCGGCTTCCGCGATCAAATCTCGGCAATCGTCCTCGCTTCCTCGCGGCGGCGGTCTATATGCGGTTTACGCCGCGCTCAAGCTTGATTACAGCTATGCGGACGATTCAACGGAACCCGACCGCCACATGGCCGACGACCACATCCGCTATGACATTCTGGCCCAGGAGGCGTTGCGCGGCGTCATGCGCAAGGTCCTGGCCGAGGTCGCGCGCACCGGCCTCCCCGGCAACCATCATTTCTTCATCACCTTCCTGACCGGCGCGCCGGGCGTGCGTGTGTCTTCGCGGCTGCGCGAGCGCTATCCGGAGCAGATGACCATCGTCATCCAGTTCCAGTATTGGGACCTGAAGGTCACCGAGACCGGTTTCGAGGTCGGGCTCTCCTTCTCGGACGTGCCGGAAAAACTCGAAATCCCGTTCTCGGCGGTGCGCGGCTTCTACGATCCGTCGGTTAACTTCGAACTCGAATTCGACGTCAAGACCGAAGGCCAGTCAGATGACGAGCCAGCTTCCCAGCCGGCGTCCGAACCGCTCGCCATCGTCTCCGAGAAAAAGCCGAAGGCGGAGAAGAAGGCCGCCGAACCCGAGAAGAAGGCGGCCGATGCCGATGCCGCCAAGGGCGCCGAAGTCGTCTCGCTCGACGCCTTCCGCAAGAAATAAGCCTTCGGGTCGCGCGTCATGGCCGACATCGTCAATCTGCGCCAGGCTCGCAAGCAGAAGGCAAGGCTGGAGAAGGAACGCACTGCCAGCCAGAACCGCGCCCTGTACGGCCGCTCCGGGGCAGAGAAGGAACGCGACCGCCTGGTTGCCGAAAAGGCCGAGTTCTTCGTCGCGGGCCATCGGCGTCAACCGTCGCCCGATCCGGACCCCAAATGAGCTCCAGGTGAGCCCGGTCGAAAAACGCTCGGTGACGATCCGTGGCCACCGCACCAGCTATTCGCTCGAAAAGCCGTTTTTTGACGACCTTGTCGCCATCGCCGCCGCGCGCAATCTGACCCTTGCCGCGCTGGTCGCGGAAGTCGACGAAAACCGGCCGCGTGACACCAATCTGTCCTCGGCGCTCCGGATCCATGTACTGGCCTGGGCGAAGCGCGGCCGCGCCTGACGCCTGGCTCCGTCAGGCAGTGCCTTCCTGTTTCCCGCGGCGGGTGCCGAACCCCAGGAGGGCCGTGCGATCGCGCTCTTCCGCCTGCTTCCTGGATCTGACGCGCATCAGGTCCTTCCAGCCGACGTAACCGACCAGCGTTCCGTCGTCGCGTGCCACGACCGGCAGATGCGACACGTTGGCCGTCAGGAGCTTGTCCGACAGGCCTTCCAGATATTCATCGGGATAGGCAAGCGTCACCTTGCTGCCGGCCAGCAAGTCGCCGAGCGTCGTCGTCCGGTGCTTGCCGGCACGCCGCCAGCGCAGAATCGCCGGTGGATCGATGAGGCCGAGCACCTGCCTGTTGCCGTCAATGACCGGGAAGCTCGGATGACGCGTCTCCGGCGCAGTCAGGAATGCCGCTGCGCCATGCAGCGTCATCGTCGCCGGCACGCTCTGGACCTGCGTGGTCATCACTTCGTGCACCCTGGTCAGCGCGAACGGATCGACCCGGTATTCGCGCACCAGATGATGCCCTCGCCTGGCGATCTTCTCGGTCAGGATGGAACGTTTCATCAAAAGCACCGTCACCGCATGGGCGGCGGCGCAGGCCGCGATCAGCGGCACCAGCACATGCGTGTTGCCGGTCAATTCGACCGCGAAGAAGGTCGCCGTCAGCGGCGCGCGCATCGTGCCGCCCATGGTCGCCGCCATCGCCAGCAGCGCCCAGAAGCCGGGATCGGCCGCCGGCAGGAAGCCGGCGAGCACCGCGCCCATCGCGCCGCCCATGATCAGCAGTGGCGCCAGCACGCCGCCCGACGTTCCCGAGCCCAGCGCCACCGACCAGATGACCACTTTCACCACCAACAACAGGAGTGCTGCCGTCGCAATCGTGCGGCCGTCCAGCATGTTGGATATGTTGTCGTAGCCGACGCCGAGCGCCTGCGGCTCGATCAGGCCGCCAATGCCGACGACGAGGCCGCCGAGCATCGGCCACCACATCCAGTGGATCGGCAGTTTCTGGAAACCGTCCTCGCAGGCATAGACCATCTGCGTCAGCAAGGCAGACAGGAGGCCGGCCGCAATACCGATCAGGACCCAACCGCCAAGACCGGCAAAGGAAATCGCCATGCCGCCCTGAAACGGAAAGATCGGTCCCGGCATGTGCAGCATGGTGCGCTCGACCTCCGCCACGATGGCAGCCACCGCCACCGGAATGAAGCTGCGCGGCGTCCACTCGAACAGAAGCAGTTCCACCGCCAGCATGATGGCGGCGATCGGCGTTCCGAACACGGTGGTCATGCCCGCGGCGGCGCCCGCCACCAGCAGCGTCTTGCGCTCATTGTCGCTGACCGGCAGCATCTGCGCGATCAGCGAGCCGATGGCGCCGCCGGTCATGATGATTGGGCCCTCGGCGCCGAACGGTCCACCGGAGCCGATCGAGATCGCCGACGACAGCGGCTTCAGCACCGCGACCTTGGCGTCCAGCCGCGAGCGCCCGAGCAGGATCGCTTCGATCGCTTCTGGAATGCCGTGGCCACGGATCTTCTCGCTGCCGTAGCGCGCCATCAGGCCGATGATGAGTGCGCCGATCACCGGCACGGCGACGGCGGCATATCCAAGCGGCGTGTCCTCCAGTTTCAGATCGGCGAGCGTGAATTGACCGAAATAGGCGACGTTGGTGGCGAGCCGGATCAATTTCAGCAGGATGATGCCGGCAAACAGCCCGGCCGTCGCCACCACCACCGCGATGCCCGCGATCAGCAACACCCTGGCGTCGGTGGTGAAATCGCGCAGATGTCCGGGACTGCCCTGTTCGGTCTTCATTGCCTGCCTGCTTTCCGTGGCGTGTCGCTGTTGGAGGATCGGCAAACCGTCAAAACGGCTTTGCCGGCGGCTATGTATCGTAATACGATATAAATATTCAAGCGGGCCTGGCCCGAAATCGTTTGAGCTTTGGCCGGAATGACAACACATGTCTGATATGTCGCATCCGAAAGAACCCCGCCCCGCCATCAGCCAGGCCGACTACCAGCGGCTGTCGGAGTTCCGCTATCTGATCCGCCGCTTCCTGGAATTCAGCCAGCTACAGGCCGAAGACGCCGGTCTGACGCCGCGCCAACATCAGGCACTGCTCGCCATAAAGGGTTTTCCCGGCGGAGGCCCGGTAGCTATCGGCGACCTCGCCGAACGCTTGCGCATCCGCCATCATAGCGCCGTCGAACTGGTCAACCGCCTGTGCGAGGCCGGGCTGATCGTCAGAGATCAGGACAAGGAGGACCAGCGCAAGGTGCTGCTGCAACTGACCGAGCGGGCCGATGCCTGCCTCGCCGACTTGTCGGCCGTGCATCTCGACGAGCTTTCGCGCATCGAACCCATGCTGAGGAGCGTGCTCGCCCGAAAGGACCGCGACACGCTCTAGAGACAAGTTTCGCAACCTAGCTGAATGGAGGCTATGCCATGTACAACATCTGGTTTTCCAAGGCAGTCCCGGTTTCCACAGGCGTTACTGGCGACGTTCGAAATCTGTCCAATGCCGAACAAGCTCTCGACCTTCTCACCAATCACTGGCGCGATGCGGGAAGCATCAAGCATAAGGCTGCGCTGCGGGCGTGCCGGCAGGCCATGAACGGCGGCGTATCGGCCGATACCGCCAGGGATGCTTTTGTCGAAGCCGCGAGGGAAGCGCGCATTCTGGTCGAATAACTGCCGCGCATGGCCTGGGCGTTGTTGGCCCAACCACAGGCCCGACATACCGTCCTCGATCGACGGTGAGCGCACGATGAGATCGCGACAGCCGTCAGCAACGCGCCGTCGTCCATTCAACTTTTGCGAAGCCCGGCTACCATCGGGAAGATGGGACATAAGGGGCCGCATAAAAAAATTCCGGAAACCCCGAATCCTTTGGCTCCGCCGCTTCGTCTCGGACATGAGCGACCTGCAAGGTGCAGGGCCGGCAAAGGAACAGACAAGATGAAACACCATTTGATACGTTACAGGACCAAACCGGAGCTGGTCGACGAGAACGAGCGGCTGGTCAAGGCCGTGTTCCAGGAATTGCGGGATAAATCGCCCGAAGGGTTTCGCTACATGACATGGCGGTCCGGCGACGGTACCTTCTTCCATCTGGTCGAGGCGGCAACCGAGGAGCAGGCCGGCACCCTTCCGGGGCTAGCGGCATTCGCGACTTTTCAGAACGGCATCAGGGATCGCTGCATCGAGCCTCCGCATCGCGAGGCGATGACGGTGGTGGGCAGTTACCGGATGCTGGACCACTAGAGCAGTTCACCGTTTCATGGAAACAGCGAACCGCCCTAACTCTTTGTTTTGACGCAATTCTGGACAGAAAACCGCACACACTTTTCTTGGAATTGCTCTAGGCGCGGTCAAGCGATGTGGAGAACGGCGGGCGTATGAACATCCTCATTCCTGGCGGGCACCGCGCGCTCATCGAACGCCTGCTTGGGGAGTTGCGCCCAAAGCTGCACCGCTATTGCGCGCGCATGACGGGTTCCGTCTTCGACGGCGAGGACGTGTTGCAGGAAGCGCTGGCCAAGGCGTTCGAGGCTTTGCCGAACGCCGGCCAGATCGCAAATCCGGAGGGCTGGCTGTTCCGCATCGCGCACAACACGGCACTCGATTTTCTGCGCCGGCGAGCCCGCGAAAAGGCCTTTTCCGATGAGGATCCGGACATGATCGTCGACCCGGCCAACGCCACCTTCGACCGTCAGGCCGCTGCCGCCGGCCTGCACACCTTCATGCGCCTGCCCGTCGCGCAGCGCAGCAGCGTCATCATGATGGACGTTCTGGGTTATTCGCTGCAAGAGATCAGCGCCGCGCTGGACACCAGCGTCCCGGCCGTCAAGGCGGCGCTGCATCGTGGCCGCGGCCGCTTGCGCCAGCTCGCCGCCGAGCCCGAGGATCGGCCGGTTCCCAGGCTGGGCGTCTCCGAACGCCTGTTGCTCGAAGCCTATATCGATCGCTTCAACGCCCGTGATTTCGACGCCGTGCGCGACATGCTCGCCGATGAAGTTCGCCTGGAGCTGGTGGCCAGGACGCGGTTTACCGGACCCAAGGAAGTGGCTACCTATTTCCACAACTATTCCCGCCTCCGCGATTGGCGTTTCGTGCCGGGATTCGTCGAGGACAGGCCGGTGGTCCTCGTTCACGACGGCAACGACCCGGCTGCGCGATCAGCCTATTTCATCCTGCTGGTCTGGCAGGAGGGCAAGCTTGCCGCCATCCGCGATTTTCGTCACGCCCGCTACGTCGCCGACAGCGCCGAACTGCTCGTTCTTTGAACGATCGAGGGAAATCCCCTGCCTACTGCCCTACTGCCCTACTGCCCTACTGCCCTACTGCAAAGACTTCAGCAAATTGTCGATCGTAGACGGATTGAACTGCGGTTTGGCCGGAGGCGGATTGTCGTTGGCCACCGGCGGCGGCGCCCGTTCCGGGTTCGGCGCCTGCTCGGCGCCCTTGCGCTCTGCTTCCAGCCTTGCCTTCTCCTGCGAGGCGGTCCGCATCGCCTCCTCGGCCTTTGCCTTGGCATCCGCCTCGGCTTTGGCCTTTGCCTCGGCATCCGCTTTGGCCCTGGCCTCTGCTTCGGCCCGCGCCTGAGCTTCCGCCTCGGCTTTCGCCTTGGCGTCGGCCTCGGCCTTCAGCCGCGCCGCCTCCTCCTGCTGTCGCAGCTCCTCGGCCGCCTTGTCGCGCTGGTCCTGCAACGCAGCGTAATAGCGCACCTCGCGCCGCAGCCGCTGCTTCTCCAGCAACGCGGCCTGCATCGCCTCGACCCGCTGCTGCTCCTTCTCGAGCGCGCGCTGGGTCAGGAACTGCGCCAGCGGTTCGCTGTCGAACTGCCGTTTGACGGCGCCGAACGGCCCCTCGACGCTGAAATTCATCGCCGGTTCGGAACCGACGAGCGCTTCGTCGCCGGGCCGGTAGGTGACCGCGCCCTTGGCGGAGACCGTATCGGCATTGAGGTCCGCCGTGATGTCGGCGGACAAGGTCGCCGAAGGATTTTCGAGGCTGATCGGCGGCGCTCGCAGCGTGCCACCTGCAATGGTGAAGGCGATGTCGGTATCCTTTGCCGCGAAACTGCCATCTGCCGCGATAGCGGGCGCGAAGCCGGCGGTCTTGGCTGCATCGATATCGCGGCCGATCGCGTCCGCCTTGGCGAGGAAGGTGCTGAACGCATTGGGATTGACGCCGGCGACCGTGACGCCCTTCAGCGCCGCCGTGCCCGAACCCGACAGAGTGGCGATCATCGCGTCGACCGATTTGCCGCTTGTCGAAAACGCCGCGGAGACATCCCCCTTGCCGCCGATGCCGGCATCCGGCAGCACGGCTGGCAGATCGGCGTCCGCGAGCTTCATCTGGCCGGTGAAAAGCCCAGTGCCGTCATTGTTTTTCAATTCGAACAGGCCGGTCAGCGCACCGCCAAGGAATTTCGCCTTGAGATCGGACACGCGGATGCCTTCCTGGTCGAGCTTCAGCGACAAGGCCGCGTCATAGGCGGTCGCGAATGGCCCTGCGGCAAGGGAAGCCGTGGTCAAGTCGAGATCGGCCGTGAATGGAAGGCTGGATTTCTGGCTGAACGGGGCCGACGGCCACACACCGCCTTTATTGTCTCCGCTCTTGTCCGTGAACGCGGAATCGCCGAACAGCGCCACCGCCATCGGGTCGAGATCAAGTTCGTCGAGCGCCAGCGAGCCGGCCAGATGCGGCACGCCATCCTTGCCGTCAATCCCCTCCTTGACGTCGATGTTCACGTCACCCGACACCGCAGCTTCGTTGATGGCGGCGTTGAGGCCGGAGAGCACCAGTAGGCCGTTGCCGTAATCGGCCTGCGCGGTGAGCGACGTCGACGTGCCTGTCCCCATGCCCGGCAGGCCTATGCCCGATGTCATCAGCCAGGGCTCGATGTCGGCCGCATCGAGGCTGACCTTGCCCTTCGCGACCGGACCTTGGGGCGTGTCGGCTACGGTGCCGTCGAAACCGGCGTTGAAGTCGTTGCCGGCAAGGCTGAAGCTCGTCGCAAGGCCGCCGCCCAGCGTGCCCTTGGCCTGGATGTCGGTGCTTGCCTCGCCGAGCATGCCGAGCGGCAGTGCCGGCAAGCCGTAAAGTGCCAGCAGCGCTGTGGCGTCGGGGTTCCTGGCATTGAAGGTCAGCGCCACAGGCGCTTCAAGAAGCTTGTCGACCGCTCCCTTCCCCGACAGCGAGGCGGAAAAGGACGATCCGCCGGCCTTGCCTTGCCCGCTCACAGCAAGCCCTGTTGTGCCGTCGCCATTGTCGGCAGCACTCACCACAAGATCGACGCGCGAGTCCTGGAACAGGTCGGGATAAGCAGCGGCGCGGCTTGCCAGTCCCTTGAGCACGGCATTGTCGGCATAGTGCTGCGCCGCCACGTCTATCAGCGGCTTCAGGTCGACGGCGACCACGGAGGCGTCAAGCTTGCCGGTCGGGCTCGCTGGGAAATCCTTGATCCGGCCTGTGGCGCTGATCGACGCGCCAGCCAGCCCGCCCACCGACAGCCGGTCGATCTCAAGCAGCCCGTCGCGCAGCCTGAGCGCGGTGTCGACCGTGTCGGCGGACAAGCCTCCGGCACTGACCGGTCCCGCCTTGATCTGGAAATCGAGGTCGCGGTCGGCAAATCGGTTGGCGCCCTTGTCACTGATGAAGATCGAAGCGAAGGCCGCCAGCCCGTCGACATCGAGATCGCCGCCTTCCAGCCGCATCAGCACCGAGGGCCTGGCGTCGTCGGGCTGGCTGGAATCGATGCGGCCGGAAAACATCGCCTTGCCCAGGACCAGTTCGAGATCGCTGAAGGCCTGGCGCTTTTCGGAGAGATCGACTTTAGCCCGGAAGCCGGCGGCGGGCAGACGCCGGATCGCCTCGTCGACGTCCTTGGACAACCAGGCAGCGAAGCCGGAAGGCTGCGCCACGGCCAGCAGCAGCGAACCGGTGAAGCCGAAATGGTTCTCGACGCTGAGCAGGCCGTCGGCCTCCAGCGTGGCGCGGCCGGGCAGTGTCGCGGCGAGCGATTTCACCGACCAGCCGCCATCGACCGGCTCGGCGGAAAGATGAACGTCGCGAACCGTGGTGTCACCGGCCACCACGGCCGGCAACCTGACCTCGACCGTTCCGGGAATGGTCGGCTTAGGCAGGTCGAGCAAGGCCTGTTCCAGTCCGGCAATGCGCTGATCCAGTGTCAGGCCGGCGCCTGCCGCCGCACCCACGGCCTCGTCGAACTGCACCTGCGCGCCATTGGCCTCGATGGCGAAGCTCGGCTTCTGGCCGAGATCGATCGAGGCCTTGCCGTCGGCGGTATAGGGATTGTCGAGGGGTCCGGTCTCGAAGCGGAATTCATCGATGCCGAGCTTCTGGTGATCGAGCGCGAACTTGCCGTTAACCCGAAAGCCGGGATCGGACTTGCCGGTGCCGACCTTCACCGTCTCGCCATCGGTGCCCCGCAACTGGGCTGAGTTCTTATCGGCGCCGGAAATCTTGAACTGTCCGGAGTAGATGGCGGCGCCGTTGACGATGCCGGCATTGCCGTCGGTTTCGATGACCAGCGGATAGGCGTCGGGATCGGCCTTGAGCCGAAAACGCATCTGGCCGTTGGCTTCGGCCTTGCCGGTCGTGGCGGCAACCGTCGTGCGCAGGCCGTCGAACCTCAACGTGCCATCCATGCGCCACGGGCCCGCCAGCGATTTGGCCGAAATGGTCGAATTGATCTCGGACATGGTGTGGCTGCGTCCGCCGGCGGCATGACGCAACTCGATCTGCCCTTCCGTCACCGTCAGCTTCTCGATCGAGATCTGGTTGAGGTTGAAGGGCGAGGACGGCCGCATCGCCCAGTCGACGGTACCATTGGCGGCGATGTCGATCGTCGCTTTCGGCCGCACCAGCCGCATGTCGAAAATCAGCACCTCGCCACGCAGGAACGGCGCCAGTTCCGCATCCATCGAAAACGTCTCGACGGTCATCGCCGGCTGGCCGGCGGGGCCGCCGGCAACGGCGACATTGGAGAAGGTTACCGACGGAAACGGCAACAAGCGCGCCGTGGCGTCGCCCTGCACGGTCACCTTGCGGCCGAGAATGGCGCTCGCTTCGCGCTCGAACTGCGCCCGATAGCCGGACCAGTCGACAAAATACGGCCCCACCAGCGCCGCGCACAGCACCAGCACGAACAGGCCACCAAAGATCACGAACAGGCGTGCGAGCATCAGTTCCGAACGGTTTGGTTGAAATCAGCCGCACTCTACCTGCATCCGCGTGTCGATAAAGAGGCAATTCGATCGTCGTCGGCGACAACCATGGACGGCGTTCGATGTTGCGCGGTCGCTCTTGATCGCGATACCTTGCTTTGGGCGTCCTCGCCCTGTTCCGGTCGCGGCGTTTTCCGATCCGGGATCGTCTGAAACAATCCTGGAAAAGCGGAGAATTGGGGATGTCGGGGAAGAACTGGGACCGTGTGCCGATCGATGCGCAGAGCGTCGATGCGCCGCTTTCGCAATCAGCGATTTTCCTTGTCGTCACCATAGCCGATGAACAGGCGGTTCTCGGAAAGGTTTGTTCCGTACTCGGCGACCTTGACGACCTGGTCAAGACTGTCGGGTTCCGCGACCTCGGCGGCCGCCTGTCCTGCATCGCCGGCATCGGCCACGATCTATGGAACCGGCTCAACCCCGGCCGGCGGCCGGCGGAGTTGAAGCGGTTCGCGCCGATCAAGGGTGCGGTTCACGCCGCGCCCACGACGCCGGGCGACCTTCTCTTCCATATCCGCTCCGAGCGGCCCGACATGTGCTTCGAGTTCGAGCGTATCCTGCTGGACAGGCTTGGTCCCGGCGTGACCGTCGTCGACGAAGTCTCGGGCTTCCGTTATTTCGATGCCCGCGACCTGCTCGGTTTCGTCGACGGCACAGCCAACCCCACCGGCCTCGATCTGCCCGCCTCGGCGCTCGTTGGCGACGAAGATCCCGATTTTGCCGGCGGCAGCTATGTCGTCGTTCAAAAATACCTGCACGATCTCCAGGCGTGGGCGCGAATCCCCACGCCCGTGCAGGAGGCGATCATCGGCCGAACCAAGATCGACAACATCGAAATCGATGATGACGAAGCGCCGCGCAAATCGCACAAGTCGCTCGCCACCATCGAGGATGCCGACGGCACCGAACATGACATATTGCGCGACAACATGCCGTTCGGCCGGCCGGGGCAACGGGAATTCGGCACCTACTTCATCGGCTATTCGAGATATCTCTGGGTGATCGAGAAGATGCTGCAGCGCATGTATGTCGGCGATCCGCCCGGCGCCTACGACCGGCTGCTTGATTTCTCCACCCCTCACACCGGCACGACATTCTTCGCACCGACACGGCCGATGCTGCAGGTGCTTGCCGAAGCAGCGCCAGAGAAGTTGGCCACTCGGTAAACGACGCACACAGCAAAGCGGCCTACCGACCACGTGCCGGCGGAGAAGCGTTTGTCGTGCTTCGGCGTGCTGCGGAGATCAGCACGCGATCATCGGCGTCATCAGTGCGAATTCAACGCGCGTCGCGCTTTGCCTGCGCCACCTTGGCCGCTTTGCGTTGTCGGCCGAGCTCGGCCGGCCGAACCAGATTCGGCGTCCTCTGGTTTGCCACCGCTCGCATGCCCTTGTGCGCAGTGCGCGCGTTGAACGCTGGACCATCCGTCGGCGCTTTCTGCTTCAGGGCCAGCGCCTTGCGCGCGCTGTCGACCAATGAGACGCGCGCCGTCAACTGGCGGCGCCGTTCGGCCTCGCCATTCAACCGCCGCATGGCCATCGCCAGCACCGCAAGCTTCAACTGAGAGCCGCCATCGGCCTTTGAAGCGACAGCCCCTTTCGGTGTGCCCTTGCCCCGGATTTCGCGCCGGCGTCGACGCGCCTCGGTCTGCGCCTTGTCGCGCCGCTCCCGCAGGCGTTTGACGAGGCCGGACAGATCGGCGTCGGAAAGGTCCTGGACCGCCGGATGGTGCGATTTTTCCACCAGCTCGTGTTCGTCGGCACTCAGCGCGCGCGCTTCTTCCTTGCGTGAAATCGCCATGACACCACTCCTCCGCTTGGGTTGCCCGTCTTCTGGGCCTTCAGCACACGGAGTCTCGGCCCGATTGGAGGTGGGGTCAAGACGAGCCGATGACGGCGTCTACTCGGCAGCCGGCAGGATCTTGCCCGGGTTCATGATATCGAGCGGATCGAGCGCCTGCTTGATCGTGCGCATGATGTCGACGCCGTGGCCGAGCTCATGGCGCAGGAAGCCGATCTTGCCTTGGCCGATGCCGTGCTCGCCGGTGCAGGTGCCCTCCATGGCGATGGCCCGCATGTTGAGCCGCGCCACGAACTTTTCCGACAGCGCGATTTCCTTCGGGTCGTTCACGTCCATCAGCACCAGGACGTGGAAATTGCCGTCGCCGGCATGGCCGACGATCGGCGCGACAAGCCCCATTTCGGCGATATCGGCCTCGGTTTCGGTGACGCATTCGGCAAAACGCGAGATCGGAACGCAGACGTCGGTCGACAGGCCCTTGGCGCCTGGCCGCAGCGTCAGCGACGACCAATAGGCGTCATGTCTGGCCTTCCAAAGTTTGGTGCGCTCCTCGGCGACACTGGTCCACAGGAACGGTCCGCCGCCATTCTCCTCGGCGATCATGCCGAAGGTCTCGGCCTGCTCGGCAACGCCGGCATCACTGCCATGGAATTCGACGAACAGGCACGGGCTTTCGGGATAGTCGAGCTTGGAATATGTCTTCATCGCCCGCATCTGCAGCGCGTTGACCAGTTCGATGCGCGCCACCGGAATGCCCATCTGGATCGTCGCGATGACGGCGTTGCAAGCCGCTTCGACGCTCGGAAACGGGCAGACACCACCGGAAATCGCCTGCGGAATCCCTTGCAGCCTCAAGGTCAGCGAGGTGATGATGCCGAGCGTGCCTTCCGAGCCGACCACCAGCCGTGTCAGGTCATAGCCGGCCGAGCTCTTTTTTGCCCGCTTGCCAGTGGTCACCGCCTCGCCATCGGCCATGACGGCCGTCAGCGATAGCACGTTCTCGCGCATCGTACCGTAGCGCACCGCGTTGGTGCCTGAGGCCCGTGTCGCCGCCATGCCGCCCAGCGAGGCATTGGCGCCGGGATCGATTGGAAAAAACAGGCCGGTGTCGCGCAGATGCCGGTTGAGATCCTCGCGAGTCACCCCGGGCTCAACCGTGCAGTCGAGATCCTGCGGATTGACCGAGAGGATCCGGTTCATCCGGGAAGTGTCGACCGAGATGCCGCCGCCCGGCGCGTTGGTGTGGCCTTCGAGCGAGGAGCCGACGCCGAAGGCGATCACCGGCACGCGGTGCGCGGCGCAGGCGCGCACGATCTCCTGTACCTCGGCGGTCGTTTCCGGGAAGACGACGCCGTCCGGCGCCTGCGTCGGGATGTAGGTTGTCGTATGCGCATGCTGGGAGCGAACCGCCTGGCCGGTCTGAAAGCGCTCGCCAAACCGCTGCTTGAGGATGCCGAGCACGGCGGCGATGCCTTCTTCGTTGCGCTCGACCGGATTGAGGTCGCTCAGGGCCATGAATTCCTCCGCGAATGGACCAGTGTCCATGCTTGTCATGCATTTATGGATGATGCCTAACGCAATTCCAGGAAAAGTGTGAAGCGGTTTTCCCCGGAAAAGCGCCTAGCGCTTTCCCTGGGGAATTGTATCAAAGAGGCGGTCCGACGTTTCCGTGAAACGATGAACCGCTCTTACAACCACGCTCTGTCCAGCACCAGAACAAGGAAGTTGCCATGCCGATCCCCGCCCCTTTTGTTTCTCAGCCAATGGCTATCGAGAAGGACTGGATCGATTATAACGGCCATCTCAACATGGCCTACTACAATGTCCTGTTCGACCGCTGTTCGGATGAAGCCTTCGAGGCGATGGGCATGGGGCTGGACTATGTCAAGAACCGCCGCCTCACCATCTACACCGCCGAAGTCCATGTCTGCTACGTGCAGGAACTGCATCTCGACCACAAGGTCACAGTTTCCTTCCAGCTCATCGACCATGACGAGAAGCGGCTGCGGTTCTACCAGGAAATCCGCCATGCCGACGGCTGGCTCGCCGCCACGTCCGAGCAGCTTGCACTGCATGTCGACATGTCCGGGCCCAAGGTAGCCCCCTTCCCCGCCGACGTGCTGGCCAAGATCGAAGCGATGCGCGCCGCTCACGCAGCCTTGCCGATGCCCGAACGCGCAGGCCGCTCGATCGGCATCAAACGCAAGACGGCTTGAACCCGCCCGGGGCCCGCGTTAACCTTACCGAGGTTTTAACGGGAACAAGCCGATTGGACCGTTGCGCGACTCAGCGGGCCGTTCGAAAACGATCCGCATCGAAGTAGCGACACGGGCGGCGGGGCATAGCCGATTCAGGGGACGTGCATGAAAACCGATATCAAAGTCGAGGTGGACAGGCTCGCCGCCGATCCGCGCATTACCGACTATGATTTCTGGCGCTCGCTGAAGAACGTCAACAACGAGATCTTCCACATCGCCAACAACAATGAGCCGATCCCCTTCGACATGATCCGCTGGCGCGTCATCCTTAAGCAGGCCCGCATGAAGCGCGGCCACGCCTGACGCTGCGGGTAGAGCGGCCACTTCCGTTGACGACATTCCAGGGGTTTGACCTCAACCCTGTCGCCTGATCGCCGCCAGCGGCGAGCGCGCCACCACCGGCGATGACTGGATGATCGCCGTGTTGGTCATCGCGTAGGGAATGATGCGGTCGATCACCCGTTCGAGTTCGGCCATTGAGCCGACATGCGCCAGCGCGATGAAACAGTCCTCGCCGGTTACCCGGTCGCATTGCGCGATCTCGGGCAGGTCGCGGATGATCTCGGCCACGACGGCGAGCTGCCCCGGCACCGGCCGGATGCGCAGCCATGCCGACAGGTTCAGGCCAAGCGCCGCCGGATTGATCCGCACGCAATAGGCTTCGATGACGCCGCTCTCCTGAAGCTGCTTGATGCGCTCGGACACGCTCGGCGCCGACAGGCCGACGGCGCGCGCCAGCTCGGCCGTGCTGGCGCGCGCATCTTTTTCCAGCAGGCGCAGTATCTTCAGATCGACCGCGTCGAGGTCGAGATTTTCGTTTCGAAGGCGCTTCATCAAAAACTCCTTGCATCCGGAAAGCGACCGAGGTCCCTGAACGACCACTGCCCATATCAGACGGAAAAAATACCTGCGATACTGATCCGATGAACGATCGGACGCAAGTCCAAACCTCGCCCACAGGTGCGGCCTTTACCAGCCTGCCGACATCGCTGCCGCCGCATGTCTGGTTCTGCGTCAGCGCCGTGTTCCACTATCTCGGCCCTGCCTTCGCCGTGCTTTTGTTTGCGCAGATCAGCGTGCTTGGCATGGCCTGGCTGCGCATCGCCACCGCCGCGTTGATCTTCGCGCCGCTGACGCGTCCGTGGCGAACCTTCGCCCAGGCCGATCGGTCGACACGGCTGCTGCTGCTCGCCTTCGGCGTCTGTCTGGCAGTGATGAACTGCTCCTTCTATCTGGCGCTCGACCGCCTGCCGATTTCGCTGGTGGCCGCGATCGAATTCGTCGGCACCATCGGCGTCGCGCTGGTCGGTCTCCGAAGCGCGCGCAATCTCGCTGCCCTTGCCGTCGCCGTGGCCGGCACCTTGCTGCTGATCGACGTCAAATGGTCCAGCGATCCTATCGGCCTGTTCTGGGCCTTCCTCAACGGCGCGCTGTTTGTGGGCTATATCGTGCTTGGCCACCGCGTCGCCGCTTCAGGCGCCGGCGGCGGCATTGCCGGGCTCGGCGCCGCGATGGCCGTGGCCTTCCTGGTCGTGCTGCCGATCGGCCTCACCGACGCGTTGCCCGCCTTTTTCTCCGCGCCGCTGCTGCTGGCGGCCATCGGCGTCGGCATCTGCTCCTCGGTCATCCCCTATATCTGCGACCAGCTCGCCATGGCGCGGCTGCCGCGGTCGAGCTTCGCGCTGATGCTGTCGCTGCTGCCAGTCACCGCGACGCTGATCGGCATTCTCGTGCTGCGCCAGATCCCCGGCATCAGCGACTGCATCGGTATTGCGCTGGTGGTGGCCGGCGTCGCCTTGCATAGGCCTGCGAGCACGCAGTAGATCCTCCGCTAAGCCAGTTTCTCCTTCAGGAAGGCGACGGTCCGGCCCCAGGCGAGATCAGCCGCCTTCTTGTCATAGCGCGCTGCCGAAGTGTCATTGTTGAAGGCGTGATTGGCGCCTTCATAGACATAGACCGTGTATTCGACATGCGCGGCATCGAGTTCCTTCTTGAAGGCGTCGATGCCGGCATTGGTCCGTTCGTCCAATCCGGCATAGTGCAGCAGCAGCGCCGCCTTTATCTTGGAAACGTCCGCGGCCTTCGGCTGCATGCCGTAATAGGCGACACTTGCCGCCAGATCAGGCGCGTTCACGGCGAGCATGTTGGCCGTGCCGCCGCCCCAGCAGAAACCGACGACACCGACCTTGCCGTTGCCGTCCTTGTCGGCCTTGAGGAAAGCCACCGTCGCGACGCCATTGGCGACGGTCTGCGCCGGATCCAGCTTGGTGAACATGTCGCGCGCCTTGTCCTCGTCGGCGGGCGTGCCGCCGAGTGGCGATAGGAAATCCGGAGCGAGCGCCACGAACCCCTCCAGCGCCACGCGCCGGGCGACGTCGCGTATATGCGGGTTGAGCCCCCTGTTTTCGTGGATGACGATGACGGTGCCGAGCTTGCCCGCCTGGTCCGCCGGCTTGACAAGATAGCCCTTCATCTCGCCGCCGGCGCCAGGATAGGCGATTTCCTGGCCTTTCACGCGGGGATCGTTCTCGGCGACGATGGCCGCCTGGGCGGAATTCGCCGCCAGCATCGGTGCGATCGCCGCGGCCGCCGCCCCTGACCCGGCAAGCCGGGTCAGCTGCTCCATGAAGCGGCGGCGATCGAGTGTCAGATGCGTGTATTCGTCATAGGCATCGATCATCGCCTGGGTGATCCCAGGCTTTGCGGGTCTAGTGGCGGCTGCTTTGGTCATGGCGCATTCCTCGGCTTCAAGCTTCAGTACCGGAGCTACATAGGAGCGCGGCTGGCCCGGTCCAGCCTGGATGGGCGCTGCGGCGAGCATTGCCCGCAGCCGGCAATGTCGGCGCCCACATCACATTTTGGTCATCGCCATGAATCCTGCAGGCACCTGCCACAACAATAAGGGAAACTGCGTGCTACCGATGCGCCGTGCCATCCCGTCCCGACCAGAAGGAGCGCCGCCGATGACCATGCCGATCCTCACCAGCGCGTTCGTCCTTGCCCTGGCCGCCGCTCAGGCATTACGCTTCAGGCTTGCGGACGCAGGCAGGCGGTCGATGATCGAGCTTCGCATCGGCCGGGACCACTGCACGGACCCGAAATTCCCAAATTTGAGGTGAGACCATGAACGTCCAGGATATCGTCAACACCGTCTCGCAAAAGGCGGGCCTCGACCAGGCAACGACCGAGAAAGTCGTCGGCACCATCTTCTCGGTGCTGGAGCACGAGGCGGAAGGCACCAACGTCTCGGGTTTCTTCGCCAAGATTCCCGGCGCCGACGATCTCGCCCGCCAATACGACGTCATGGCCGCCGGCGCGGCCGGCGGTGGCGGCCTGCTGTCCTCACTGCAAGGCGCGCTGGGCGGTGTTCTCGGCGAAAAGGCCGGCGCACTGATCAACGGCGTCGCCGCGCTCAAGGCCTCCGGCCTCGACATGGCGCAGATCAGGCAGGCTGGCGCCACGCTGATCCAACAGGCCGAAGCCGCCGCCGGGCCGGACCTCACCAATGAAGTGCTCGGCTCGGTGCCAAGCCTGAAGAGCCATCTCGGAATCAGCTAGGGCGCGATCCTGCGGGACCGAACCCGTTCCTTACTTCGGCAGTGCGTATGCCATTACATAATCGCCGGGCTTGGTGCCGACCGAGCCATGGCCGCCGGCGACGATGACCACGAACTGGCGCCCGTCAGCCACCGTATAGGTCATCGGCGTCGATTGCCCGCCGGCTGGCAGGCGCGCCTGCCAGAGCTGCCTGCCTGAGGTCAGGTCGTAGGCGCGCAGGTAGTCGTCGACCGCGGCGCCGAGGAAAGCCACCCCGCCGGCGGTGATCATCGGCCCGCCAATGCCGGGCACGCCGACCTTCAGCGGCAAAGGCAGCGGCGTCATGTCGTAGACCGTGCCGTTCCTGTGCTTGTAAACGATCTGTCCGGTCCTGAGGTCGGCGCCGGCGACATAGCCCCATGGCGGCGCCTGGCACGGAATGCCGAGCGGCGACAGGAACGGTCCCATCACCACCGCATAAGGAGCGCCGTCATTTCGGTTCAGCCCCTGCTCGCTGCCCTTGGCGTCGCCTGGTGGCGGCACGTCCGCGCGGGGCACAAGCCTGGAGGTGAAGGCGAGATAGGTCGGCATGCCGAACAGCACCTGCCGGACCGGATCGACCGCCACGCCGCCCCAGTTGAAGACGCCGAAATTGCCGGGATAGACCAGCGTGCCCTGCAGCGATGGCGGCGTGTAGCGGCCCTCATAGCGCAGCCTGTGCAACGCAATCCGGCACGCCAGCTGGTCGAACATGGTGATGCCCCACATGTCGGCATCGGTCAGCGGCGGCGGATTGAAGGAAAGGTCCGACACCGGCTGCGTGGGCGATGTGTGGTCGCCTTCGATGGCGCCGCCGGGCGCCGGCACTTCCTTGACCGGGATGACCGGCTCGCCGGTGCGCCGGTCGAGCACGTAGAGGTCGCCCTGCTTGGTCGGCCCGACCAGCGCCGGCACGACCGTTCCGTCGGTCTTGGTGATGTCGACAAGGCTCGGCTGCGCCGGCACATCCATGTCCCAAAGGTCATGATGCACGGTCTGGCGCACCCATTTCAATTGCCCCGTATTGAGGTCGAGCGCGGTGATCGAGGAGGAGAATTTCTCGACGTTGGCGCTGCGGCCGGCGCCGAGCTGGTCCGGCGTCTGGTTGCCGAGCGGTATGTAGAGCAGGCCGAGCTTTTCGTCGGCACTCGGCGTCGACCACATGTTGGGCGAATTGGCGGTGTAGGTCTGGCCTGCCGCCAGCGGCGTGGTCTGGTCGGGATTGCCGGAATCCCAGTTCCAGATCAGCGCGCCCGTGGAGGCATCGAAGGCGCGGATGACGCCGGACGGCTCCTGCGTGGAATAATTGTCGTTGACCGCGCCGCCGACGATGATCTTGCCGCCTGATATCAGCGGCGCCGAGGTCGAATAGTAATAGCCGGACTTGGGATAAGGCATGCCGGTCAGAAGGTTCAGCGTGCCGCCTTCGGCAAAGGACGGACAGACCTGACCGTTGGCGGCGTCGAGCGCGATCAGCCGCGCGTCCGAAGTCGGCAGGTAGACACGCGCGGCGCAAGGCTGCCCGGCACCGATCTTGGCGTCGGCGTAGTAGGAGACGCCGCGGCAGGTCTGGTGCTGGCGGTCCTTGTCGAGCTTGACCTGGGGATCGTAGCGCCACTTCTCCTTGCCCGTGGCGGCGTCGATGGCGATGGCGAAATTGTGCGGCGTGCAGATGTAGAGCGTATCGGCGATCTTCAGCGGCGTCACCTGGTAGGTGGTCTCGCCGACATCGTCGGGACCTTTCACGTCGCCGGTGCGATAAGTCCAGGCCGGCTGCAGGTTGGCGACGTTCTCCGGCGTGATCTGGTCGAGCGGCGAATAGCGCTGGCCATAGGGCGTACGGCCGTAGAAGTGCCATTCGCCGGCAGGTATGTCGCCGCCTAGATCGGCCGCCGGGGTCACCTTGTCGGTGTCGAGATTGCCGGCAATATCCTTGGGATCGGTCGTCATTGAATAGCCGGCGACCGCCAGCGACGCCAAAACGGCGAGAATGAGCGGCGCGCGGCCATCGGGACCAACAAGGCCCCGCCTCGCCCACGGCGTCAGCAGCCACAACGCGACGAGCACGATGATGCCGCCGCGCGGCCCGAGTTCCCACCAGTCGAAGCCGATTTCCCAGACCGCCCAGGCAAGCGTGCCCAGCACGATCGCGGCGTAGAGCCAGAGCGCGGTGGATCTGCGCCGGTAGAGCAGCCATGCTGCGATGAGGAAGGCGATGCCTGATATGATGTAGTACCAGCTGCCTCCCAGTGAAGCCAACCAGATGCCGCCGGCGCCAAGCGCGAGGCCGATGAGGAGGAGAATGAGGGAGGTGATGGTGACAGCCAAGATGATACTCCTTCGACTGTTGCGCGCCTCGAGGCGGCCGTGGGCAACAGGATCCCCTCCCTGCCCTTTGCGCAGCTTTCCCTCACCCGCCCTGCCTGTCAAGCAGGCCGGAAACAATCAGGAGTGGAACAAAACGTAGACAGTTCTGGTCTTTCTCCACCGAATCACTACATTCGGGGGCGATGTCCGGCTTTTCCGAAGACATGCCCTTTTTCGATGAACCCGATGCGCGGCCCACCGCCCCGTCGGGCATCGCCGCGCGCGCCATGGCTGCCCGCGGCGGCCACAACAACGCGCCCGACTATCTCAAGGGGTTGAACCCCGAGCAGCGGCTGGCGGTGGAAACCACCGAAGGTCCCGTTCTGGTGCTGGCCGGCGCCGGCACCGGCAAGACGCGCGTCTTGACCACCCGCATCGCCCACATCCTGGCGACCGGAAAAGCCTTTCCCTCGCAGATCCTAGCCGTGACCTTCACCAACAAGGCCGCGCGCGAGATGAAGCAGCGCATAGGTATCCTGATCGGCGAAGGCAATGTCGAGGGCATGCCCTGGCTCGGCACCTTCCACTCGATCGGCGTCAAGCTCTTGCGCAGGCACGCCGAGCTTGCCGGGCTGAAATCCGACTTCACCATTCTCGACACCGACGACGTCGTGCGGCTGATCAAGCAATTGATCCAGGCCGAGGGCCTCGACGACAAGCGCTGGCCGGCCAAGCAGTTCGCGCAGATGATCGACGGCTGGAAGAACAAGGGGCAAGGCCCGGACGACATTGCCGAGGGCGATGCGCGTAGTTTCGCCAACGGCAAGGGCCGCGAGCTCTACAAGGCCTATCAGGAGCGCCTGCAGACGCTGAACGCCTGCGATTTCGGCGATCTGCTCTGCCACCCTATCCGCATCTTCCGCGCCAATCCGGACGTGCTGAAGGAGTATCACAAGCGGTTCAGATACATCCTGGTCGACGAGTACCAGGACACCAACACCGCGCAATACATGTGGCTGCGACTCCTGGCACAGCGGCCAAATAGCGGGCGTAGCGCGACGTCTACGGATTTGCATTCGGCCGAAGGCCGCAAGCCCGACCGGGCGTCCGAGCCTTCGCGAGGCCCCTCCCGCGACACCGAAGGCGCGCAGAAAAGAGGGGTCGGGCCCGCGCCGGCAGGCGCGGAACAGCCCGTGAGCGAAAACAAAGTAAACATCTGCTGCGTCGGCGACGACGACCAGTCGATCTATGGCTGGCGCGGCGCGGAGGTCGACAACATCCTGCGCTTCGACAAGGATTTTCCCGGCGCCACCATCATCCGGCTGGAGCGCAATTATCGTTCCACCGCGCATATCCTCGGCGCCGCTTCGCACCTCATCGCCCACAATGAAGGCCGCTTCGGCAAGACGCTGTTCACCGATCGCGACGATCCCGAGGACGGCAAGGTCAACGTCCACGCCGCCTGGGATTCCGAGGAGGAAGCGCGCGCTGTCGGCGAGACCATCGAGGCTTATCAGCGCCAGAAGCACAATCTCAACGACATGGCGATCCTGGTGCGGGCGTCCTTCCAGATGCGCGAGTTCGAGGACCGCTTCGTCACGCTCGGTCTCAACTACCGCGTCATTGGCGGCCCGCGCTTCTATGAGCGCATGGAGATCCGCGACGCGCTTGCCTTCTTCCGCGTCGTCGCGCAAGGCGCCGACGATCTCGCCTTCGAGCGCATCGTCAATGTGCCCAAGCGCGGCCTCGGCGAAACCACCATCCGCCAGATCCACGACACGGCCCGCGCGCTGCGCGTACCGATGTTGGAAGCCGCCGCCAAGCTCGCCGAGAGCGATGAATTGAAGCCCAAACCGCGCGCCGCATTGCGCGAGGTCGCGGCCAATTTCGAACGCTGGCAGAAGGCGCTGGAAACCACGCCGCACACCGAACTGGCCGAGACCATCCTGGAAGAGAGCGGCTACACCGACATGTGGAAGAACGACCGTTCGGTCGAAGCGCCCGGCCGGCTGGAGAACCTCAAGGAGCTGATCCGCTCCATGGAGGAGTATGAATCGCTGCGCTCCTTCCTCGAACATGTCGCTCTGGTCATGGACGCCGAGCAGAACGCCGAACTCGACGCCGTCAACATCATGACGCTGCATTCGGCCAAAGGCCTCGAATTCGAGACCGTTTTTCTCCCGGGCTGGGAGGAAGGCCTGTTCCCGCACCAGCGCGCGCTGGACGAAGGCGGCCGTTCCGGCCTGGAGGAGGAGCGCCGGCTGGCCTATGTCGGCGTCACCCGTGCCAAGAAGAACCTGCACATCTGGTTCGTCTCCAACCGCCGCATCCACGGCCTGTGGCAATCGACGATTCCCTCCCGCTTCCTCGATGAACTGCCTGAAACCCATGTCGAAGTCGCCGAAAGCGGCAACTCCTATGGCGGCTACGGCAATTCCTATGGCGGCGGCTCGTTCGCTTCCGGCCGGGGCGGCCAGGGGGCAGGAAGACAGAACCCCTATGGCGCCTCGCGCTTCGACAATGTCGGCGCCGAAAAATCCGGCGCCTTCTCCAACAGCTACGCCACGCCGGGCTGGCAGCGGGCGCAGCAGAACCGCACCGAAGCGACCGATCGCAACTGGGGCTCGCGCTCCGGCCACCAGGTCGAGCGCATCGGCTATGGCGAGACCGACAGCGGCTACGGCGCCGGCCGCACGAGCATCAAGGGCCGCACCATCGATGGCGAGTTGGTCGCCAAATCCGTCGCCGACACGCCGTCCCCCTTCAACGTCGGCGACCGCGTCTTCCACCAGAAATTCGGCAACGGCAACATCGCGGCCATCGAAGGCAACAAGCTGACCATCGACTTCGACAAGGCCGGCCAGAAACGCGTGCTGGATGGGTTTGTCGCGGCTGTGTGAGAAAAAATGGACACTCACTCGCGTAAGGAGCTGGTCAAAAATCCTGAGGTTTTCTTGTGAAAATCGAAGTAGATTTTGACCCTAATTATATTTGCGATTTCACAGCCAAAATTGATTGGAATGAATTCCAATAGCGTGGACGTCCGAAGTGAACGGAACTTTCGGTAGTCACCCGGGCCGGACCGCTCAATCCACCTTCTTCTCGCCCGCCTCGCCGGCCTTGACGATATCTCCCGTAGTGAACAGGATTTCCTTCAGTTCCGCGCGCCAGTCCTGCTTCTGACGCAGCAGGAATTCGAGGTCCATGCCGAAATGCTTGAACTCCTCGCCTTGCGCGTTCTTCATGATGGCGCGGGCCTGCGGGTCCTTCTCCACCGACATGCGCTGTTCATACCAGGAGATCGCTTCCGCTTCCTCGATCAGCGAGGTGATCATGCGGGCGAAGGTTCGCACCTCCTGCGACAATTCTTCGGGCGGTTCGTGGTACTGGTCGAAACCCATGTGGTCGTCCTCCCTCAATGGCTCGCAATGCGAGCAGGCACCGGCCGTGCCATGAATGCATGAGAGGTGCAGCAGGTTCCGGATCGCACCCACAATTCAGGACGATGAGAGGAATAAGCTATCTCACGAGACCGGCGCCGCCCCGCCCTGTTCGGTGCGGCGCGCGATGAATTCATCGAGCACAGCCGACGTGGCAATGGCCGTCGCCGGCGGCTCGAAATCGGCGAGGATGCGCTTCCAGATACCGGTGGCGCGTTCGGTTGCGGTCTTGGAACCGGCCTGCGTCCAGTTGCCGAAATTCGACCAGTCGGCCACCAGCGGCTCGTAGAAAGCGGTGCGGTAGCGCGCCATGGTGTGACCTGCCGAGAAGAAATGGCCGCCGGGCTGCACTTCGGCGATCGCCTCGAAGCCGATGGCATCGTCGTCGCCGGGCGTGGCGGCGCACAGTTCAGCCACCGTCTGCAACGCCTCGATGTCGGTGACCAGCTTTTCGAAGGAAACGCTCAGCCCCCCCTCCAGCCAGCCGGCGGCATGGATGCACACGGTGGCGCCTGCCAGCACCGAGCCCCACAGCGCAAACTGCGTCTCATGCGCCGCCTGCGCATCGGAGATGTTGGCCGCGCTGCCGCCGCCCGAACGCCACGGCAGGCCGGTGAAGCGCGCCAGTTGGCCGGCTCCGAGCGTCGCCTTGATATGCTCCGGCGTGCCGAAGGCCGGCGCGCCCGATTTCATGTCGACATTGGAGGAGAAGGAGCCGTAGACGACAGGAGCGCCCGGCCGCACGATCTGCGCCAGCGTCAACCCGGCCAGCGCCTCGGCATGCTGCAGCGTCAGCGCGCCGGCCACCGTGATCGGGGCCATCGCACCCGCCAGGCAGAAGGGCGTGATGATCAGGACCTGGCCCGCCCTGGCGAAGTCGATGATGCCTTGCGCCATCGGGATGTCGAGCTGGCGCGGCGAATTGGTGTTGATGACGGTGTAGCAATGGGCGCCCGAGCGGAACTCGTCCTCGGACAGCCCGCGCGCCAACCTGATCATGTCGAAACTATCGTCGACCTGCGGGGTGCCGCGCGCGAAGATGAAGGGAAGCTTGTCCGACAGGGTCAGTTGCGCCCGGTTGACGGCGTAGTGGCGAAAACGGTTGTCGATGTCCTGCGGCTCGACGCAAGGTCCCAGCATGTGCAGCACGTCGAAATGCTGCACCAGCTTGATGAACTCCTCGAAGGCCGCCAGTGTGCCTGGTCGGCGGCCGCGTTCGAGGTCAGTGACGTTCGGCGCGCCGCACCCTGCCAGGAAGGTCATCGACCCGAGTTCCAGCGTCAGATCGCGGGAGCGGTCACCGGCATGGGTCTGGATCGATTTTGGCGCCGAGGCCAGTGCGGCCGCCACGATGTCGCGGCCGATCCGCACCATGTCGGTTTCGGGGTCGATCAGAGCGCCGGCGCGAGCGAGCAGGTCGCGCGCCTGCGGCAGCAGAACCTTGATGCCCAGCTCTTCCAGCACGCGCAGCGCCGTGTCGTGGATCGAAGCGACGTGGTCGTCCGAAAAGATTGGCTGCGGCAGGAATGGGTTCTTCAGAGAGCGGTAATTGGGCCGGCGGCTGCTCTCGCTGCCGGCCTCGCCGATGCGTCCTCGCCGGCGCTCGCGCCTGCCTTCGCGTGCCGCGTCATCGATCATCCGGAAACCTCCTCATTGCCGCATCGCCTTGCCCAAGGGATCGTAGGGCGAAGCCGGAATGACACGCGCCGGCCGCTCGGTGCCGACAATGTGCACGCAAAGCGCCGTTCCTTCCTCGGCAAAATCGTCATCCACCAACGCCAGCGCGACGCTCTTGCCGATCGTGTAGCCAAAGCCGCCGGAGGTGACGAAGCCGACGCGCCGAGCGCCGTGCCAGACCGGCTCGAAGCCGCTGGCGTCCGCGTCGATGGCATCGACTTCCAGCGTCACGATCCGTCGTGCAACACCGGCCTTGCGTTCCTTCAGCGCCGCCTCGCGGCCAATGAAATCGCCCTTGTCGAAAGCAATGAAGCGGTCGAGCCCTGTCTGGCCGGGCGTGTAGCCTTGCGTGAATTCACGCGACCAGATGCCGAAGCTCTTTTCCAGCCGAAGCGCGTTGAGTGCGTAATAGCCAATCTCGGCGAGGCCGAGATCCTCGCCGGCGGCAAGCAGCGTTTCGCGCAATGTGGCATGCATGGCGGCCGGGCAGTTGATCTCGAAGCCGAGTTCGCCGGCGATGGAGAGGCGAGCCATCCTTGCCCGCACCATGCCGATGTCGAATTCGCCGCATGCGATGAATGGCAAGGCTTTGGCGGAGATGTCCTGGTGCGTCGTGCGCTCGACGATCTTTCTGGCATTGGGGCCGGTGACCAGAAAGCCCGACATCGCATCTGAAATATCGGTGACGCAAACGCCTTCAGCCATATGCGCTTCGAACCAGCGCATGTGGAATTCGCGCAGATAGTAGGAGCCCATCAGCCAGTAGTCGCCATTGCCCCAGTTGAAGACGGTGAGATCGCCCTTCAGCCGCCCGTCCGGCCCGAGCATCGGCGCCAGCCTCGCCTGTCCCGCCTTCGGCAGCCTGCAGGCCAGCAGCCTGTCGAGCCAAGCCTCCGCGCCCGGTCCCGAGGTCGCGTAGCGCGCATAGGCCGAGATATCGATGAGGCCGGCGGCGCGCCGGACTTGCAGCGCCTCGTCACCGACGATGTCGAAGGCGTTGGAACGCCTGAGCGTCGTCTCCTCGCGGAATCCCATCGGCGCGAAATAGGCGGGGATTTCCAGCCCCCAGGAGGCCGTCCATTCGCAGCCCGCCGCACTCATGCCGTCATAGGCGCCGGGGCGTTTCAGCGGCCGGCCCGCAGGCAGCCGTTCGTTGGGAAAGGTCATGACGAAACGACGAGAATAAAACTGTCGCGTCGTCTGCCTGAGATATTCCCGGTTTGCGGCGAAGGCGCCGTAGCGGGCGATGTCCATGCCGAAAATGTCGGCCTGCGGCTCGCCGTAAATCATCCACTCGGCCAGCGACTTGCCGACGCCGCCGCCCTGGCTGAAGCCGGCCATGACGCCGCAGGCGACCCAGTAATTCTTCAGGCCGCGGACCGGCCCGACGATCGGATTGCCGTCCGGGGTGAAGGTGAAGGCGCCGTTGACCCATTTGCGGATGCCTGCCGTCGCCAGGCAAGGGAAGCGCTCATGCGCCTTGGCAAGTTCCGGGCCGATGCGGTCGATGTCTTCGGGGATGAGCTCGATGCCGTAATCCCACGGCGCGCCGTCCATGTTCCAGTGCTTCGGGTTCTGCTCGTAGACGCCGAGCAGCACGCCCTTGCGCTCCTGCCGCAGATAGGAAAAGCCGTCGAGATCGACGGCCAGGCCGATCTCCTTGTCGAGGGCAGCGACTTCCGGAATGTCCTCGGTGACGAAATAATGGTGCTCCATCGGCGTCACCGGCAGTTCAACCCCGGCCATGCGGCCGAGTTGCTTGGCCCACAACCCGCCGGCATTCACGACATGCTCGGCGGTGATGGTGCGTTGCTCTGTGACGACATCCCAATGGCCGTCGGCGCGCGCCTTCAGCTCGACCACGCGGTTGCGCAGGATCACGTCGGCGCCGCGCTTCTTGGCGGCACCGACATACGCATGCGTCGTGCCGTAAGGGTCGAGATGGCCCTCGTTGGAATCGTATAGGCCGCCAAGCACGCCGGTGACGTCGACGATCGGGCAGATCGCCATGATCTCGTCAGGCGTCACCAGCCGGGCGGTCTCGATGCCGACCGACTGGAATACCGCCCAGGCCGATTTCAGCCACTCCCAGCGCGCCGGATCGCTGGCGATGTTGACGCCGCCAGTCATGTGCAGCCCGACGTCCTGGCCGGATTCGGCCTCGATCTCGCGGTAAAGGTTGATGGTGTAATCCTGCAGCGCGGCGACATTGGGGTCGGCATTGAGCGCGTGGAACCCCGCCGCCGCATGCCAAGTCGACCCCGCCGTCAGTTCGGCGCGCTCGATCAGCGCCACATCCGACCAGCCGAACCGCGCCAGGTGATAGAGCACCGAAGCGCCCACCACTCCTCCCCCGATGACGACTGCGCGGTAGTGAGACTTCAAGGCTTCCCTCCTCCACGGACTGTTCGAAACCGGAACCATATACGTACTGTACATGAGTGTCTAGTACTACGAACAGCTCCTGGACGCTGTCGAACCTGTGTCGGAACGATCGATTTTTTGGCGCGGCCGCACTTCCCCAGCAGCGTCGCGGCGGGCCGACGCGAATGCGTCACCAACTGTCATGCAAGCATCATGTTCGCGCCTTAGACCGCTTGCCGAGGGCACAAGCGGCCCTCCAGGGCGGCAGCCTCGCCGCCGCCAGGCAACCTCAGAATTCCGCCGTCCCGGCGCTTTGTCATCAAGGGGATTCCATGACGCATCTACGCTCATTCTCGTTGCGGCTGCTGGTCGCCGCGCTGGCGGCCTCGGCCGTTTCGCTGCCCGCCTTCGCCGACAGCTCGGCCAGCGTCGGCGGCGCCAGTTTCGTCAACAAGGGGCTGGTGGGGGTTGGCCGCATCCCGGCCGGCCAGCGCGACAGGTTCGGCGAGACCTTCGGCTCCGGCTCCGGCATGTCGATCGACACCGCGGGCTGGACGCATGATGCCGGCACCTACAGAGGCTCGCTGTGGCTGCTGCCCGACCGCGGTTATAACGTCGTCGGTACCACCGACTACCGGCCGCGCCTCAACACGATCAACATCGAGTTCGCCCCGGTGGCGCCAGGTGCCGCGCCCGCGGCCGGCCAGGAGCAGACCGGCGTCAAGGCGACGCTCGCCGACACCATGCTCCTGACCGACGACAAGGGCGCCGACGCCAGCGGTCTCGACCCGCTGAACGGCGTGCGTCCCGCCGCCGGCGACATGCCTGTCCTGCCGCAGGCCGACAATGGCAAGCTCGCGCTCGACAACGAGGCGATCGTGCGGCTGCCCGACGGCACCATGCTCGTCTCCGACGAATACGGTCCCGACATCTACCGCTTCTCCGCCGACGGCCGTCTGATGTCGGCGACCCAGCCTCCGGCCGCGCTCGTGCCGATGCGCCACGGCACGGCCAATTTTGCTTCCGACAATCCGGGCCCAGGTGCTGCCGAACCCGACCCAAAGGATCCCGAAACCGGCCGCCAGAACAATCAGGGCCTCGAAGGCATGGCAATGACGCCGGACGGCAAGTTCGTAATCGCGGTCTTGCAGTCGGCGACCCGGCAGGACGGCGGCGATTCGGCCTCGACGCGCCAGAACACCAGGGCGCTGATCTATGACGCCTCCGATCTTGCCCATCTCAAGCTGGCACATGAATATGTCGTGCCGCTGCCGGTGTTCAAGGACGCCAAGGGCAAGACCAAGGTGGCTGCGCAAAGCGAGATCGTGGCGCTGTCGGATACCGCTTTCCTGATGCTGGCGCGCGACAGCGGCAACGGCCAGGGCCTGAAGGGCGAGGAGTCGCTGTATCGCAAGATCGACATTGTCGACCTTTCCGGCGCGACCGACATCGCCGGCGGTGCCTTCGATGCCGCCGACAAGCCGGTGGCGCCCAAGGGCGTGCTCGATCCGTCGGTGACGCCGGCAAGGCTGACGCCGTTCATCGACATCAACGACAAGGCCGAGCTTGCCCGCTTCGGCCTGCACAATGGCGCGCCCAATGACAAGGACAACCTCTCGGAAAAGTGGGAAGCGATGTCGCTGGCGAGCGTGCTCGATCCGAAGCTGCCCGACGACTATTTCCTGTTCGTCGCCAACGACAACGATTTCCTCGCCCAGGACGGTTTCCAGGTCGGCGCGCCCTACAAGGCCGAGGACGGCGCCGATGTCGACACCATGTTCCTTGTCTATCAGGTCACGCTTCCCGGCCTCGCCAGGAAGTAAGCATCTTGCAGCAGGCGCCGCCTGGCGCCTCCTGCCCGACAAGCTTGATCGGATGCACGACGGCGTGCCTTGCCCGCCGTCGCTCCTTTCGCAAGGGTGCATCCCGGTCGGGCCTGCGGTATCCTGCGTGCCGGACTCAAAAGAACCAGCTTTGCCGGATGCCCGCCATGGATGAAAAGATGCCCGCGCGCCGGCGCACCGGTGACCTGACCAGCGGCCCCATTCCGCGCACGCTCCTGCTGTTCGCCCTGCCGGTGCTCGGCTCCAACGTGCTGCAATCGCTCAACGGCTCGGTCAACGCTGTCTGGGTCGGCCGCTTCCTCGGCGAATCCGCGCTTACCGCCACCTCGAATGCCAATCTGGTGCTGTTCCTCATCCTCGGCACGGTATTCGGCATCGGCATGGCGGCCACCATACTGGTGGCGCAATCGGTCGGCGCCCGCGATCTCCCCGAGGCACGCCGCATCGTCGGCACCAGCGCCACCTTCTTTTTCTTCGTCTCGGTGCTGTTCGCCGTCTGCGGCTGGATCTGGGTCGACACCATTCTGGGCGCGCTCGGCACACCGCCCGACGCCTTGCCGCTGGCGCGCTCCTATTTGCGCATCATCTTCGTCGCCGTGCCGATGATGAACCTTCTGTCCTTTGTCATGACGGTGCTGCGCGGCGCCGGCGATTCGCGCACGCCGTTCTTTTTCATGGCGCTCGCCGTCGTGCTCGACATCATCTTGAACCCACTGCTCATCCGCGGCATCGGGCCGTTCCCCGAGCTCGGCATCGCCGGCTCGGCGACCTCGACGCTTGTCGGCCAGACAGTGAGCGTCATTGCCATCCTGATCGTGCTCTATGTCCGCAAGCATCCGCTGCGTCTGGCCGGCGCCAATCTGGCGCTGCTGCGGCCGGACCCCGCCTTGCTGCGCGTCGTCGTCTTCAAGGGCGTTCCGATGGGTTTGCAGATGATCGTGATTTCGGCCGCGGCCCTGACGGTGATGGGCATCGTCAATTCCTACGGTTCGCAGGTGGCCGCCGCCTACGGCATCGCCGCGCAGTTATGGACCTACATCCAGATGCCCGCGCTCGCCATCGGCGCGGCCGTGTCCTCGATGGCGGCGCAGAACGTCGGCGCCGGCCGCTGGGACCGCATCAGCCGCATCGCAGCGTCAGGCGTCGGCTTCAACCTGGTGCTGACCGGTGCTCTCGTGGCACTTCTATGGGTCTTCGATCGCTCGATCCTCAGCCTGTTCCTGAGCCGCGACAGCGCGGCGATAGACATCGCCGCTCACATCAACAACGTCGCGTCCTGGTCGTTCATCCTGTTCGGCGTCACCATCGTGCTGTTCGCCACCGTGCGCGCCACGGGCGCCGTGATGCCGCCGCTGGTCATCCTGGTGATCTCGGTACTGGTCGTGCGCACCGGCTTTGCCTATTTCATGCGGGATGTGATCGGCGAGGAGGCGCTGTGGTGGAGTTTCCCCGCCGGCTCGATCACCTCCCTGCTGCTGGCCGCGGCCTACTACCGTCTCGGCGGCTGGCGCACCCTGCACATGATCGAGAACCGGCCGGCCGCCGGCGAGCCGCCCGACACCGGGCTCGGCGTGCCGCGCCAGCGCGCGCATTTTTCCCCAGAGACGCCGAACGGCTGAAGCTGGCCGCTCTCAAGGCCTGTTTTTCAACCCAAAGCCCAGCGCGACCAGCGCAAACACGATGATCATGCCGGCGAACGCCAGGCTGGCCGCGATGGGGCTGGCATAGGTCGAGATGATGCCAATGCCGATGACGGGCAAGGCATTGCCGATAAAGCAGCAGATGAAGAAGCTGGATACCACTTCGGCGCGGCGATCCTCCGGTGCGATCTCGTTCACCACCTGCAGGCTGCCACGATAGCCGAGTGCGGCCGTCACGCCGCAGCAGGCGGTGGCGGCGATCATCAGCGCCATCGACGCCAGCATCTGCGCCGCCACCACCATGAGGATGCTGGGAATCATCAACGCCAGCGCGGTCAGCATGGCCTTGCCGCTCTGCATTTGCTTCAGCGCTACGATGCTGAGCGCGGTGACGATCGCCAATTCGAAGAACAGCGCACCGGCGACAGCATGGTTCGTCTCATGCAGTTGCTGCGCCAGGATGCTTGGCGCCACCGCGGCATAGAAGCCGACCAGCGCCATGGCGCCGAAACCGGTCACCGCCGGCGCGACGAAGCGCGCGCGGATTTCATCCGGCACGGCAAAGTGCGGCCGCATGGAAATCTGCCCGAGGCCGCCAGGCTCCGCCACCGTTTCGCGTGTACGCCAGACCAGGATGAAGACGAATACAAGCGCCGCCAGATAAACGATGAAGACCAGGCGCAAGGGCCACGGTTCATACTGCGCCAACAGTCCCGAAACGAGTGCGCCGAAACCGAGGCCCAGGAAATTGGTGCTGGTAGCAATGACGCTGGCGCGCGCCTTGTCAGCGCCGGGGAGAAGCTCGGCGATCCATGCCGTTCCGGTCCCCGCGCCGACACCGATGCCAAGCCCGCTCAGGACGCGCGCCACATCGAGCAGAACGACATTGTTGGCGAACAGAAAGACAAGCGCGCTGGCGACGGCGACGATCATGGCCGCGAGAGCGGCAGGCCGGCGCCCAACGACATCCGACGCGCCGCCCAACATCAGCAGGGCGCCGAGATTGCCGACGACATAGACCGCGTAGACCAGCGTCAGCGTGATCTGTGAAAAGCCGAATTGCTGCTTGTAGATGATGTACAGCGGCGTCAGCACCGTGCTGCCGGCAAACAGAACGGCGATCATTGTGGCAACCACCGGAATTGCGAGAGCCTCGCCGCCTGCTTCGTTGCGCGTATGCGCCAAGTCACGAATGGCCATGGCCAAACCTCTTCATCGGTTCAGGGATCGCGACCTTAACGCGCCCTTACTCCCGACGTTCCGGCCGGCCGGCGGGCTCCTGACAGCATGACGGACGTTGCCCCGAAACCCGCCGCCTGAACAGGCCCGAATCGGAGCCGATGGTTCCGATCCGTCACGACATCCTGTCGTGTGACCCCGCTAAAATCCGCTATTTGCAGGAGAAACCCGGTGCGATCTTGCACTTCCCGGGACGCGGTTTGTGCGGCGGGCGATGGTGCGGAGGACGGTGCGGCCGATGCTGCCAGTGCGGCGGACGATGCGGCGGGCGCACGATGATCACTGGCGGGCGAACGACATGGGCCCGCGAGAGATAGCCGGAACTGGCCCAGCCGCTGAGGCCGCCGCCATGGATTCTGCACCAACCCGGCTGGCAGCCGGTGACGTTCACCCTGTAGCCGACTGGCAGCGTCCCCACCTTGGCATATCCCGCCCCGGGCCCGGAGCGCACGTTGAGGTTGGTGGTGGTGTGGGCGCTGTAGGCGAACGCGGCGGCCGACGTGCCGAGGATGGCGGCCAGAATGGTCGCGAGGCAGAGCAGAAATCGAAATCTCATCAGTCACTCCATTCGATCGCTCGGCCTTATGTGATTCAGCCGAGGCTGTCTTCGATGGAGGACTGTGGCAAGAAAAGTCAACAATTTGCCACAGCAAACCATTGCCGCGAGCCGGCCTGGCGGGAGAGTTTCCCCTGATATAGTTGAGAAATTCCCCGGATGGCGTTTATCGGCCTGACAACATCAGCTAACGATTTACCATCTTCAACGATCGACACCGGACATAGGGCGCAAATCATGGGCAAAGGCAGGGTCGAGGCATTCACCGACGGCGTCGTGGCCATCATCATCACCATCATGGTGCTTGAACTGAAGGTGCCGCACGGCGAGGATCTCTCGGCCTTGCTGCCGCTATGGCCGATCTTCTTCAGCTACGTGCTGTCCTTCATCAACGTCGGCCTTTACTGGAACAATTTGCACAATATGTTCCACACCGTGCAGCGGGTCGACGGCCGCGTGTTGTGGGCGAACCTCAATCTCCTGTTCTGGCTGTCGCTGATGCCGGTGACGACGGCCTTCATGGGCGAAAACCATTTCGCGCCGGTGCCGGTCGCCGTCTACGGCGCCGATCTTGCGCTGTGCGCCATCGCCTACTTCATTCTCGTCGTGACGCTTCACCGATTGCACGGCAACGATACGGCCTTTGCCAGGGCGATCGGCAACGACCGCAAGGGCAAGATCTCGCTTGTCGCCTATCTCTGCGCCATCCCGCTGACCTTCATCAGCCAGTGGATCGGCGTCGCGATCTATGTACTGGTTGCCCTGGTCTGGCTTGTGCCGGACCGGCGTTTCGCACGCGTGATCGAAAAATAGGGATCTATTCGCGCATCGCTTTCAGCTTCTCGGCCACCGACGCGGCAAGATCGGCGTAGCGCTCTTCCAGCCGTTCCGCCGCCTTGATGACCGCAAAGTCATGGCCGAACTTTTCCAGCGCCATGCGCAGCTTCTCGACGAAATCCGCCTGTTTTTCCAAGGCGGAAAACAGCGTCTTCACCTGTGCTTCGTTGATCTCGGGGTTTGCCAGCATCTGCGGCACTTCGCGGTTCATCTGATCGCCGATGGTGGTCTGCTGCTTCAGGATTTCGATCCAGTCCGTCAATCGGGAAATCTCCTTTTTGCGAGGCACCATGCGCAGTCTCGGCTGGACCGGTCAACCCGGCCCAGCAGGCTGCTGAAGCGCAGCCAGGCGCGTGGAGGCTTGCGCCAGCCCGCTCCGGCGCTAAGTTCGGCGCCATCGCAAGAAGGAATCCGCCGCCCATGCTGACCGACGCAGAACTCCAGACCGCTTTGCCCGCGCTTGGTTCGGGCAATGCCGCAGTCATTACCGGCGCTGCCAGCGGCATTGGTCTTGCCGCCGCGAAGCGGCTGGCTCTCATGGGCATGAAGATCGTGCTTGCCGATGTCGCCGGCCCGCGTCTTGAGGATGCGGCCCGTATTGTGTCCGCGATCGCCGGCGACGATGCCGTGCTGGCCGTCGCCGCCGATGTTTCGAAGGCACAAGACGTGGATCGTCTCGCCGAAAGAGCCTTTGGCGCCTTCGGCAATGTGTCGCTGCTGATGAACAATGCTGGTGTCGGCAACAACCCGGGTAAGCCGTGGGAGAACCGCGACGCTTGGAAGCAGCTGCTGGACATCAATTTCTGGGGTGTCGTGCATGGCGTCGAAGCCTTCGTGCCCCGCATGCTGGCGGCCCGCCAGCCGGGCCTGATCGTCAACACCGGCTCCAAGCAAGGCATCACCACGCCGCCTGGAAACCTTGCCTACAACGTCTCCAAGGCCGGCGTGAAGACCTTTACCGAGGGACTGGCGCATGCCCTGCGCAACGAACCGGGTGCCCATCTGTCGGCGCATCTGCTGATCCCGGGCTTCACCTATACCGGCCTGACCGAGGGTGCGACCGAGAAGCCGGCCGACGCCTGGACCGGCGAACAGGTCATTGATTTCATGCTGGAATCCCTGACAAAGCGCGACTTCTACATCCTGTGCCCTGACAACGAGGTGACGCGTCCGCTGGATGAGAAACGCATGGCCTGGGCGATCGGCGACATCATCGAAAACCGCCCTGCTCTGTCGCGCTGGCACCCCGACCACAAGGATGCCTTCGCGGCATTCATGAAGCAATGAGCATGTCCGAAAAATGAGAGCCGGTGTTCGGATCGGGTCGCATTCGAGCAACGACGGAACCCTTGGGGGTTAACCGGTTTCAGCCGGTGCTTCGAGCCACCTGCTTTTTCGGTTTGCTCTTTGACGCCACGGCTTTCTTGGCAGCTACGGCCGCGATTTTCTCGTCATGCCGCTTCGCTGCCCGCTCGCATTTGGCACGGATCTCCTGGACCTCGGCTTCGGTCAGATGCTCGATACCGATGAAGGTGTTCTTGGCTTCGCTGACCCGGATCAACTCGTCCAGTTTGGCCTGGATTGCCGCGCCGTCTCGATTCTGGGTGTTTTGGATGAGAAACACCATCAGGAAGGTGATGATCGTCGTCCCGGTGTTGATCACCAGTTGCCAAGTGTCCGAGAAGGCGAAGAGTGGGCCGCTTACTGCCCAGATGATGACGATCAGGCAGCAGAGTGCGAATGTCGGCGACAGCCCCGCAAGGTGGGCTACCCGGTTGGCGATTTTGGTGAAGAGCTTCTCGATCATGGGGTCCCTCAAACAGCACCGCGCCGTGCGGTACGCCGGAAGGAACAACCGGCGGCCATATCGGGTTCCCATCGGAAAGAAATACAACCGCCGCAATCGAATGCACGCATCAAGGGAATCGGAAGGACAACACACTTTATCGGTTTGGTGTCACAGTAACGGTGCAGGCAAAACAGCCTGTTCCTTCCGCTTCACAGCGGTTTACCTCCAGCCCCTTCCGTTGCGCCACCCCCGCATGACGGAAGGGGTTCAGTCCGGAGCGCTCACACAGTGGTTCCCTGAAGCGCGCCTTTGGCGCAAATGCGCGTGCTCTTCAGCCGCGCCGGCGTCACTCACGCGGCGTGATTTTCCCAGCGATCCAGGAAGGTCTCGATGGTCATGGCCTGCATGTCGGGAACGGCGCTGGCGAGCTTTTCGACCGGCCAGTCCCACCAGGCGAGAGCCTCGATCCGCGCCGCGATATCGGCTGTGAAGCGCGGCCGAAGCGGCTTGGCCGGCACACCGGCGACGATCGTATAGGGCGGCACGTCATGCGTGACGACGGCATTGGCGCCGACGACGGCGCCATTGCCGATGGTGAGGCCGGGCATGATCACGGCCCCGTGGCCGATCCACACGTCATGGCCGATGCTCACCGCCTTCGCCTGGCGCCGTTCGCGGAAGACGGCATCGACGCCCAGCCAGCGGAAATATTCGTTGGGCCGGTAGCTGACCTTGTGCTGGGTCAGTCGCTCGATCGGATGATCCAGCGCATTGATGCGGCTGTTGGCGGCAATCGAGCAGAATTTGCCGATGTTCGTGTAGATCGCCTCGGCGTGCCGCTCGAAATAGGAAAAATCGCCGACGCTCACTTCGCGCAGCACCACCCGCTCGCCGATCGAGGCGTAGCGACCGAGCTTGCATGCTTTCAACTCCGCCGTCGGATGGATACGCGGCTCAGGATCTTTCAGCACGAGATTTTCGGAACGGTCCATGCGGGCGGCTTTACGTCAGGGCAATAGCTCCCGCAAGTCGGGAGCAATTGTCGGCCACGTCAATTGCACGAAAGAACCGGATCCATCTATTTCGGTTTGCCCTTGGTCCACACCACGTTCTGGCCATAGAGCGGCACGGTGGTGACCGACATTTTGGCCGAGCCGTTCTGCACCTGGCGCGAATGCGAGAGGTAGATCAGCGTCTCGTTGGCCTTGTCGTAGATGCGGTTCACCACCTGCTTCTTCCAGATCAGGCTGATGCCTTGCTTGAACACCTCCTCGCCGCCTTCGCTCATGTCGATGTCGCCGATGGTAATCGGACCGGTCTGGCGGCACGAAATCGAGGAATCGGAAGGATCCTCGAACCAGTTGCCCTTGTGCAGACGGTCGATGATGCCGCGGTCGAAATAGGACACGTGGCAGGTGACGCCGTCCACCTTTGGGTCCTTGATCGCTTCGACGATGATGTCGTTGCCGAGCCAGTCGACGCCGACCTTGCCGACTTCATCGGCGACTGCGGCACCGGCGCCAAGGACAAGGCACGCGGCCAGAGCGCCGCCGATCAGATTTCGCCCAATCAGTCGTTGCAAGACAGCCTCCTGCGCTTCGAGTTGCCGGTCACAGGTGGGGCGAGCAGTCCGGCTTTGCAAGCAGGTACGTTGACAGGATATACGGTTGCGGCAACGCGGCACTTTGCGCGGGTTTGACCAAGGCACTATGATCATGCTTGGTGAATCTGAAACATCCTGGGTTTGAGCCCGACGTTACAGAGCCCCCAATTTCGTAACTAGCAGGCCAAAATGTATAAAGACGCTTCACCATTAATGCGCTTCATCCTCATTGGCATCCTCGTGCTGATGGCGGTGGGGATAGGCGCGATGACGGTCAAGTCGTATTTGCCCCTCTATGGCGGCGAACCCTACGGTGCCGCCTTTACACTGGTCGACCAGAAAGGCGCGCCGATCACCGAGGCCGCCTTCCGGGGCCACCCCAGCGTCGTCTTCTTCGGCTTCACCCATTGCCCAGAGGTCTGCCCGACCACGCTGTTCGAACTGTCCGGCTGGCTGAAGACGCTTGGCGACGACGGCAAGAACCTGCATGCCTATTTCGTCTCGGTCGATCCGGAGCGCGACACCCCCGCGGTCATGAACGCCTATGTCAGCAATTTCTCTGACCGCATCACCGGCATATCGGGCGACCCGGACAAGGTCCACGCCATGGCGAAGTCCTTCGGCATCTACTGGAAGAAGGTCGACACCGGCGACGGCGACTACACGATGGACCATACCGCCTCGGTGCTGCTGCTCAACGGCAAGGGCGATTTCGCCGGCACGATCGCCTATGGCGAAAGCGCCGACACCGCCGTGGAAAAGCTCAAACGCCTCGCGGCCAAGGGCTGATGCGAAATTCATGACCCAGACGCGGCTCCATTTCACCGCCGGCAAGATCGAATCCACCAGAATTTTCGCCGCCCTCGATGCCGCCTTCGAGGACGAAGGCTTGCCAATCGCCGTGCTGGAGGTCGATGAGGACGCGGACATTCATGAAGTCTCTCTCTATGCCGACGGCGATGTCGATGCGGTCGAGGCGCGGGTGAAGGACGTTCTGGCAGGGCTAGCCCTGTCCAGGCCGGTCGAGCGCGAGACCTTGCCCGATATCGACTGGGTGGCGCGCTCGCTGGAAGGGCTGAAACCGGTGCGTGCCGGCCGTTTCTTCGTGCATGGCGCGCACGACCGCCGCAAACGCCACAGTGGCGAGCTTGCCATCGAGATCGAAGCGGGGCTGGCCTTCGGCACCGGCCATCACGGCACCACCGCCGGTTGCCTGGAAATGCTGGAAAAGGTGACGCGGCGCGAGCGGCCGCGCAACGCGCTCGACCTCGGCACCGGCAGCGCGGTGCTGGCCATCGCTGTGGCCAAGCTCTTCCATATTCCCGTGCTGGCGACCGACATCGATCCGGTGGCGGTAAGCGTTGCCGCCGCCAATGCGCGGCTCAACCACGTAAAGGCGCTGGTGGAGACGGTGACCGCGCCCGGATTCCACCATCCGATCTTTGCCAGGCGTGCGCCTTTCGACCTGATCGTCGCCAACATATTGGCGCGGCCGCTGATGCGGCTTGCGCCGGAAATGGCGCGACACATCAGCCTCGGCGGCTCGCTGGTGCTGTCAGGCATCCTCGACCGGCAGCGCGACGCGGTGATCTCCGCCTATGTCGGCCAGAGCTTTCGCCATGTCAGAACGCTGCACCGCGAAGGCTGGGTGACGATCCATCTCAAACGGTGACGCGGCCCCGTCTGGCCCTGCTGAAATCGATTCCGGTTTCCAGCTCCATGCGCTACGGTCGGGCACTATCCGAGGGAGACGCCACCATGTTCCAGACCTTTGATTCCGCTGGCAATCCGGCCGTCGGCAGACCGCGCGTGGCGCTGCTGCGCCAATGGCTGGCGGAAAACGGCCTGGATGGATTTGTCGTTCCCCGCGCCGACGAGCATCAGGGCGAATATGTCGCCGACCGCTCGGCGCGGCTAAAATGGCTGACCGGCTTCAGCGGCTCCGCCGGCGTTGCCATCATCCTGCGCGACCGCGCCTTCATCTTCGTCGACGGACGCTACACGCTGCAGGTGCGCGGCGAGGTTGATCTCGGTATCTTCTCGATCGAGAGCCTGGTCGACAATCCGCCTGCAAATTGGCTCAAGGATAACCTCGGCAAGGGCGCGCGGCTCGGCTTCGACCCCTGGCTGCACACGATCGGCGAGGTCAAGGCGCTGCGGGCCTCGGCCGAAAAGACCGGCGCCGTGCTGGTGCCGCTCGAGGCGAACCCGATCGACATAATCTGGAAGGATCAGCCGGATGCACCGGTCGCTCCTGTCGAACTCCATCCCATCGGTTTTGCCGGCGAGCTCGCCAAGGACAAGCTGGCGCGGCTGGCGGCGGCGATCGGCCAGGAGGGCGCCACCCATGCGGTGCTGACGGATCCCTCCTCGATTGCCTGGGCCTTCAACATCCGTGGCGGCGACGTACCGCACACGCCGCTGGCGCTCGGCTTCGCTGTCCTCGCTGCCGACGGACGGCACCGGCTATTCATGGACAGCCGAAAATTCTCGCGCCAGGTTGCGGCGTATGTCACCCAGCTTGCCGAGCCCCATGAGCCCGGTGAATTCGAGGCCGCGGTCGTGGCGCTGGCCAAGAGCGGCGCGAAAATCGCGCTAGACCCCGTTTTGGCCGCCTACAGGCTGCGCATGCTGGTCGAGGACAATGGCGGCGAGGTGATTGCCGCTCCCGACCCGGCCCGCATCCCGCGCGCCACCAAGAACCAGGCCGAGATCAACGGCTCGCGCGCCGCGCATCGGCGCGATGGCGCGGCGGTGGCGAAGCTTTTGTGCTGGCTCGACCGCCAGAAGCCCGGCTCGCTCGACGAGATCGCGGTCGTCACCCGGCTGGAAGAGACGCGCCGGCAGACCGGCGAGGAAACGCAAATGCCGCTGCGCGACGTCTCCTTCGACACCATTTCGGGCGCCGGCCCGAATGGCGCCATCATGCACTACCGCGTCTCACGCGCCACCAGCCGCAAGCTCCAGGCCGGCGAGCTGTTCCTGCTCGATTCCGGCGCCCAATATCAGGACGGCACCACCGACATCACCCGCACCATGCCGATCGGCCAGCCGACCGAGGAAATGCGCGAACGCTTCACGCTCGTGCTGAAAGGCATGATCGGCATTTCCACGCTGCGTTTCCCCGCCGGCACGCGCGGCTCGGAAATCGACGCCGTCGCCCGCATGGCGCTGTGGAAGCACGGCTGCGACTTCGCCCACGGCACCGGCCATGGCGTCGGCTCTTATCTGGCGGTGCACGAAGGCCCGCAACGCATCGCCCGCACGGGCACCGAAAAGCTGCTCGAAGGCATGATGCTGTCCAACGAGCCGGGCTATTACAAGGAAGGTTCTTACGGCATCCGCATCGAGAACCTCATCTTGGTGACGCCGGCCGAGCAGATCGACGGCGGCGACATCGCCATGCACGGTTTCGAGACGCTGACCCTGGCGCCGATCGATGTCAGGCTGGTGCGCTCGGATTTGTTGACCCGCGACGAGCTGCATTGGCTCGACACCTACCACGCCCGCGTGCTGGCCGAGATCGGCCCGATGCTCGACGGCGAGACGCTGGCCTGGCTGGAAAAGGCAACGGCGCCGTTACCGCATGGCGCTAAGATTTGAGTGCGTCTAAGGCGGCGCCAGCGTTCGAACGATCGCGCCCGGAACTCTACCCCACGAACTGCCGCGCCAGGATCAGCATCGCCGCACCAGCCAAAAACATCGCCATCAGCCCGCCGCGCAGCGAAACCATGGCGGTGACAACCAATGCCGCCCATTCCGCCGGTCCGGCATTCAACAGTTCCGGCGCCACCAATGTCGTCAGCACCGCCGCCGGCACCGCGTTGAGGCCGGCCTCGACGCGCGGATGGATATTGTCGAAGCGCGAGATGACCAGATGCCCGCCGATCCGCGTAAGATAAGTGGCGATCGCGCCGGCGATGATGATCCAGAACGTCGTGCTCATGGCCGTGCCTTCACGCCTGAGTGGTGGGGCGGCAGGATGACGGCCAGCAGCATGCCGGCGATGGCGCCGATCGAGACGTGCCAGGGCGAACCTACCGTCTTGTAGGCGACGATCGAGGCGCAAGCACTGGCGACGACCACCGGCAGCCACAACGGCCGCTTGCGGAAGCCCATCACCAGGCCAAGGAAATAGATCGGCAGCAGGAAATCGATGCCCAGCGCATGCGTGTCGGGGATGAGCTTGCCGAACACCGCGCCGAGCGCGCTTTCGATCACCCAGAATACATAGACCGGCAGGCCGAGCCCGAGATACCAGGCGAAGCCGACCGTCTCGCCGGATTGCGCCCTCGCCTCGGCGACGGCGAATTGCGGATCGGTGAGGATGAAGAAGCCGAGCGCTTGGCTGACCACGGGCCAGTGCGCTATGCGCCGGCCGATACCGGCCGAATAGAGCACGTGGCGAAAATTGACGGCGAAGATCGACAGCACGATCAGCCACGGCGCGACATGCTGGCCGAACAGCTCGATGCCGACCATCTGGCTGGCGCCGCCGAAGATCATCGCACTCATCAGGAAGGCTTCGAACACCGATAAGCCATTGTCGACGGCCAGCGCCCCGAACAGCACCCCGAACGGCGCCGACGCCACAACGACCGGCATGGAAAGCCGCACGCCTTGCCAGAAATCGCCCTTTGCGCCGTTCTCGGAAATTGCATCCGACACCATGGATAACTCCCAGGAGAATGGCCTGATCTAGGTAGCGTGGCCCGCCTTGTCACACGAATTCGGTTGAGCCCAACAATCAGCGGAAATGATTGCCAGGACCAATCCTAGCCCTGCGCCACCTTGCCCTCGATCGCCCTCCCCCAATCGAGCAGCGGCTTGGCGCGCATGGTGAAATCGACCAGCTCGTCGACCAGCGCCGCCGTGTGGATCCCCGTCGGATCGATGACATGCTGGACGTAGAAATGACGGTTGCGGATGGCCTCGGTCAGATCGGAATCGCCGACATGCTCGAAGCCTCGCGGCGTGCGCTTCATGCGGCCTTCCGTCTCGAATTCCAGACCGTTCTTCTTCAAGGCGCCCACCAGGGCGCGGAACCTGTCCGGCCTTGCCGCGATGGCCTTGCGCATGGCGAGCAACAGTTCCGGGGCGGGCTGCCACCAGGCAATGTCGGCGAAGCAGCGTTCCAGCCCGACATGGACATAGAACACGCCCTGCTCCATCTTGGTGCCGTCGGGCGACAGGATCGCCGACAGATGCCGGTTGTAAGGCCGCTTGTCCTTGGCGAAGCGCACGTCCCGGTTGATCCGGAACAGTGATTTCTTGCGGTCGCCCTTGAGGCCGAGCCCGGCCTCGCCGAAACGGCGTGTGAGCGTCTCCACCAGATCGCCCAGCGGATCGCGCAATTCCTGTTCGAACAGGTCGCGATTCTCTACGAACCACTCGCGGCTCTGGTGGAAATCAAGTGCCTTCAGGAACGGAATAGCCTTCTGGCCGAACCCCTTGAATTCGCCTGACATCATGCCTTGCCGATCCGCTGCAGCCACGCGTCCTCGTCTATGACCTCGATGCCGAGTTCACTGGCAAGCTTGAGTTTCGAGCCGGCGCCGGGCCCCGCCACCACCAGATCGGTCTTGGCCGAAACCGAGCCCGCCACCTTCGCGCCCAGCCGTTCGGCCATCGCCTTGGCTTCGGAGCGCGTCATCTTTTCCAGCGAGCCCGTGAACACGATGGTCTTGCCGGCGACCACGCTGTCGGCCGAGACGGTGACGACATACGGCTTCGGCCTGACCTGCTTAAGCAGCGCCTCAAGCACGTCGTCATTGCGCTCATTGCCGAAGAAATCGGCCAGCGCGTTGATCACCGTGTCGCCGATGCCGTTGATCGACGGGAAGACACTATGCGGATCGTCAGCCGCCGCGGTCTCCTTGCCGACGCGGATCAGTTCCTCGATTGTCGAAAACGTCCGGGCAAGCACGGCCGCCGTCGTTTCGCCGATATGGCGGATCCCAAGCGCAAAGATGAAGCGGTCGAGCTCGGGTTCGCGGCGCGAATCGATCGCCGCAAAGAGCTTGTCCAACCCTTCATAGTTGCGGTCCTCGACGCTGCGCACGTTCTTGCGCGTCTTGCCCGACGCCGCCTCGCGCTGCCTCGCCTGCTCCTCGCGCCGCTCGGCCAGCGCCTTGGTGACGGCGGGACGCCGATCCCTGAGCGTGAAGATGTCGGCGGCCGTCTTGACCAGGCCCGCATTGAAGAACAGGTCGATGTTTTCCGCGCCTAGTCCCTCGATATCCATGGCCCCGCGCGACACGAAGTGGCGCAGCCCTTCCACGGCTTGCGCGGGGCAGATCAGTTCGCCCGTGCAACGCCTGCGGGAATCCTCCTTGCCGGTCTTCTCGTTGATTTCGCGCGTCGCCGGCGAGCCGCAGATCGGGCAAGTATGTGGGAATTCGTAAGGCACGGCATCCGGCGGACGCTTGTCGACGACGACACTGACGATCTGCGGGATGACGTCCCCTGCCCGCTGGATCACCACGGTGTCGCCGATGCGCACGTCGATGCCGTCGCGGATCGGCTGGCCGTTGCTGTCGAAACCCTTGATATAGTCTTCGTTGTGCAGCGTGACGTTCTCGACCACGACGCCCCCGACTGTCACGGGCGCAAGCCTCGCCACCGGCGCCAGCGTGCCGGTGCGCCCGACCTGGATATCGATCTTCTGCACGGTCGTCATCGCCTGTTCGGCCGGAAATTTGTGCGCGATGGCCCAGCGCGGTTCGCCGGTGACGAAGCCCCACCGGCGCTGCAACTCCAGTTGGTCGACCTTGTAGACGACGCCGTCGATGTCGTAGCCCAAGGAAGAACGCTGTTCCTCGATGCGGTGATAATGCGCGATCAGCTCGCCGACCGACCTCGCCCGCACCATCAGCGGGCTGACTTTGAAGCCCCATTCCGCGAATTTCTGCACCGAATCGTATTGTGTCGGAGCGGGGTCGGCTGTCGTGTAGCCCCAGGCATAGGCAAAGAATTTGAGGTTCCGGCTGGCGGTGACCGATGGATCCTTCTGGCGCAGCGACCCAGCCGCCGTATTGCGCGGATTGACATAGTCCTGGCCGCCGGCGGCCGCTGAGCGCTGCTTCAGCGCCTCGAATTCGGCATAGGTCATGTAGACCTCGCCGCGTATCTCGATGATTTCGGGCCAGCCCGAGCCTTTCAGCCTGCCGGGAATATCGGCGATGGTCCTCAGATTGGCGGTGATGTCTTCGCCGACAGCGCCATCGCCGCGCGTTGCGCCCTGCACGAACACGCCGTTCTCGTAACGCAGCGAGGCCGACAGGCCGTCGATCTTCGGTTCGGCCGTGAAGGCGATGTCGAGATCCTTGTCGCGGTCGAAGAAGCGCCGGCCGCGTTCGATGAAATCGGCGACGTCCTCGTCGGTATAGGCCTTGGCGAGGCTGAGCATGGGCACGGCATGGCGCACCTTGGCAAAGCCTTCCGCCGGCGCGGCACCGACCCTGCGCGATGGCGAATCCTCGCGCACCAGGGCGGGAAAGCGCTGCTCGATGGCGAAGTTGCGCCGGGTCAGCGCATCATAGGCGGCGTCGGTGATAACAGGCGCGTCCTCGGTATGGTAGCGGCGGTCGTGCTCCGCGATCTCCTGCGCCAGGCGCTTCAGCTCCGCTTCGGCTTCGCTCTCACTGAGCGAATCGACTGGTCTTTCAGACATCGCACGGCTTCCCTGACCAATGCACGCCGCCCAAAATATGGTGCGATTTTGGGGCAACGACATGCGCAAAACAATAACCAAGGCGCGGCGCACTTTGGTTGGGCGCCACTATAAATCAGGATTTGGCAGGAGGGAGCCGGCCTGCGAAAAAATCATTCCTGAACAGCAGGATGCAGCCATATCCTGACTCGCCTTCACGGGAAACGAGCTTTCAGGCAGCCGCCGTATTCTCCCGCAGCAATCTCTCGGCGGCCGCGCGCGCTTCGTCGGTGATGGTGGCGCCGGCCAGCATGCGCGCGATCTCTTCCTGGCGCGCCGCCCGGTCCATTTCGGCGATGCCGGTCGCGACCTTGTCGGTGCTGCCGGATTTGGAGATCAGGAAGTGCGTCGCCGCGCGGGCCGCCACCTGCGGCGCATGGGTGACCGAGAGCACCTGCACGCGCCTGGACAATCTTGCCAGCCGCTGGCCGATGGCATCCGCGACGGCGCCGCCCACCCCTGTGTCGATTTCATCGAAGACCAGCGTTGGCGCCGAGCCCCGGTCGGCCAGCGCCACCTTCAGCGCCAGCAGGAAGCGCGAAAGCTCGCCGCCGGAAGCAACCTTCATCATCGGCCCGGGCCGGGTGCCGGGATTGGTGCGCACCCAGAACTCGATCTGGTCGATGCCCTCTTCCATGCGGCTCTCGGCCTCGCTCTTCATCTCGACGATGAAGGCGGCGCGTTCGAGCTTAAGCGCCGGCAGTTCGGCCATCACCGTCTTTGTCAGCCCGACCGCCGCGGCATGGCGAAGCGAGGACAACTGCGCGGCGGCGATATCATAGGCTTCGCGCGCTGCGGCCGCCTGCTTTTCCAGCCCATGAAGGCGCTCCTCGCCGGCATCGAGATCGGCAAGATCGGCAACCATCGTGTCGCGCAATTGCGCCAAATCATCGACGGCAACGCTGTGCTTGCGCGATGCCGCGCGCAGCGAAAACAATCGCTCTTCCGCCTTTTCCAGCCGCTGTGGATCATATTCGGTGGCGCGCAAAGCCGCCTCGACACCCGACTGCGCCGCGTCGAGCGACAGCATCGCCTCATCCAGCGACTTGACCACTTCGTCGAGCAGCCCGGGGGCCTCGCCGGCCTTGCGCTGCAACCGCCTGAGCAGGCTGGCCAGTTGCGGCAAGGGCGAGGATGGACCCGAAAGCACGTCCTGCGCGTCGTGGATTTCGGAGGCGATCTTCTCGGCCCGCATCATGTGGGCGCGCAAGTCGGCAAGCTCAGTCTCCTCACCCGGCTGCGGATCGAGCTTGGTCAGCTCCGTGACCGCTGCGCGCAGGTAGTCCGCTTCGCGCGCCGCCGCCGCCACCTTGGCACGATGGCGCGAGAGCTCCTGCTCGCAGGCGCGCCAGTGCCGCCAGGCCTCGGCCGTCGACCGGACGGCGCCGAGATGGCCGCCGAAGGCGTCGAGCACGTCGCGATGCGCGCCGGGATCGACAAGGGCGCGTTCGTCATGCTGGCCGTGGATCTCGACCAGCGCGCGGCCGACGTCGCGCATCAGCGTCACGCTGGACGGCTGATCGTTGACGAAGACGCGAGTGCGGCCGTCCGCCGTCTGCAAGCGGCGCAGGATGATGTCGCCGTCGTCCTCGATGGCATTCTCGGCAAGCAGCGCGCGCACCGGATGGTTGCGCGGCACGTCGAACACGGCAATCACCTGGCCCTGTGCCGCGCCGTGGCGCACCAGGGAAGCGTCACCGCGAGCCCCAAGCGCCAACGACAGGGCGTCGAGCAGGATGGATTTTCCGGCGCCGGTCTCGCCCGTCAGCACCGAGAGACCGGGCTGGAAGTCGATATCCAGCTTCTCGATCAGGACGATATCGCGGATCGACAGCCTGGAAAGCATCGTTACGCCTGCATCAGGCGCCGGTGATCAGTTTCCCGGCCTTGGATATCCACGAGCCGGCATTCTCGCGCGGCGCAAGCCCGTTGCTCTGCAGGAGCTTGTAGGAATCCTTGTACCATGGGCTGTCGGGATAATTGGTGCCGAGAACGGCGGCGGCGGTCTGCGCCTCCGAAGTCAGGCCCATCGCATAATAGCTCTCGGTCAGGCGCGCCAGCGCCTCCTCGACGTGGCGGGTGTTGGAATAATTCTCGACCACATTGCGGAAACGCTTGACCGCGGCGATGTATTCGCGGCGTTCGAGATAATAGCGGCCGATCTGCATCTCCTTGCCGGCGAGCTGGTCGTTGGCGAAGCGGATCTTTTCCTTGGCGTCATCGACATATTCTGAATTAGGCCAGCGCGTCACGAGATCCTGCATGGTCTGCACGGTCTGGCGCGCTTCCTTCTGATCCTGCGTCACGTCCTTGATCTGGCGGTAGTAGCTAAGGCCGATGATGTACTGCGCATAAGCCGCGTCATCCGTTGACGGATACAGCGTCAGATAACGCTTGGCCGACGAGATCGCTTCGTCGTAGCTGCCCTTGCGATAGTCGGCGAACGCGCCCATCACCATCGATTTGCGGGCCCACTCCGAATAAGGATGCTGGCGGTCGACCGCGTCGAACTTCTTGCTCGCCTCGTCGAGGCGTCCGGCATTCAGATTGGCGAGCCCTTGGTTGTAGAGAACGTCGGCCGGCTCGGTCTGGTCGACATAGGTCGACAGGTCGATATCTTTTTCCGACGACATGCAAGCAGACAGGAAGAGCGATGGAACAACCACCGAAAGCGCCAGGAAAACGGACCGCTGCGGCGCTTTCAATTGACCGACTCGCTTGAAGAACATGATTGGATTGCGCCCTTTCGGCGTTATTTCAGTGCCTGTTGCATATCGTTTCCCCAAAACTGGTCCCCACTTCCAGGCGACATGCACTATCGACGGCAGCAGCCATAAACCATAACCGCCTTGCCCGGCAACGCTATGTCTAGGCAATCGAACATTTTTGTGGCGGCCGGGCCGCGCCGGAGCATCCCTGCGATTTCGCCGGCAAATGATGCATTCATGCAACACGAGCGAGCTGCGATGGTATCCGGAAAGTGGCGGCGACTCAGATCATCCAGGGCGCATAGAGAGGCGCGTTGACGGCGCTCATCTCGGCCGCACGGCCGCGCTCGCGGCGGGTCGTTTCGACGATCTCGAACGCGGTACGGTCCGACAGCACGCGCCGCAAGGCGGCCGCATTCAGCCTATGGCCGCCACGATAGGAGCGGAAGCAGCCGATGAAGCGGGCCCCGGCCAGTGCCAGGTCGCCCATGGCGTCCAGCGTCTTATGGCGTACGAACTCGTTGGGGTAGCGCAAGCCGCCCATGTTGATGACGCGGTTGTCGTCACCGATGACCAGCGAATTCTCAAGCGAGGATCCCAGCGCATAGCCGGCGGCCCACAGCCGCTCGACGTCCTTCATGAAGCCGAAGGTGCGGGCGCGCGCGATGTCGCGGCGGAAAATGTCCGCATTGATGTCGGACGCGAACAGCTGCCGGCCGATCGCCGGGCTTTCGAAATCGATCTCGACCTCGAAGCGGGTGCCGTCATAGGGCCTGAACTCAGCCCAGGAGGCGCCGTTCTCGATGCGGACCGGCTTGACGATCCGGATGTAGCGCCGCTTGACCGACAGCGTTTCGATGCCGGCCTGGTCTATGGCCTCGACGAACGCCATGGCGCTGCCGTCGAGGATAGGGACCTCATGGCCGTCGATCTCGATGATGACATTGTCGATGCCGAGCCCGAACAGCGCCGCCATGATGTGCTCGACCGTGGCGATGTGCTCGCCAGAGGGGTCACCGAGCATGGTGCACAGATCGGTTGCGCCGATCTCGGAAAACAGGGCGCGGAACTCGCGACCTTGCCCGTTCTCACTAAAAAGCTGGAAAACGATGCCGGTGTCGGCATCCGCCGGGAGAAAGCTGATGGAAACTTCCTTGCCGCTGTGAACGCCGGTGCCCGTAAGCGACGCGCGCGTCTTCACTGTCGTCTGATAGTCGTGCAAGACAATCCCCATAAGCCCGAAATGCCTAGGTCCGCTTCTCCAGCCCGAGGGCGCGGCTCTCTTGTAAAAATCGGCAGGCCAGGTCACTTCCCCCGAAATCCCGGCAAACCGACGACGGTAGGCAATGAAGATAATGTCCCGTCAGGGATAGTCCAAATCACGGTTTCTTACTCTTTGTAACCGCAACCGACGTATGGATAGCCTCTTAAGTGCTTGAATTTCCATTCTTTTAAACGTTAACAGGCAAGCAATTCCTTGCTTGCCTGTTAACAATTGTTACAGCCCGTTAACCGCTCAGTTGGCCTGGCGACGCAGGAACGCCGGAATTTCCAGCTGGTCGTCCTCCTGAGTCGCCCTGGCCTGCGGCGTCAGGCGGCCTTGGTCGTCGAGCTGGCCGCGACGAGGCGCGTAGAGCTGCGCGTCCTGGCTTGCCAGACGGCGCACTTCCGGTGCGGCCTGACGCAGCTTGGGCTCGCGCGGCTGCGCCGGCTGCAGGCGTGCAGGCTCTTCCTCGCGGCGCGTCAGGCCGTTGGTCAGACGCTTCAAGAGCCCCATCGGTCCGCTGTTCTCATGGTCGGCCGGGCGGCTCTTGGCGTCGACCTCGGCCTTCACGACAGGCGGAAAGTCCTCGACGCGCGGCATGCGCTGGGGAGCCATCGCGACCGGCTGCTGGACTTCGCGCAGGATCTCGCGCGGCTGAGGCGCCGGCTGCATCTGCTGGACCACGGGCTGCACCATCGGTTGCGGCTGCGCCGGCGGAGCCTGGAAGATCTTGCTCTGCGGACGGAAATCATCCGCATGGGCAATTGGCGCCGGACGGGCTTGTGCCATCGCCGCGGCGTTTGCTTCGGCCAGTTGGATCGCTTCCGCGACCGGATCGGCGGCGCGCGGCTCGAACGCAGCCTGCTGGACCGGCGCGGGGCGGCTTTCCGCCGCGGCAACGGCCGGGCGGGCGGCCGGCTTCTGCGGCGCGGTGCGGATCGAGATCGGCGCGGCGGCGATTTCGGCCGCCGACTTGTCGATGCCGGTGGCGACAACCGAGACGCGGATGACGCCTTCGAGCTCCTCGTCGAAAGTGGCGCCCAGGATGATGTTGGCGTCCTGGTCGACCTCCTCGCGGATGCGGGTCGCCGCTTCGTCGACTTCGAACAGCGTCAGGTCGCGGCCGCCGGTGATCGAGATCAGCAGGCCCTTGGCGCCCTTCATCGAGGTCTCGTCGAGCAGCGGGTTGGCGATCGCGGCTTCCGCGGCCGCCATCGCGCGGCCCTCGCCCGATGCCTCGCCGGTGCCCATCATCGCCTTGCCCATCTCGCGCATCACCGAACGAACGTCGGCGAAGTCGAGATTGATCAGGCCTTCCTTGACCATCAGGTCGGTGATGCAGGCTACACCCGAATAGAGAACCTGGTCAGCCATGGCGAACGCGTCGGCGAAGGTGGTCTTGTCATTGGCCAGCCGGAACAGGTTCTGGTTAGGGATGACGATCAGCGTGTCGACGCATTTCTGCAGCTCCTCGATGCCGAAATCCGCCGTCTTCATGCGGCGCTGGCCTTCGAAATGGAACGGCTTGGTGACGACGCCGACAGTGAGGATGCCCTTCTCGCGGGCGGCGCGCGCCACGACCGGCGCCGCTCCCGTGCCCGTGCCGCCGCCCATGCCCGCGGTGACGAAGCACATATGGGTGTTGGACAGGTGATCGATGATCTCGTCGATGCATTCTTCCGCTGCCGCGCGGCCCACTTCAGGCTGGGATCCGGCGCCCAGCCCCTCGGTGACATGCGCGCCGAGCTGGATCAGCCGGTCGGCTTTCGACATGGTCAGCGCCTGCGCGTCGGTGTTGGCGACAACGAACTCGACGCCGCGCAGACCGGCGGTGATCATGTTGTTGACGGCGTTGCCGCCGCCGCCGCCGACGCCGAACACGGTGATGCGTGGCTTAAGCTCGGTGATGTCCGGCTTTTGCAGATTGATGGTCATTGTCTCCGTCCTTTGCCTTTCCTGCCGCTTCGCCGCCGCGGCCACTTATGGGGCTGTCCCCGTCAATTAGAAACTGTCTCTCAACCACTGACTCATGCGATGCAGTTTTCCGCCTGTTCCAGTCATCCTGAGACCGGAAATTCCTTTCGCCGGATGGCTCTCGAAGCTCGCCATCTGCGGATAGATCAACAAACCGACGGCCGCCGAGAAGGCCGGCCCCTTCGCCGCTTCGGGCAGGCCCGCCACGCCGAGCGGGCGGCCGATGCGCACATTGCGCCCCAGGATGCGGCGCGCCGCTTCCGGCAGGCCGGCAAGCTGGCTGGCGCCGCCGGTCAGCACCACGCGCTTGCCCACCGCATTGCCGTAGCCGGACTTGTTCAGCCGGTCGCGCAAAAGCTCGAGCGTCTCGTCGATGCGGGCGCGCACGATACGCGTCATGACGGAGCGCGGAATCTGGAGCGGCACTTCGCCCTCGTCGCCGATCGGCTGGATCGAGACCAGGTCGCGGTCATCGGCGCTGCCGGGCAACGCCGAACCATGCATCACCTTCAGCCGTTCGGCGGCATCGAGCGAGGTGGACAGTCCCTTGGCCATGTCCAGCGTGACGTGGTTGCCGCCGATGGCGATGGCGTCGCCATGGACGAACTTGCCTTCCGAAAACACCGAGATCGTCGTCGTGCCGCCGCCCATATCGATGCAGGCGGCGCCCAGTTCCAGCTCGTCGTCGACCAATGCCGCCAGCCCGCTGGCATAGGGCGTCGCCACCATGCGCTCGACCGAAAGATGCGAGCGGTTGATGGAGAGCTCCAGGTTGCGCATCGGAGCGGCGTCGCCGGTCAGCACATGCATGTCGACGCCAAGCGTGTCGCCGACCATGCCGCGCGGATCGCGCACGCCGCGCTCAGCGTCGAGCGAGAAGCCGACGGGGAGCGAATGGACCACCTCGCGCTCGGTCTTCAGCGCCTGCTTGGCGCCGGCACCGAGCACCCGCTTGATGTCGGCCTCGTCGGCCTCATGGCCGCCGAGATTGATGGTTGCCGAGAAAGCTTCGCTCTTCAGCCGGCCGGCGGTCATGTTCACGATCAGCGAATCGACCGTCAGCCCGGCCATGCGCTCGGCGGCGTCGACGGAGAGACGAATGGCATGTTCGGCACGATCGAGATCGATGACGACGCCCGATTTGACGCCCTGCGACTTCTGATGGCCGATGCCGATCACCTGGATGCGGTGCGAGCGTCCGCGCAGCAGCTTGCCGTCATCGCACGGCTTCAGCTTCGCCACCATGCAGCAGACCTTGCTCGAACCGACATCCAGCACCGTCAAGGTGCCGGAGCGGCGCGACGAGGCATCGCCTGAACCGCCAAGCCAGCTCATATCTTCGTCTCCGGCTTGCGCTTCAGCGTTTTCGGTTTCTCGTTGAGCGCGGCTTCGCGCTGAGTCGCCGCCTCCGGCGTCAGCTGCACGACCAGCCGGTCCGACAGCCGCATATCGACGGCCGCGATATCGCGCGACAACAGCCCCTTGTCATGGTCCATGCCGACGAGTTCGGCGAGTGCCTGATCCTCGCCATCCTCGGGGAGCTTGACGGTGATGCCATTGTCCAGCTTCAGGTCCCAGCGCCGATCGCCGACACGGACATAGCCCCTGATGCGGGTCGCGAGATCCGGGTATTTTTCGATCTTCGCCAGGAATTCCGGCGCCTTGGCCGGCGCGCCGGCTCCGATCAGCAATGGCAGCAGCACCTGCTTGCCACCCGAGAACGGCGCGATAACGGCACCGTCTTTTTCGATGACGGAGAGATCGCTGCCCTGCTGCCAAAGCGCGAACGCCTGACGCTCCTCGACGCGCACCTCCAACGTGTGCGGATAGACCTTGCGCACCGCGGCGACCTCGATCCAGGGCAAGGTGGCGATGCGTTCCCGCGCCGCCTCGGCATCGAAGCCGATCAGCGACGTCCAGCCATCGAGCTCGAGCCTGTCGAGAATATCGATCTCGGACGTCTGGCGATTGCCGACCACCTTGACCTGGTCGACGGCAAAGCCGGTCCGGGCAGTGATGCTCTGGACGATGCCGTCGGCATGACCGCCGAGATAGGCGCCATAGGCGCCGCTCGAAGCAATGAGCACTGCCGACATGATCGCGGCGGAGAAGCGCGGCGCCTGGAATTCGCCCTCGCCCAGACGCGCCAGGATACGCACCGGGCGGCGAAGCACGCGCGGCAGCACGAAATGGTCGAACGACAATGGCAGGCTGAACAGCGCCGGCCCGGCCACGCCCTTCCCCTTGCCCTGCCCCCATTTCAACGCAGACACGAAGCGTCCTCCACCATCCAACTCAACAGATCGCCGAACGAATGCCCTGCCTGGGCGGCGATTTCAGGCACCAGAGACGTCGGCGTCATGCCCGGCTGGGTATTGACCTCGAGCCATACAACCTCGCCATTTTCGGAGTGACGATCGTCATAACGGAAGTCCGACCGGGAAACGCCCCGACAGCCGACAGCTTGGTGAGCCTTGAGCGCCAGTGTCTGTATTTTTTGGTAAATATTCGGTGAAACTTTTGCGGGGCATTCGTGTTTTGATCCGCCCGCGACATATTTTGAATCGTAGTCATAGAACGAATGGCCCGTCGGGATGATCTCGCAGACGCCAAGCGCCACGTCGCCCATGACGGCACAAGTCAGCTCGCGCCCATGGATGTAGCGCTCGACCATGACGGTATCGCCATATTTCCACTCGGACGAGCCGATGACCTGCGGCGGATGCGACTGCCCCTCATGCACGATCACGACGCCGAAGCTCGACCCCTCATTGACCGGCTTCACCACATAAGGCGGCTTCATCGGATGGTTGTTCTGAATGGCGAAGCGATTGGCGACCTTCGATTCGGCGACGGGGACACCGGCCAATTTCACGACTTTCTTCGACTGCTCCTTGTTCATCGCAAGCGCCGAGGCGAGCACGCCGGAATGGGTGTAGGGAATGCCGAGATATTCGAGAATGCCCTGAATGGTGCCGTCCTCGCCAAAAGGACCATGCAGCGCATTGAAGGCGACATCGGGCCTGAGATCGGCAAGCACGGAGCCGACATCGCGCCCGACATCGACGCGCGTGACTTGATAGCCTTCCGTCTCAAGCACATCGGCACAGGCCTTCCCCGAAGACAGGGACACGGGCCGCTCGGACGAGAAACCACCCAGCAGGACGGCCACATGCTTGTTTTTCATTCCCCGTCATCCCCTCTCACGGCGGATCAAAAACCAAGATTTCCGCAACATTGAGTCCGAGTCTCCCGGCAGGTTGCCCCCCAGACGGAAAACGCGGGAAACGCGTCGAACGACTCAAATCAGGAAACGCTTTGGAGCAGAGAATCAGAGAGTTGATTCACTGGCAAGTGCTTATGATTCCGAGAGATTCACTTTCTGAGAAAATGGATGCGAAAACCGTGCTGTTGAGTCTTTGGAGCAACGGTCGCGCGGTCATTCCTGACCGGTTGAAATTCATGCATCACCTGAACTTCAACGATGGCTATAGCAACTGCCCAAGAAACTCCTGCACGGCGTGTCCAGGGCGGAAGTCCCCGATGCGCTTGATCTCCCAGTGCAGTCGGATGCCGGAATGTTCGAGCACCCGCGTGCGCACTGTTTCGCCGAGATATTCGAGTTCGTAGCCGGTCGCTGTCCCGGTGTTGATCATGAAATTGCAGTGCATGGGCGACATCTGCGCGCCGCCGATCAGCAGGCCGCGGCACCCTGCCTTGTCGATCTCTTTCCAGGCTGAGGTGCCTTCAGGATTCTTGAAGGTCGAGCCACCGGTCTTCTCGCGGATCGGCTGCACCGTCTCGCGATGGTTCTGCACCGCGTCCATCGCCGCCTTGATCACTGCCTTGTCCTCGGCAAAGCCCTCGAAAATCGCCGAGGTGAAGATCAGCCCGGACGGTGCCGACGAGTGCCGGTAGGCATAGCCCATATCGGCATTGCTCAGCGTCTGGACGTTGCCTTTGCGGTCGAGCGCACGCACCTCGACGACGCGCTCGCGCGTCTCGACGCCATTGGCGCCGGCGTTCATCCTCAGCGCCCCGCCGATGGCGCCCGGTATGCCGTGGTAGAAATGGAAGCCGCCGATGCCGGCTTCCAGCGCCACCGCGGCGATGCGCTTGTCGGGCGTGGCCGCGCCAGCCTTGATCGATGTCGGCGAAACAATTTCGGTTTCACCGAACCCCTTGGCCGACAGCCTTATGACGAAACCCGGAATACCCCCATCGCGCACAAGCAAGTTCGAGCCCACGCCGACTATGGTCAGCGGTATCTCTTCGGGAACCACTTTCAGGAAAGCAGCGAGATCCGCCTCGTCCGCTGGCTGAAAGAGCGCCTCGGCCAGTCCTCCGGCGCGGAACCAGGTGATCTTGTCCATCTCGGCATTCGGCGTGATGCGGCCGCGCAGGCCGGCAAGCCGGCCGCCAAGTCTGTCGATCAGCACCTGGCCCTGCATCATGAGACGGCCAGCTCCTTGGGCAGCGCATAGGCCCATTGCGTGATGTTGCCGGCGCCGAGGAAGACGACGAAGTCGCCGGGCCTGGCCAGATCACGGACAACAGGCGCTATTGCTTCCGGACCCTCGATGTAGCGCGCGTCGCGATGGCCGCCGGCGCGAATGCGCGACACCAGCGCATCCGAGGTCACGCCTTCGATCGGCTCCTCGCCGGCGGCGTAGACCGGCGCCACCATCACCGTGTCGGCGTCGTTGAAGCAGGCGGAGAACTCATTGAACAGATCATGCAGCCGGGTAAAACGGTGCGGCTGGGCAATGGCGATGACGCGGCCCTTGGTGGCGCTGCGCGCGGCTTTCAGCACCGCAGCGATCTCGACCGGATGGTGGCCGTAATCGTCGAACACTTCGACGCCATTCCAGGAGCCGGTTTGGGTGAAGCGACGCTTGACGCCGGCGAAGGACGACAGGCCTTTCTTGATCGCCTCGGCCGACAGACCGAGCTCATGCGCCACCGCGATCGCCGCCGTCGCATTGGAAACGTTGTGGCGGCCGGGCATCGGCAGGCGCAGATCCGATATCGTCGTCTGGCCGCGTCCCTTGCGGTCGCGGATCACCACGTCGAATTCCGAGGTCGCGCCGGCCATGCGATGGTTGGTGAAGCGCACGTCGGCCTGCGCGTTCTCGCCATAGGTGATGACGCGGCGATCCTCGATTCGGCCGACCAGCGCCTGCACCTCCGGGTGGTCGGTGCACATGACGCCGAAGCCGTAGAACGGCACGTTCTCGACGAACTGGCGGAAGGCTTCGCGCACCTTCTCGAAACTGCCGTAGTGATCGAGATGTTCGGGATCGATATTGGTGACGACGGCGATATCGGCCGGCAGCTTGAGGAAGGTCCCGTCGCTCTCGTCGGCTTCGACCACCATCCACTCGCCGTCCCCCATGCGCGCATTGGTGCCATAGGCGTTGATGATGCCGCCATTGATGACGGTCGGGTCGAGCCCGCCGGCTTCGAGCAGCGTCGCTACCATCGAGGTCGTCGTCGTCTTGCCGTGCGTGCCGCCGATCGCCACTGCCTGGCGGAAGCGCATCAGTTCGGCCAGCATTTCGGCGCGGCGCACGATCGGCAGCAATTTCTCCCGTGCCGCCTTCAGTTCGGGGTTGGATTTCTTGATAGCCGTCGAGACAACCACCACTTCGGCATCGCCGAGGTTTTCTTCCCTGTGGCCGACAAAGCATTCGATCCCCTTGTCGCGCAGCCGCTGCACATTGGCGCTGTCGGCCTGGTCGGATCCCTGCACCTTGTAGCCGAGATTGTGCAGCACTTCGGCGATGCCACTCATGCCGATGCCGCCAATGCCGATGAAATGCACGAGGCCTATGGTCTGCGGCATCTTCATGCGTGCGTTCCCTTCTTAAAATCCGAAACGGTTTTGCGGGACGCAATAGCCTCTGTGAGATCGGCGAGCAACCGTGCGGCGTCCGGTTTGCCGACCGACTTCGCCGCCGCAGCCATTGCCGTGAGCCGTTCGGGCTCGGCCATCAGGGCGCCGATCAGCGCCGCGATGCGCTCGGGCGAAAGTGAGGATTGCGGTTCCACTTCGCCACCGCCGGCGGCCGCAAGAGCGGCTGCGTTCGCGGCCTGGTCGTGATCGAGCGCATAGGGATAGGGCACCAGCAGCGCCGGCCGCCCGATGACCGCGATTTCCGAGACGGTCGACGCGCCGGAGCGCGACATCACCAACTGTGCGGCCGCTATACGCGCCGCCATGTCGCTGAAGAAGGGCGAGACCTCGACACCGACGCCAAGCGCTGCATAGGCCGCCTTCACCCGCCCGACACCATCGGCCCGAGCCTGCTGCGTGATCACCAGCCGCTTGCGGAGTGCGTCGGGGAGCAAGGCGACGGCCGCCGGCACCGCATCGGAGAAGAACTGCGCGCCCTGGCTGCCGCCGAACACCAGCAGGCGGAAGGGATCATCTCCGGCCGAGGCGACGTAGGCGGTCTTTGCGGCTTCGAGCACCTGTGGGCGAACCGGATTGCCTGTCGTCACCGTCTTGGCGCCGACGGCGCTTTCGTCTTGGGGCAGGAAGCCACCGGCAATCGCATCGACGCGGCTGGCCAGCGCCCGGTTGGCGCGTCCCATCACCGCGTTCTGCTCGTGGATCAGCGTCGGCACCTTGCGCCGCGTCGCGGCGTAGAGCGGCGGCAAGGTCGGATAGCCGCCAAAGCCGACCACGGTGTCGGGCTTGATCCTGCCGATGATGGCGGACGCCTGGCGCACGCCGCGCCAGATTTTCCAGAAAGCGCCAAGCAGGGCAACAGGATTTTTGGAGCCCAGCGTCGCGGACTGGATCGGGTGGATGGCGGCGGCCGGGAAGTGGCCGGCAAAGCGCTCAGCGCGGTCGTCGGTCGCCAGATGCACCGTCCAGCCACGCGCGTTCAACTCATGCGCCAGTGCCTCGGCCGGAAACAGATGTCCGCCGGTTCCGCCCGCCGAGAGAAGGATAACGCCTCTGGCCATGTCACTCCGCCGGCATGGCGCGCTGTGGCAAGGCAAAGCCCACCTGCTTGCGCTTTTCCGGTCGCTTGCGCGTCAGCGCCAGCACCATTCCCATCGAGATGGCGATGGCAATCTGCGAAGAGCCGCCATAGGAGATGAACGGCAGCGTCATGCCCTTGGCCGGCACCAGCTGCAGGTTGACGCACATGTTGATGACTGCCTGCAGGCCGAACACGGTGACGAGGCCGCCGACCGCATAGCGGGTGAAATCGTCATGCTCCTTCAGCGCCGTGTTGAGGCCGCGCAGCACGATGAAGGCGAAGATGGACATGATGAAGAAACACATGATCAATCCGAATTCCTCGCCCGCGACCGAAAAGACGAAATCGGCATGGCTGTCGGGGATGACCCGCTTGACGGTGCCCTCGCCCGGCCCGACGCCGAACCAGCCGCCATTGATCAATGCGTCGCGGCCCATATCGACCTGGAACGTGTCGCCTTCGCCAGTGAGGAACTTGTCGATACGCAGGGCGACGTGCGGAAATACCGTATAGGCGGCAAAGACGCCGCCGACGCCGGCCGCTCCGAGCACGACGATCCACAGCCATGGCAGCCCCGCCATGAAGAACATGATGCCCCAGGTGCCGGTCGTCAGCATGGTCTGGCCGAGGTCCGGCTGCGCCACCAGCAGCGATACGACCAGTACCAAGAGCAACATGGCGAAGAGATTGCCCGGAATGTCGGGCTGGCGCTTGTGTTCGGCGAACAGCCAGGCGCACATGATGACAAAGGCGGGTTTCAAAAACTCCGAGGGCTGGATCGACAGGCCGGCAAGCGACACCCAGCGCCGCGCGCCTTTCACCTCGACGCCGATGTAGAGCACCGCCACCATCAGCACCAGCATCAGGCACAGCATGATCAGCGCCATGCGCCGGATTTCTCTGGAATCGAGGAAGGACACCGCCAGCATCACGCCGAGCGCCGGCACGGTGAAGATGATCTGCCTGGTCGCGAAATGGAAACTGTCGAGGCCGATGCGTTCGGCGACCGCGGGACTTGCGGCGAAGGACAAAACTATGCCCAGCCCCATCAGCGACAGGAACGCCGCCAGGAACCAGCGATCGATGGTCCACCACCAGGTCGCAACCGGGCTTTTGTCGAGACGGCTCTGCATTATCGTGCCCCTCCGATGGGTTTGACGCCCTCGATAGCATTCGCAGCTTGCCTGAAGGCTTCGCCGCGGACCTCGAAATTCTTGAATTGGTCGAAACTGGCGCAGGCCGGCGACAACAGCACCACCGCCTCGCCGCCATCGTCCTTGGCCGCATCATGCGCGGCATGCTCGACCGCGGCTGCAAGCGTGCCCGATATCTCATACGGCACCGCCTCGCCCAGCGTCGCCGAAAAGGCCGGCGCTGCCTCGCCGATCAGATAGGCCTTGGCGATACGCGGGAAGAAGCCGCGCAGCGGCTCGATGCCGCCTTCCTTGGGCAGGCCGCCGGCGATCCAGTAGATGCGTGAAAAGCTCGACAGGGCGGGTGCCGCCGCATCGGCGTTGGTCGCCTTGGAATCGTTGACGAACAGCACGTGGTCCTTGCGGCCGACCTGCTCCATGCGATGCGCCAGGCCCGGAAAGCTTTCCAGTCCGGACTGGATCTCGCCGAGGTCGAGCCCGACCTTGAGGCAGGCGGCCACCGCGGCAAGCGCGTTTTGCGCATTGTGCTGCCCGCGCAGCGAGCCGATGCCTTCGAGGAAGGCGACCCGGCTGTAGCGGCCATGCACCGCTTCCATCAAATTGGTGCCATCGGCGAAATAGCCGTCGGTCAGCGGCAGCCGCTTCGAAATGCGGATGACGTGCCGCCCCGCCCGCTCCAGCCGTTCGGCAATCTGCGCACACCAGGAATCGTCGATGCCGACGATCGCGGTCTCGCTGCCGGCAACCAGCCGCTCCTTGATCGAAGCGTAATGCTGCATGGTGCCGTGACGGTCGAGGTGATCCGGCGTCAAATTGAGCAGGATGCCGGCCGTCGGATTGATCGATGGTGCGAGGTCGATCTGGTAGGACGAGCATTCGACGACATAGTGCCGGTCGGGTTGCGGCGGATCGAGTGTCATCACGGCGCGGCCGATATTGCCGCCCATCTGCGTATCGCGGCCGGAAGCCTTCAATATATGCGCCGTCAGCGCCGTGGTCGTCGACTTGCCGTTGGTGCCGGTGATGGCGATGAACGGGGCGGCTGGCGCGCCGAGCGTCCGCTCGCGGCAGAAAAGCTCGACGTCGCCGATGATCTCGACACCCGAACCGCGCGCCAGTTCCACCGTCCAGTGCGGTTTGGGATGCGTCAGCGGCACGCCGGGCGACAGCACGAAAGCGGAGAACGTCGCCCAGTCGGCTGTGTGCAGGTCGCCGGTTGCAATCCCGGCGGCTGCCGCCTTGGCGACACTGTCGGGATTGTCGTCCCAGGCCAGAACCTCAGCCCCGCCCTCGATCAGCGCGTGCGCGGTCGCGATCCCCGAGCCGCCGAGCCCGAAGAGCGAAACACGCTTGCCTGCGAAGGATGCGGCGGGAATCACGGGGCGCGCCTATCTGAGCTTGAGGGTGGAAAGGCCGACCAGCGCCAGGATGACGGCGATGATCCAGAAGCGGATCACCACCTGGCTTTCGGTCCAGCCGAGCTTTTCGAAGTGGTGATGGATCGGCGCCATTAGGAACACACGCTTGCCGGTCATCTTGAAGTAGCCGACCTGGATGATGACGGACAGGATCTCGACCACGAACAGCCCGCCGACGATGACCAGCACGATCTCGTGCTTGGTGGCGACCGCAACGGTGCCGATCAGCCCGCCCATGGCCAGCGAGCCGGTGTCGCCCATGAAGATCGCCGCCGGCGGCGCGTTGAACCAGAGAAAGCCGAGGCCGGCGCCGATGACCGCGCCTAGCACAACAGCCAGTTCGCCGGTGCCGGGCACGAAATGGATCTGCAGATACTCGGCGAACACCGCATTGCCGGAGAGATAGGCAATGACGCCGAAGGACGCCGCCGCGATCATGATCGGTACGATCGCCAGGCCATCCAGGCCGTCGGTGAGGTTCACCGCATTGCCCGCCCCCACGATGACGAAGCAGGAGAACGGGACGAAGAACCAGCCGAGATTAATCAGGAATTCCTTGGCGAAGGGGAATGTCAGCGACGAGGAGAACGGCGCCTGGCCATTATGCATGATCGCCCAGGCGGCGATGCCGGCGATGACGAATTCGAGCGCCAGCCGTGCTTTGCCGGAAAAGCCGAGATGCGACTGTTTCGTCACCTTCAGATAGTCGTCGTAGAAGCCGATCGAGCCGAAGCCCAGCGTCACCAGCAACACCACCCAGACATAGATGCTCGACAGGTTCGCCCATAGCAACGATGAGCCGATGATGCCGGACAGGATCATCAGTCCGCCCATGGTCGGCGTGCCGGCCTTCTTGAAATGGGTCTGTGGCCCGTCGGCGCGGATCGGTTGGCCCTTGCCCTGGCGCAACCTGAGCGAATTGATGATGGTCGGCCCGAAGATGAAGACAATCAGCGCCGAGGTGATCAGCGCCCCGCCGGTACGGAAGGTGATGTAGCGGAAGACATTGAAGACCGAGATCTTGTCCGCGAAATCGACGAGCAGTGTGAACATGCGCTTTTCGTCCCCGACTTGACCCTAGGTCTGTTTGCCGATTGTCGTTTCAGCCGGGAACTTGCCCAGCAACGCATCGACCAGCTTTGCAAAGCCGATGCCCTTCGACGATTTGATCATCACCACGTCGCCTGGCTTCAGTGCGGCAAACAGAACCGGCTTCAATTCCTCGACGTTGGCGCGGTATTCTGTCCTGATCTCGCCCGGCAGCGCTTCCGCCAGCGCCCGCATCTCCGGACCGCCGAGAAAGACGGTCTGCGTGCCGGTGCCGACGATGAGACCGGCAAGTGCAGCATGCAGCTTGGCCGAATACTCGCCGAGCTCCAGCATATCGCCCAGCACGGCGATGCGGCGGCCTTCGCCCGTCACCGGCGTCGCGTTGAGCAGCGCCATGGCGGCCGCCATCGAGGCGGGGTTGGCGTTGTAGCTTTCGTCGATCAGCGTGATCGGTCCACCGGGGTGGCTTGAAGTCGGGCCACCGGGATGGCTCGAAGTCGAGCCACCGGGATGACGCAGCACATAGCGTTTGCCGCGGCCGCGCTCGGCCGAGAGATCGGCCAGCGCCAGGGCAACCTTGTCGAGATCGGCGCCGACCAGACGGGCCGCGCCGAGGACCGCCAGAATGTTCTGCACCATGTGGCGGCCGGGCGCGCCGATGCGAGCCGTCACCTCGTGACCGCCGATCCTGGCGGCAATGTCGGAATGATCGGCATGGACTTCGCATTTGACCAGTCTGAAGGTTGAGCGCGCGTTCTCGCCGAACCCATAGACATGCTCGACGCCGGCGGCGTGCGCCATCTTGTCGAGAAGCTTGAAACGCGCGTCGTCGCGGTTGAGGATCGCCGCGCCGCCGGGTTCCAGCCCTTCGAAAATCTCGGCCTTCGCCTTGGCGATCTCGTCCAGATTGCGGAAGAAGCCGAGATGCGCCGCCGCGATCATGGTGACGATGGCGACATGCGGCCTTACCATCTTGACCAGCGGCCTGATCTCGTCGGGATGGTTCATGCCGATTTCGAACACGGCATAGTCGCAATCGGCCGGCATTCGCGCCAAGGTGAGCGGCACGCCCCAATGGTTGTTGAACGACTGCGCCGAGGCATGCACCTTGCCGACCGCCGACAGCACGTGGCGCAGCGCTTCCTTGGTGGTCGTCTTGCCCGCCGAACCGGTCACCGCGATGATCTTGGCCTGGGAACGGTCACGCGATGCGACACCGAGCTTTTCCAGTGCCACCAGCACGTCCTCGACGACGATCATCGGCGCCGTCAGCCGGCCAAGCGACGGCAGCTTGCCTTCGGCCACGACCAGCACCCCGGCTCCGGCCTTGATGGCGGCGGTCGCGAAATCATGGCCGTCCATCGCCTCGCCCTTGATGGCGAAGAAGGCGTCGCCCGGCTGAAGGCTGCGGCTGTCGATCGAAATGCCCGATATGCCGTCCGGCATCGGCCCGATCGGTCGTCCGTCCATGGCGGCGACCAGCGTCTCGGATGTCCACAGCAAATTCATGCGGCACGCTCCAGCAGCGCGGCACGGACTTCTTCGTGGTCGGAGAAATGCAGGGTCTCGGTGCCGATCGTCTGGCCTTCCTCATGACCCTTACCGGCCACGATCAGCGTGTCCCCGGCATGCAACATGGCGACGGCCTCGTGGATCGCCGCGCGCCGGTCACCGATCTCGATCGCGCCGGGAGCGGCGGCAAGGATCGCGGCCCGGATCGTCTCCGGCACTTCCGAGCGAGGATTGTCGTCGGTGACGATGACGACGTCGGCGAGCCGCGTCGCGATCTCGCCCATGATCGGCCGCTTACCGCGATCGCGGTCGCCGCCGCAGCCGAACACGACGATGACCCGGCCGGTGGTGAACGGGCGCACCGAGGCAAGCACGTTTTCCAGCGCGTCCGGCTTATGCGCATAATCGACATAGACCGGCGCGCCGTTGGCAGTCGTCCCGACAAGGTCGAGCCGGCCGGGTGCGCCCTTGAGTTTCTCCAACGCCTTCAAGGCTTTGGCGACTGGCGTTCCCGTGGAGATGGCAAGCCCGGCCGAAACCAGCGCGTTGGCTATCTGGAAATCGCCGGCCAGCGGCAGGTCGATCTCGTAGAGCATCCCGTCGGCCTCGACCTCGGCACGCTGGCGGTGGCGCTCATGCTCGACCCGTTTCAGCGTCAGGAAATCGCCGTGGCGGCCGACCGTCAGCACGTCGAGCCTTGCGGCCTTCGCCGCCTGGATGGTTGGCGCCGACCACGGATCGTCGGCGAAGATCACGGCCGGCGCGCCCTTCGGCAGCAGCGCATCAAACAGACGCAGCTTGGCCCGGTGATAGTCCTCGACCGTCGGATGGTAGTCCATGTGGTCGCGGCCGAGATTGGTGAAGCCGCCGGCGGCCAGCCTGACGCCGTCGAGACGGCGCTGGTCGAGACCATGGCTGGAGGCCTCCATGGAGGCATGGGTGACGCCGGCGTCCGCCAGTTCAAGCAACAGCTGATGCAAGGCGACGGGATCTGGCGTCGTCAGCGAGCCATAATCGTTGCGGCCCGGCGCCACCACGCCGGTGGTGCCGATCGAGGCCGCGGCAAAGCCGGCCTGCTCCCAGATCTGCCTGACGAAAGCGGCGACCGAGGTCTTGCCACTGGTGCCGGTGACGGCCACCATCGTCTGCGGCTGTTTGCCGAAATAACGGGCCGCGCTCAGGGCCAGCGCCAGGCGCGGGTCATCGACGGTCAACACGGGAACCGGCAATTCCCCAAGGGCGCTGTCCTTGCCCGCGACGATCGCGGCAGCCCCTCGTGCGGCGGCCTCCGCGGCATAGACGGCGCCATCCGCCTTGCTTCCAGCGAGCGCGAAAAAGACGACGCCGGGTTTAACCTGGCGGGAATCCGAAGAGATGCCGGTAACCTCCAGATCGACGGAAGCTGTTCCTTCGACTGGCAGGATACCGGTTAGATTTTTGAGCTTCATCGAGTTCCGTTCACCGCAACAAAATAGCGCGCAGTTGCCGGCGCGCCCTAAGAATCATTGATAGGAAACCAGCGTTGCACCATTTTCATGGCTGAAATCTGGCTTCACGCCAAGCATGGCCGCGGAACGCCTGATGATATTGCCGGCCATGACCCCGGCATTCGCGGCCGCGACGTCCGTCATGCCCGGCTTTTCCGGGTGCGGAGCATCGGCAATCGTAAACACGAGATATTGCGGATCGTCCATCGGGAATGCGGCGACGAACGTATTGAAATTCAACTCCTTCGAGTAGCGGCCATTGATGACCTTCTCGGCTGTTCCGGTCTTGCCGCCAACGCGGTAGCCGGGGACCCTGGCATTTCTGGCCGAGCCCTTCTCGGCGTTGAGCATGTAGAGATAGCGCATGCCCTCGACCGTTTTGTCGGCTACCACTTTCTTGGCCGCCGCCATCGCGTCCTGCTGGCTGCGGACCAGGAATGTCGGCTCCATCAGATATCCGCCATTGATCAGCGCCGCGCAGCCGACAGCCGCCTGCAACGGTGTCGTCGACACGCCATGACCGAAGGCGATGGTGAACGAGTTGACCTGTTTCCAGACCTTCGGTTCAGTCGGACGGGCGACTTCCGGCAGTTCGGTCTGCATCTTGTCCAAGATGCCAAGACGATGCAGGAATTCGCGGTGCGCCTCGATGCCGACCAGTTCGGCCTCCCTGGCCGACCCGATGTTGGATGAATAGAGGAACACCTCCGGCAACGACAGCACGCGGTTCTTGCCGTGGAAATCGTGAATGGCCTGATGGCCGACCCGGATTGGATGCGAAGCGTCGAAGCGGCTCGCCATCGTCGCCTTGCCGGAATCGAGCGCCATGGCCGATGTGAAGCTCTTGAAGGTCGAGCCCATCTCATAGAGCCCCGCCGACATCCGGTTCAGCCGGTCCTTGTCTTGTGCATTGTAGGGATTGTTCGGATCAAAATCCGGCACCGAGGCCATGGCCACCACTTCGCCGGTCTTGACGTTGAGCACGACGGCGCCCGCGCCCATGGCGCGATAGCGCTCCAGGCCGGCGGCAATCTCGTCGCGCACCACATGCTGGACGCGCAGATCGATCGAGAGCTTCACCGGCTTGAGATCCTTCGCCACCGCCAGGCCCGACGCCTGCAGATCGCTCAGGCCCTGCTCGTCGATATATTTCTCCATGCCGGAGATGCCTTGATTGTCGATATTGGTCAGGCCGACAATGTAGGACGAGGTTTCACCACTGGGGTAGAAACGGCGCTTCTCGGTGCGGAAGCCGAAACCGGGAATGCCGAGCTGCATGATGTCGGCCTGCTGCTTGGGCGTCAGCTGCCGCTGCAGCCAGACGAAGCCGGCGCCGCTCTTCAGCTTATGGTAGGTCTGCTCGTAATCGATCTCCGGCAGCACCGTCGACAGCTTTTCGATCGCCTCGTCGGCGTCGACGATGCGGCGCGGCTCTGCAAACAGCGATGCCGTCTTGATGTCCGTCGCCAGCACCTCGCCGTTGCGGTCGACAATGTCGGGTCGCGAGGCCGTCACCCGGCTCTGCGGGCCGCCCGACATGTCGGGGGTCTGGAAGCCGAGATAGACAAGCCGCCCGGAAATGATCGAGAAGATACCGAAGAACACCGCCATCGTCATGACGATGCGCGCCTTGCCCTTGCCTCCGGTCGCCTTGCGGGCGCCATCGACCACGATCGAACCGTCCTCGGTGGCCCTGGGGCGACGTTTCAGCAGTTTGCCGATCATTGGGCGATGCCTCCGGTCACGATGGGATCCTTGCCGTCCGAGGGTGTGTTGCCGGAATTGTCTGCCATGCCGCCTTGGCGCCCGTTCAGGATGTCCTGGATGTCGAGGGTTTTGGCTGGCAGGTCGCCGAGGCCGACGATCTGGTGCGCGCTGACCGGCTCCAGTTCAAGCTGCGACTTGTAGAGCTCGGCGAGCTTCTGTAGCCGCGATGGCTGGGTGAGCAGGCTCCAGTCGGCCTTGAGCAGGTCGATCGTGTCCTCCTCGTAGCGTATCTCAGCATGGATCTTCTGCACTGCAGCCAATTGGTCCTCGGCCTCGCGCTTGGTTTTGTAGGTCAGGGCCGCCGCCGAGACCATGACGGCGATGAGGACGATGTCGCTGGAACGAAACACGTGCTTACCTCTCCCCCGGCCGCTCGATGCCGGGAAGTTTTGGGCCGGGAAGTTTTGGAAGGCCGAAAATCGAAAAATCGACGGCACGCGCCGGCGCATCGGTGCGGATGGCGGCGCGCAGCCTTGCCGAGCGGGCGCGCGGGTTGGCCGCAGTCTCGGCATCACCCGGCGTCACGCCGCCGCCGGACTTGCTGAAGGTGGCACTGCGTGCCCGTGCCTCCGGCATGTGGCGCGAGCCGCTCGCGGCGTCGGAGCGATCGGCAATGAAGCGCTTGACGATGCGGTCCTCCAGCGAATGGAATGTCACCACGGCAAGTCGTCCGCCCGGCTTCAGCGCCCGCTCGGCGGCGAACAGCGCCTTGGCCAACTCACCGAGCTCGTCATTGACGAAGATGCGCAGCGCCTGAAAGACGCGGGTGGCGGGATGGATCTTGTCCTTCGGCGCCCGGCCGATATGCGTCTCGATGGCGTCGGCAAGCTCCAGCGTGCGCTCGAACGGACGCTTTTCGCGACGCGCTTCGATCATGCGCGCGATGCGCCCGGCGTGGCGCTCCTCCCCGAGGAAGCCGAAGATGCGGGCAAGATCGCCCGGCTTGAAGTTGTTGACGACATCTGCGGCGCTGAGGCCCGCCTGCGCCATGCGCATGTCGAGAGGCCCATCGACGCGGAACGAAAACCCGCGCTCCGCCTGGTCGAGCTGCATCGAGGAAACGCCGATGTCGAGCACGACGCCGTCGGCACTTTCGACATGCTGGTCCAGCATCGAGAATGGCGCCTGCACCAATCGCAGGCGGCCGCCTGATTGGGCTTCGAGATTGCGACCAGCCGCTATGGCATCCGGATCGCGATCAATGGCAACCACGGACGCGCCGGCCGCCAGGATGGCCTTGGTGTAGCCGCCGGCGCCGAACGTGCCGTCGACGATGACGTCCCCTTCCGCTGGCGAGAGCGCCTGCAACACTTCGGCAAGGAGGACCGGAATGTGGCGGGCCGGTCCGCCAACGGCGTTGATATCATCGCCGTGGCCCACCGTCATTCCGGTCGCTCCCCAGGCTTCGTCCCCTGCCGAAGCTGCAAAAGCCGGGCCCGCGCCTGCGCTCCGTAGGCCGCAAGCCGTCCCGGCTCCCAGATCTGAAAGAAATTGCCGCGCCCGACAAAGGCTACTTCCGCCGAAAGGCCGGCATGTTCGCGGATGAAGTCGCTGATCGTGATGCGACCATCCTGGTCCAGCTTCAGGAATGTTCCGTCGCCATGGCAGAAGAACGACATGTCGTCCGCCGTCTGCTGGAACGGATCCTCGAGCGCGATGCGCTGCTCGTAGCGGTCGAGCAGGTCGGGCCCGCCGACATCCATGGCCGGCAGATCCAGGCAACGCAGCGCGTAGAGATCCGAATAGCCGCGTTTCTGAACGACGGCGCGAAAATGCGCAGGAACGGACACCCGCCCCTTCGCATCGATCCTGCTCACCGTGTTCGACAGAAACCGGTCCATCACACGTCACGGCCGCTTGCGCCGCCGCACCCCTCTTCGTCGTGTTGCACGCGCCACCGCTACGCGTTCCCTGCCCTGAACCCGCCTCCGTGACAGGGGCGAAAACCGGCAAACGCGCAGCCGCCGCGGCTGCCCGATTGGCGTACGCTTCACTCTGACGCGGAACGAAGGCTTTGGTATCGATATGGGATATCATGGGGTGTTATGGGCGTCAACGGGAACAGGCTTCACAACATGCAGTCGCGACCGATGGAAGCGGCTTTGAAAACACGTCTCGTCTTTATGGATCATTAAGCCTAACGAAGCGTTTAGAGCCGCTTGGCCCAACCGGACGCGCCTTGTCGCGAGCTGTTGCCGGGCATAGCGTCTCACCACACGTCCAGGGTCACCAAGAGGGTTGGAATGTCGATGTCTGAAACAGCACGGTCGCGCGCCGCGGCTCTTGCCCACCTCCGTCGCAACGCACTTGCCGTCGGCGATTCCATCCCCCTGCCACTCACCATGGCTGCCATCTTTCACGCGCCTGGCGACGCCACCGGTTTCAACCAGTATGGCCGTTTCAGCAATCCGACCTGGGATGCGGTAGAACATATGCTGGCGCATCTGGAAGACGCGCCCTGCGTCGCCTTTCCTTCCGGAATGGCGGCGATTTCGGCGGCATTTTTCGCTGTCCTCAAGACCGGCGACCGCATTCTTCTGCCTTCGGATGGCTATCACACGACAAGGGCACTGGCCGAACGCTTCTTGAAACCACTCGGCATCGCCTACGATGTGAGGCCAACCTCGACCTTCCTCGATGGCGGTTTCGAAGGCTATCGTCTCGCTTTCGTAGAGACGCCCGCTAATCCGGGGCTGGACATATGCGATATCGCGGCGGTGGCCGCGGCCGCACACAAAGCGGGCGCACTGCTTGTCGTTGATAATACGACCATGACGCCTTTCGGCCAGCGCCCGCTCGACCATGGCGCGGATATTGTCATCGCCGCGGACACTAAGGCGCCCAACGGCCACTCCGACGTGCTGTTCGGCCATGTCGCGAGCCGCAACGCCGACATCATCGCCGCGGTGACGGATTGGCGCGAAACGTCCGGCGGCATTCCAGGGCCGTTCGAAGCGTGGCTTGTGCATCGTGGCCTCGAAACGCTCGACGTGCGCTTCGACCGCATGTGCTCCTCGGCGGAAGTGATCGCGCGGCGCCTGCAAGGTCACCCGGCGATCACGGGCCTGCGCTATCCCGGCCTGGAAGGCGATCCTTCGCACAATCTTGCCCGTGCCCAGATGGAACGCTTCGGCTTCCTTGTTTCCTTCGAACTCGCTTCGGAGCAGAAGGCCGAGGATTTCATCAACAACTGCGAATTGATGCAGGCCGCGACATCCTTCGGCGGCGTCCACACCTCCGCCGAGCGGCGTTCGAAACGAGGCGATGCGGTATCGCCCGGCTTCGTTCGCCTTTCTGTAGGCTGTGAGCCGGTGGAAGAGCTCTGGAAGGCGATAGAGGCGTCGCTGGACAGGATCGGCGGCTGACCGGATCGGTTATGATCCAAGGTCCTCGGCTTCGATATTGCGATGGCCGTGCAGCACGCGAAGAATTTCGATCGCGTCCACGGGCGACCAATCAAAAGACCTGAATCGACAGGCGCGCCGGAGGGCGCAACCTGCTGATCTCAAAGAACTTTCTCGGGCAGCTTAAAAACTGCCAGCTGGCCTATAAGCCGGGTTCTGTATGGCCCTCGCCCCTTGCGGCGCGAGAACGTGGCGGCCATTCATCTTGGGCGCATATTGCCATGCGCCTCACGCAACCTACCCGGACGGTGAGCCGGAAACAGCCCTCGAGGGTTTCCCCTCGCACCGCCCCTATTCGGTCTTGCTCCCGGTGGGGTTTACCGTGCCGCTCCTGTTGCCAGTCGCGCGGTGGGCTCTTACCCCACCCTTTCACCCTTGCCCCGACCCGGCAAAGCCAAGTCGTGGCGGTTTGCTTTCTGTGGCACTTTCCCTGGGGTCGCCCCCGCCGGCCATTAGCCGGCACCGTGTCTCCATGGAGCCCGGACTTTCCTCACCCGCGGCCTTTCGGCTTTTGCTGGTGCGGCCGCCCGGCCAGCTGGCCAGGCGTATAAAGGGGTTCACGCCACAAAACGCAACTAAAAAAGCCGGTTACGACCGGTTCTTGTCACGCCGGCGACCCGACAGCCGCCAGTTGCACCTTGACCTTGCTGCAATAGGCCGCCGAGACCGGGTTCATTCGGGTGGCGCCGTGGCCGGCATTGTATTTCAGGATCGTGCCGCACGTCGTGCCGCCGCCGAGATCCCGCGCCATGGCAAGATACTTCATGCCGTATTTGATGTTGGTGTCCGGATTGAAGAGCCCATTGGCCGAGCCGCTATAGCCCATCATCCGCGCCGTCGCCGGCTTGATCTGCATCAAGCCGATTTCGCCGGCGCCGCCGACGAGGTTCGGCCGATAGTTGCTCTCGATCTTGATCACGGCGTGAGCGAGCGACGCCGGCACGCCATAGCTTGCGGCGTAACGCGCCACGATGGCCGAATACTGATCGCCACTGGCCACCGCTGCCGTCGAGGCCACTGCTTCCTTGATCCCGATCGATGCCGTCGTCGTTTTGTCGAGGGCCTTGCGGTCTCGTCTGGTCTTCTGTTTTGTGCTCGGCTTCTTGGCCTTGGTCCAGCTCGCCTTCTCCACTTTCGCGGAAGACCGCTTCGCCGCCTTCACATCCTTGCTGCTTTTGGCCGAAATGGCCTTGCCCTTGGCGGTCGCTGCGGCGAGGCCCTGATCGGCCCGTGGGCTCAGCGGCGCGGCGCTCGCCGCCCCGAAGGCAAAAGTCATTACGCCGGCAGCAAGAGCTGCCGTTACAACGGTCAATTTCTGCATGTGATCCTGTTCTGTCTGAACGCGCGAAGATCTCCGCGCGGCATTGCTTGATTAATGTCGGACCATCCGGGGGTTAGACGCCCGACAAACTGTACGGATTGCCCTTTGAGGCCCGAATTGCGCGCAATGAAGGCGGGGCAAGTCACTTTAAGTGACAGTTTGTAACTTAATGTCGGAAAAGCATTACTTGGACGGCATCCTGACCCAGGGTCAAGTTCGGTGGGAAGCGAGCAGCCGTTGAAGCGTGCGCATCGTCGATCCGTCCGCCACTCCATCGATCCGGCGTGGCCGGAAATGACGCTGGAAAGCCTCGACCACGACCCGCGTCTGCTGGTCGAAAACACCCGTTATTTCGACTCCATAGCCGTAGAGCGCCAGCATCGATTGCAGCGCCTCGACATCGGCGCCGGCGTCGCCGGTCTTCAGCACGGCGCCCCGCCTGATCGGTGCTGCCGGCACGAGATGGCCTACGCCGCCCTCGAACAGGGCCCGCCAAGGAAACTTCTCGCCCGGATCGATCTTGCGCCCCGGCGCCACGTCGGAGTGCGCCAGCACCCGCGGGGGGGCAATCGCATGCCGGCGGGCTATTCCGGCGCACAGGCCGATCACCGCATCGATCTGCCGCTTGGGAAAATCGGGATAACCCAGTGAATGTCCCGGATTGACGATCTCGATGCCGACGGAACAGGAGTTGATGTCGGTGCGTCCGAACCACGAACTCTTCCCAGCATGCCAGGCGCGGTCGCTTTCCCGGACCATCTGCACGATATGGCCGTTCTCATGCACCAGATAGTGCGAGGAGACTTCGCTGGCCGGGTCGCACAGCCACGCCTCGGCCCCGGCGCCTGTCGGCATGCCGGTATAGTGCAGCACGATCATCTCGGGCTTCAGCGTCTCGCGCCGTGGCCCGAAATTCGGCGATACCCTGACCTCGGCGCTCGGCTCGTCGGGCAGGAAGCCGCTCATGCGTGCCGCAGGCCCCGCTCGATCATCTCATAGGCGGTGTTGATCGCCGCGAGCCTCGTCGTCGCGATCTTGATGAATTCCTGCGGCAGGCCACGCGCGATCAGCCGGTCCGGATGATTGTCGGAAACCAGCTTGCGGTAGCGTTTCCTGACCTCCTCGAACGGCTTGCCGCGCTCGATGCCGAGCACGACATAGGGGTCGGCCGCACCAAGATTGACGTGCCTGGCAAGGATCGCCTCGTAGTGCACCTCGTCTATGCGGAAGATTTCGGCGATGCGGTGCAGGAACTGGCCTTCACGCTCATGGATCAGCCCGTCGGCCTTGGCAATGTGGAACAGGCCGTCGAGTATATCCTCCAGCATCATGCAGTTCGAATGGCCGGAGCCACAAAGCTGCGCCATGCGCTCGGCATAGGTCTCGAAGCCGGCAACGTCACGTTTGGCCAGATCGTAGAGTCGCGCCACGTTGCGCGTCTCCTTTGGCGGCACCTCGAATATTTCCTGGAAGGCGCGTATCTCGTCCTGGGTGACGACCCCGTCGGCCTTGGCCATCTTGGCCGAGAGCGCAATCATCGCCACCGAGAAAGCGACGCGACGGCGCAAATCCGCATCGCCGGAAAAAACGGTGCGTACAGCCTCGACCACGTCGGCGACGCCCGACGAGGCTGAGGACGAAATCCGCGTGATGAAGTCGCCGAGGCGGTCCCAAATCGACATGGCCGCTTCTTAGAGCCAACCGGTCCCCGCTATCAAGCCAATAACGACCGGCATCATACCTCCGACGACAATCGAACTCGTGTCGGAACCACTACCCGCCTGGGCGAAGGGCCGGCAAGACGCCGGCCCTCGCCAGAACACAGGTACTAATGATTACTGCGCGGGCGCAGGAGCGGGCGTTGCCGGAGCCGGCTCGGCAGGCTTGGTCGAATTATCCGCGGGCGCCGCAGGTTTCATTGGCTGCTCGGCCGGCGGATTGGTGCTCTGGGTGGTGGTGTTATCCGTCCCCGTGCCGCTGTCGCTGCATGCAGCGACGCCGAGCAGCGCAAGCGCGGACACCGACGCAAGAATGAGTTTTTTCATGATATCTCTCCTTCAACACACGCTCACGTTGCAGTGAACGGTCGAGAAGGAAATGCATCACTCAGCCATGGGTTTCGTAACGATGCGTTTCCGCATGTAACATCGCTCGCATCCTCCCCTTGCGCCTCCCCGGGGGTGAAACAGCTTTGCGCTCCCCTGTGCGGATCGCTGTCATCCACCTGTCATAGCCGGGCGTTACCCGCTTGCGGCAAAGCAAATGGGGAATCACCTTGCCATGACGGACGTTTCCGCAGATCTGATCTTTCGCCGTGGCAAGGAAGTTGGAAAAGCCGTCTACCAGAACCGCCCCCTGTCGAAGGCAGGAATTTCCGAACGGCTGTTCGCCTTCCTGTTTTCGGGCCTGGTCTATCCGCAGATCTGGGAAGATCCCGATGTCGACATGGACGCAATGCAGCTTGGCGAAGGCCACCGCGTCGTCACTATTGCCTCCGGCGGTTGCAATATCCTGGCCTATCTCACCCGGTCGCCGGCCAGGATCGACGCCGTCGATCTCAATGCCGCTCACATAGCCCTGAACCGCATGAAGCTGGAGGCGGTGCGCCACCTGCCTTCGCAGGGCGACCTGTTTCGCTTCTTCGGTGCCGCCGGCAACAACCACAATTCTCAGGCTTACGACCGCTTCATCGCGCCGCATCTCGATCCGGTCAGCCGCCACTATTGGGAGCGCCGCAACTGGCGCGGCATCAGGCGCATCGCCGTCTTCGACCGCAATTTCTACCAGACCGGCCTGCTTGGCCTGTTCATCGCTATGGGCCACCGCACGGCTAAATTCTTCGGCGTCGACCCCGCCGGCATCATGCAGGCCAGGAACATTGGCGAGCAGCGCCGCTTCTTCCACCAGGAACTGGCCCCCGTGTTCGAAAAGCCGCTTTTGAAATGGGCGACCTCGCGCAAGGCCTCGCTGTTCGGCCTCGGCATCCCGCCGGCGCAATATGACTCTCTCATCACGTCCGGCGACGGTACCATGGCCAGTGTGCTGAAAGCCCGGCTGGAAAAGCTCGCCTGCGATTTTCCATTGAAAAACAACTATTTCGCTTGGCAAGCCTTTGCCAGGCGCTACCCCCAACCCGGCGAAGCCGCCCTGCCCGCCTATCTTGAAAGGCAGAACTATGAGGCCATTCGCGGCAATGTAGACCGCGTCGCCATTCATCATGCCAATCTGATCGAATTCCTGGCAGGCAAGGACGCGGGTTCCGTCGACCGTTTCATCCTGCTCGACGCGCAGGACTGGATGACCGACGACCAGCTCAATGCGCTGTGGTCGGAAATCACCCGCACCGCCTCCGCCGGCGCGCGTGTCATCTTCCGCACTGCGGCCGAGCCAAGTCTGCTGCCGGGCCGCGTCTCCGCTTCCCTGCTCGACCAGTGGAGCTACGAGAGCGATGCCTCGCGCGAATTCTCCACCCGCGACCGCTCGGCAATCTATGGCGGCTTTCATCTGTACGTGAAGCGCGCCTCATGAGCACTACCGAGCTGCCGACCAATCACGCCGAACTGATGGACGGTGTCTACCGCTGGCAGCGTCACATCTACGACCTGACCCGCAAATATTATCTGCTCGGCCGCGACCGGCTGATATCAGGGCTGGACGTTCCGCCGGGCGGCACGGTGCTGGAGCTCGGCTGCGGCACCGGGCGAAACATCATCCTCGCCGCCCGCAGCTTTCCCGGCGCGCGCTTCTATGGCCTCGACATTTCGGCTGAGATGCTGGAGACCGCGGGCACCGCGATTGCCCGCGAAGGCCTGTCCGATCGCGTCATGCTGGCAAGGGGCGACGCCACGGAGTTCGACGCAAAGGCGCTGTTCGGCCGCGACAGCTTCGACCGTGTCTTCGTGTCCTATTCATTGTCGATGATCGCAGGCTGGGAAAAGACGGTCTCCGCCGCGCTGGCAACGCTCGCTCCGGGCGGTTCCCTGCACATCGTCGACTTCGGCCAGCAGGAAGGCCTGCCGGACTGGTTTCGGACCCTGCTTCGCGGCTGGCTCAGAAAATTCCACGTCACGCCCCGTGAAATGTTGCGCGAGGTGCTGGAATCGGAATCGCGAAAAATCGGCGCAACCTTCCGTTTCCGCACACTTTATCGCGGCTACGCCTGGCTGGCGGTGGTCCGGCCGAGCAGCTGATTGGCTAGCGCAGCACCTTCACCAATGCCCCGACCATGGTCTGCGGCCTGTAGCCCAGCTTGGCCGGCGTCAGGCCGAGCCGCACCACCACTAATTGCTCGGATGGAATGATGGCGACGGTCTGCCCATCATGCCCCTCCATCCAATAGGTGTCCTTGGGCAGGCCCGCCGCCACGCCGGCACCGGGGTTTTCCTCGTCGCCCGGCGCCTCGATCCACAATTGCCCCTTGCTGTAGACTTTCGAGGCCGACGCAGGTTCGCGCATCCAGTCGACGAAACCGGCCGGCAGTATCTGGTTGCCGTTCCAGACCCCGCCCTGCAGCAGGAACTGGCCGAAGCGGGCCCAGTCATGGGCGGTGGCGTAGAGATAGGATGAGCCGACGAACGTGCCCTGTTCGTCGGTCTCGAGCACGGCGCTGTGCATGCCCAGCGGCTCGAACAGCGCGGTGCGCGGCCACGTCAACGCCTTGGCCTTGTCGCCGACCGCATCCTGCCAGAGCCGCGACAGCATCACCGCCGTTCCGCTCGAATAGGAGAACACCTTGCCCACCTCGCCCGTGAGCGGCTTGGCTTCGGCAAAGCCCGCCATGTCGGGTTCGAGATAGAGCATGCGCGTCACGTCGGCGACGTCGCCATAGTCTTCGTTGAATTCCAGCCCGCTCGACATCGCCATCATGTCGGCAAGGCTGATCGCGGCGCGGCCATCGGCCTTCCACGGCGCGAAAAGGCCCTGGTTGGTCATCGCCATCTTGCCGTTCTTGACCAGCGTGCCGACCATGGCGGCATTGACCGTCTTGGTCATCGACCAGCCGAGCAACGGCGTTCGGGCGGAAAAGCCCTCGCCATAGCGTTCCGCCATGACGCGGCCGTTCTTGACCACCACCACGGCGCGCATGCCGGCGCCGGTCATGGCGGCATCGTCGACGATCTTCGCCACCTCCGAGTTCTGCGAGGCTTCGACCCGCTCGCCTTCCGGCCACAGCGCATCCTGTCTTGCCGCCGAGGGTTCGACATGGATCGCCGTGCGCCGCGCCTTGCCGACATCGCCATCCGGAACCGAGGCGCAGCCCAGCCCGTCGCGGAAAACCGCGATGCTCTTGCCGAGGAAGCCAAGCAGGCCGGCGGAGACTGTGCCCCGGTTCTTGTCGACCGAGACCCGCATCAGCTTGAGCAAGGGATGACCGGGCGCCTGCACGTCGATGGCAAGCACCTCGTTGGCGTCGCGCCCCGCGATGAAAACGTTGGAGCAGACGATCTTTGCCGAATAGCCCGAGCCGACCCGGATCAGTTCGGGCGGCGCGAAATAAAGCCACCCAAACAGCGCCACGACCGCCAGCACCACCAGGCCGAGCAGCCGTTTGACGATCTTGGCAATGATCCGCATCTTTCCCGCCCCCGAATCCAGGCTCGATCCATGTCATCGATTTGCCGCCATTGCTTCCGCAAAATCATGGGCCTTGTCGAGCGTCGTCAACCAGATATCAACCATGATCGGCGATCACAGGTGCATGTCGCCCAACAGCGCGCCGCGTTTTTGGGATCACGGCAGGAAACAAAATCAAAGCGCGCCGAAAAAATGCGCGTTTTGGCGATATACCGGGCGATGCTGTGGGGCGATCGTCCGGCGGGGGCCAGACCAAGCGCCGGCCATCAGTGCACAGACCCATCAGCGACCGGCTGCAACCGGCTCGGGAGTTGCGATGCGCCGTCTTGCGGCCCTTTTCATGCTGACGCTGCTCGGCGCATGCTCGACCGTGGAGGATCTGTCGCCACTGTCGCCATCCAGCACCCCTTCGGTTGCGGTGCGCGCGCCCCGCTTCGCCGATTCCAAGCCGCATGAATGGGACAGCGGCGCGCCCTGGAATTACGCAGTTCACGGCACCGACGTCTCAAAATACCAGACCTCGGTCGACTGGCCGACCGCCAAGGCCAGCGGTATTTCCTTCGCTTTCATCAAGGCGACGGAGGGCGGCGACCGTTTCGATGATTATTTCAACGAGCATTGGGCGCGCACCAAAGCCGCCGGCGTTCCTCGTGCCGCCTATCATTTCTTCTATTTCTGCACTCCGGCGGCGGTACAGGCGCGCTGGTTCATCCGCAACGTCCCCGTCGACCGTTCGGCCATGCCGCCGGTGCTGGACATGGAATGGAACCCGAAATCGCCGACCTGCAGGCTGCGCCCCGACCCGGCCACCGTGCGCGCGGAGATGACCACCTTCCTCGAAATCGTCGAGCGGCATTACGGCAAGAAGCCGATCATCTACACGTCGGTAGACTTCTTTGAAGACAACGAGCTGTCGACCTTCCGCGGTTATCCCTACTGGCTACGCTCCGTCGCCGGCCACCCGCGTCAGAAATATGGCAGCCACCCCTTCACCTTCTGGCAGTATACGGGAACCGGCATCGTTCCCGGCATGATCGGCAAGTCCGATATAAACGTCTTCAACGGCAGCCAAGCCGCCTGGGACAAATGGTTGAGGCAGAACACCCGTTGACACCGTGTCAACGGGTGCCAAGCCGCCCGGAGGAAGGGTTGCTGCAGAACACCCGTTGACACCGGGCCTGCCGCCTGCTTTCGACACGGCCGGCGGCCAAGAGTGCAGCCGCCGGTGTTCCGGGGCGACGCGCATCCAGATGGACAGCCAGGCCGCCCGGAATCCTGAATGTCGAAAGGAAGTTTATGCGACTGCGTCCCCAAGCCCTCGCGGTGCTGTTCCTGTGCGCCACGGCCTTGCCGGCAATGGCGCAGGAATGTGGCGGCGACTTCGAAACCTGGAAGCAGGGCGTGGCTGCGGAAGCCAAGGCGGCGGGTGTCGGCCCTGTCGGCCTCGAAGCGCTCGAGGATGCCAGCTTCGACGAGAGGGCCCTGGCGCGCGACCGTGCGCAGGGCGTCTTCACCCAGACCTTCATCGAATTCTCCAACCGGATGATCTCGGCCTACCGGCTGAAGCAGGGCGCGGCGAACATGAAGAAATATGCCGATATCTTCGCCCGCGCCGACCAGCAGTTCGGCGTCCAGGCGCCGGTCATCACCGCCTTCTGGGCCCTGGAGACCGATTTCGGCGCCGTGCAGGGCGATTTCCATACGCTCAGCGCGCTGGTGACGCTTTCCCATGACTGCCGCCGCCCGCAGCTGTTCCGGCAGCAGTTGGTGCCACTGCTGGAATTGATCGACCATGGCGTGCTGCCGGCCGACGTCAACGGCGCCTGGGCTGGAGAGATCGGCCAGACGCAGATCCTGCCTTCGGATTATCTTGCGCGTGGCGTCGACGGCGACGGCGACGGCAAGATCGACCTGCGGGGCAGCGTGCCGGACGTGATCATGACGACGGCCAACAAGGTGCTGTCGCGCGGCTGGAAACGCGACGAGCCCTGGATCCAGGAAGTGCGCGTGCCCGACGAGATGCCATGGGAACAGACCGGGCGCACAAACAAATTGCCGCTGACACAGTGGACGCAGTGGGGTGTTACCAATCCCGACGGCTCGCCGCTGGTCGACAAGGGCCTGAAGGCCGGGCTGGCGCTGCCCATGGGCCGCAAGGGGCCGGCCTTCCTCACTTACGAAAATTTCGACGTCTATCTCGAATGGAACCAGTCCTTCACCTACGCGCTGACCGCGGCCAATCTTGCCGCGCGGCTTGCCGGCGCGCCACCGATCGACCCGCGCAATCCTGAACCAGGCCTCAACAACGAGCAGATGAAGGCTTTGCAGACCAAACTGGAGGCCAAGGGCTATGATGTTGGCACGGTCGACGGGATCCTGGGCACCAACACCCGCGAAGCGATCCGCAAGGAGCAGACGCGGCTGGGATTGCCCGTGGACGGCTGGCCGACGCCGGAGCTTTTAGCGAAGCTGTGAGTAGTAAGTAGTGACGGAGCCATTTCCCTACTCCCTACTCCCTACTTAATCCGCCATCGTCTCCAGACTCGCCAATCCCACCGGCGCGTCGCCTTCGTCGAACGGCGTCGCCACCTCGACGAAAGTGTCGGGATAAAAGCCGTTGAAGCGGGTTCTCAGCGACAGCGAATAGGCACCGATATGGCCGATCTCGATCCAATCGCCGGTGTCGACGGTTTCCGGCAGCCAGAACGGCCGCGACAATATGTCGACGGAATCGCAGGTCGCGCCGCAGACCTTGAACGGCACGATGGTTTTCTCGTCGCCATTGCGCGTGCGGATCGCCGGATCGGGAATGAAGCGTGCCGGCAGCGTGATCTTGCCGGTCCATGAATCCGACAGCGACGCCCAGATGCCGTCATTGATGTAGAGCCGCTTGCCCTTGCGCAACAGCACCCGCACGATCAGCGACAGGCAGCGCGCCACGATCACCCGGCCGGGCTCGGCCACCAGCGGCATCTGGTCGAACTGGTATTCCTTGAGGTCTCCAGAAAGCCGCGACATGATCTGGCCGAGCGACGGCATCGCGACTTGCTTGCGGTTGGGATCATGCCCGTATTCGGCCGGAAAACCGCCGCCGACATCGAGACCGGCCAGGTCGAAGGTCAGCCGGTTGCGCACCCAGTCGGCGGAAGCCAATGCCCTTTCGTAGGTGTCGGGGTCCTCGATCTGGCTGCCGACATGGAAGCACAGGCCGACCTTGTAGCCGGTGCGGTTCAGCCGTTCGGCGAGCTCGACCGCATAGGCCGGGCCGGCGCCGAACTTCTTCGACAGCTCGTAGGCCGCATGGCCCTTGGTCTGCACTCGAACGAACACGCTGATTGCGCCCGGGTCGATGTCGAGCGCCCTGACCACCCGCGTCAGTTTGGTGATCTCGTCCTCGTGGTCGAGCGCAATGACGCGGATGCCGTATTTCTCCAGCGCCAGCCTGATGTCCGACTGCGCCTTGACAGGATGCATGTAGAGCATCTCGGCATCGGCCGAGACCGCGCGCACGGCGGCGAACTCGCCGGGCGAGGCCACGTCGAAAGCGGAGACGCCGGCCTCGACCAGCGTCTTCAGCACGATCTGCTCGCCATTGGTCTTGACCGCATAGGCCGTCTTGCCGGCGAACATGCCCATGAACTGCAAGGCATCGGCCTTCAGCACCTGCGGGCGGAAGCAGTAGACCGGATCGTCCGGGCGAAGCGCCAGTGCCGCCTCGCGGGCATTCTCGAATCGCTGCATGGACGAATCCTTGACCTAGCCTGCGCACAATTAATCCAGCTAGCGGCCAATGAAAACAATTCTGTGTCTCGTGCGCCTGACGGCAGGGCGCTAGGCTTTGTCAGGGGAGACAGGCCATCGGGCAGGTTTCGGGTGGTTCTTGCCTGCGAACCCGATATGGCTTCTGTCTGGCTGCCTGCATTCGGCCGTCCGGGGAGGACGCATCACATGGCAATAGCCGCGACATCAGCACCGCGCGGACCGATGGCGCTCAAGGAGTGGGCGCAGCTTCTGCTGCTCGGCGCGATCTGGGGCGGCTCCTTTTTCTTCGCCCGCATTGCCGTGGCGGAGCTTCACCCGCTGGTGCTGGTATTGTTTCGCGTCGCCATCGCGGCACTCGCTTTACAGCTCTATCTCTTCCTGCGCGGCCCATCCTCCCGCCTTGCCCTTCCTCATGCAGGACTGTTCTTCCTACTGGCCTTCACCAACAACGTCGTGCCTTTTTCGCTGATCTTCGCCGGCCAGACCGAGCTTGGCGCCGGCGTCGCCTCGGTGCTCAATGCGACCACGCCGTTCTGGACGCTGATCCTCGCCAACGCCCTGACATCGGACGAGAAGCTCTCCTGGAACAAGCTGGCCGGCATTGCGCTTGGCGTCGCCGGCACGGCTGTGATGATCGGCCCCGGCCTGGTTGCCGGCCTCGGCGGCCCGGTCTGGGCCAAATTCGCGCTGATCGGAGCATCGTTGTCCTACGGCGTCGCACTGATGGTCGCCCGTCGCTTCAAGGGCGTGCCCTCGCCGGTCATTGCCACCGGGCAGCTGACCGCCTCGACCATCATCATGATCCCGGTCGTGCTGCTTGCGCACGGTCCCGCCGGCCTATTCTCGGCCTCCCCGCCCGTCTGGGCGGCGGTGCTGGCGCTGGCGCTGCTGTCCACCGCCTTCGCCTATATCCTCTATTTCAACCTCGTCGCCTCGGCCGGCGCCACCAACGCCTCCCTGGTGACGCTGATCGTGCCGGTCAGTGCCATGCTGCTCGGTTTCCTGTTCCTCGGCGAGCGGCTGGAATTGTTCGAAATCGGCGGCATGATGCTGATCGGTCTCGGCCTGGTGATCATAGACGGGCGCCTGTTCATCCGCAGGGTAGCGCTGCCATGACATGCCAACGACACGAAGCCGCCATAATTTATTCACAGGTTCGTATCTGGTTTTTGCCTAGAAGTTTCAACGCCTAACGGCGAAAATGAGGTCGCAAACTCCACAATCGCGTCGCAATGCAGCACATTTTCCGCTTGCCTGTGGCACAAATGACCCTAGACTCCGGGCATAGCTCTTTAAGAGGAGGCTATGTCATGGGACTTACGAGGCCAATCAACGCATTGATGATCTGTGCTGCGTTTGCATTCATCGGCGCCCTCATTATAGGCGTTCTTCCCTGAACCCGCCAAAAACGGGGAAGACCAGCACCCAATAATCAACCAGTTTGAAAGGCCGGGTTTTTACCCGGCCTTTCTGCATCTCAAGCCCGGTTCAGGCGGCTGCGGAGCCAGCCACTTCCGCCTCATGCGAGCGGATGCCGATCATGTGGCAGACGGCAAAGACGAGGTCGGCCCGGTTCATCGTATAGAAGTGGAAATCGCCCACGCCCCGCTCGACCAGGTCCAGCACCTGCTCGGCCGCCACCGCCGACGCGACCAACGCATGCGTCTGCGGATCATTCTGCAGGCCGTCGAAACGTTCGGCCAGCCATGCCGGCACCAGCGCGCCGCAACGTGCCGAGAAATTGGCGACCTGGGTGAAATTGTGCACCGGCAGGATGCCCGGCACGATCGGAATGTAGATGCCGGCTCGACGCGCGCGCTCGACATAGCGCTCGTAGAGATCGTTGTCGAAGAAGAACTGGGTGATCGCCCGCGTCGCGCCATTATCGACCTTGCGCTTCAGCATGTCGATGTCGGTGGCGAAGTCGGGGCTTTCCGGATGCTTTTCCGGATAGGCCGAGACCGAGATGTCGAAATCGCCGGCGCTCTTCAGCGCACCGACCAGCTCGGCGCCATTGGCATAGCCGTCCGGGTGCGGACGATAGGCGGTGCCGACGCCCGCGGCCGGATCACCGCGCAGGGCGACGAACCGCTTCACACCCATCTCGGCGAATTCCTGGATCACCGCATCGACCTGAGGGCGCGGGGCGTCGACGCAGGTCATGTGCGCTGCCGGCGTCAGGCTGGTCTCCTTCAGGATGCGGCCTACGGTGCGTGCCGTGCGCTCCCGAGTCGAACCGCCGGCGCCATAGGTCACCGAGACGAATTTCGGCTTCAGCGGTTCCAGTCGGGTGACCGTGTCCCACAGCCTCGCTTCCATCTCGTCGGACTTTGGCGGGAAGAATTCGAAGGAAACCCTGACCTTGTCGCCAATGTCGGGGCGGCGGGAAAAGCGGAACTGGTTCATCAGGCGATTTCCCCTATCGAACTCACTTTGGTCTGCTGGCTGTCATTGGCAGGATCGGCGATCAGCAGGCGCCGGTCGCGGCCAAGCCAGAGCTTGACCGTGAGCCTGGCCTCGGTGCCGCCGCGCGGCTCGAACTCCTGGGCATCTTCGAGATCAAGGCCCGCTTCGGAGAACCACTCGCCGATCTGCCGGTCGGAAAAGCCGAGGCGCATATGCGCGTGCTCGTCGCGCAGGAATTCCAGGGTATGCGGCGCGAAATCGACGATCACCAGCCGTCCGGAAGGGCGCAGCAGCCGCGCCGCCTCATGGACGGCGCGCGCAGGATCGTCGAGATAATGCAGCACCTGATGGATGGTGACGAGATCGAAGGCGTCGCGCTCGACCGGCGGCGAGAAGATGTCGCCCTGCCGCACCTGAGCATTGGAGACGCCGGCCTTGTCGAGGTTGGCGCGCGCGACGGTCAGCATCTCGCGCGACATGTCGATGCCGATGCCGCGCCGGTAGAGCGGCGAGAATATCTCCAAGAGGCGTCCGGTGCCGGTGCCGAGATCGAGCATCGACTGGAACGGCCGCTTGCCGACGAGCTTCATGAGCGCTGCCTCGACCGCACGGTCAGGCACGTGCAGGGAGCGGATATGGTCCCAGCTTGCCGCGTTCTGCGAAAAATACTCCGCCGCGCGGTCCTGCCGCTTGCGCTTGACCGAGGCCAGCCGCTCGAGATCGCGCTCGACCTGCGGATCGGCGCCGCGAATGCCGGCGACCAGCCGCAGCACGAAGTCGCGCGCGGAATCCGTATCCGACAGCCGGAAGAAAGCCCACGACCCCTCCTGGTAACGGCCGATCAGCCCGGCCTCCAGGAGCAGCTTCAGGTGCCGCGACACGCGCGGCTGCGACTGGCCGAGAATCTCGGTAAGATCGGACACGGTGAGATCACCGCGCGACAGCAGCGCCAGTATGCGCAAGCGGCTCGATTCGGCCGCCGCCTTCAATGTGTCCACCATGGTGTCGAGCGCGACATGCATCAGCGTATTCTCTTTGAAAAAGATATAAACATATGTTTATGTCGATTTTCACAGCCTTGCAAGCGCTATGTCGCTTCCGGACAAGAAAATGCCGCAGGCGTGATTTCTCGGTGCATGTCGCGCCTAAAAATGTGTAGCGGTTTCAGGGCAAGACATGCGTCAACAAAAAGATGGATAAAATGACCGGGCGGCGTGAGATGTTTGAGGTGCGGGAGGGTGAAAAAAGGCTCGAGATCGATCCGGCGCTGATGCCGGCGGATGGCGGCGTCGTCTTCATCGGCCGTATCGCCTCACCATGGACGACGCGCGAAACCTGCCCCAAGAACATGCGCGCGGCGCGCGAGACCGGGCAGCCGGCAGCACTGACGATCGACCCGCCCTACCGCGCCGGCCTGCAAGGGCTGGAGCGCACCAGCCATCTCGTCATCCTGTCGTGGCTCCACCACGCGCCGCGGACTCTGATCGTGCAGAAACCGCGCCATGCGGCTGAAGCAAAAGGCGTATTCGGCCTGCGCTCCCCTGCCCGACCGAACCCGATCGGCCTGCATGTGGCGAAACTGGTTGCGCTCGACCTCGCCACCGGGCGCATCGAGATCGACGCCATCGACGTGCTCGACGGCACCCCGGTGGTCGACATAAAACCCTATTTCGCATCGACCGATGCCTTTGCCGAGGCGACCATCGAAGGGCGCGACGAATGATGAAGGCGCCGACCGGCCGTCGGCGCGCCGTCGCCAAGGCGTTGACCGCGCTTCTGCCGCTGGCGCCCTATGCCGATATGGAGAAGATCCGAGCGGATGCCGGCTCCGTCCACATGAAGACCTTGCCGCCGACCATTGCCGTGTGGCTGGCGACGGTTGCCCATATCCGCCACGCCCATACCGACTACGAAAAGCTGCTCGCCGAAGGTTATGACCGCGACTCGGCGCGTTTCTTCGTCATCGAGCAGACCAATGTCGTACTTACCCGCTGGCGCGCCACCCGCCTGCTCGACGCCGACGACGAGGATGATTGAAGCTGTTGCCGGTCCGGCACGGCGCTCGGTAGCATGGCTGGCAGCTTTTCACTTCGAGGACGAACGACGCCGGATGACTGGCTCTATGCCCTCTGCCTGACACCGATAGCCTGTGATGCAAGGAGGTGCCGATGAGCCAGACCGCACAGGATACACGGCCGCTGCCTGTGGTGAGCGACCGCCACGTCGACCCGCATGCTTATCCCGACGGCATCGCCTTCCTCGACGGCCAGTACCTGCCGATGTCGCAGGCCAAGATCTCGGTGCTGGATTGGGGATTCCTGCATTCCGATGCCACTTACGACACGGTGCATGTCTGGAACGGCTGCTTCTTCCGGCTTGACCTGCATCTCGACCGCTTCTTCGGCGGACTGGAGAAATTGCGCATGACGATCCCGTTCGACCGCGATGGCGTGACGGAGATCCTGCACAATTGCGTGGCACTGTCGGGACACAGCGCCGCCTATGTCGAAATGCTGTGCACGCGCGGCGCTTCCCCTACTTTCAGCCGCGATCCGCGCCAGGCGATCAACCGCTTCATGGCGTTTGCCGTGCCGTTCGGCTCGGTCGCCAATCCCGAGCAGTTACAGCGCGGCCTCAATGTCGCCATCAGCGACAAGGTGCGCATTCCGCCGGCCTCGATCGACCCGGCGATCAAGAACTACCACTGGCTCGACCTGGTGCGCGGCCTTTACGATGCCTATGACCGCGGCGCCGAGACAGCGCTCATTCTCGACTTCAACGGCAATGTCGCCGAAGGTCCGGGCTTCAACGTCTTCTGTATCAAGGACAACAAGCTCTCGACGCCGGCGATCGGCGTGCTACCCGGCATAACCCGCCGCACTGTCTTCGATCTCTGTGCGCTGGAAGGCCTCTTCGCCACCCCGGCGGACGTCAGTGTCGCGGCATTGCGCGAGGCCGACGAGGTCTTCATCACCTCTACCGCCGGCGGCATCATGCCGGTCACGATGATCGACGGCAGCCCAGTCGCGGACGGCAGGCCCGGCGCGATTACCGGCCGACTGATGGCGCTCTATTGGGACAAGCATAAGGATCCGGCCTGGTCGAGCGCTGTACGCTACCCCTGACCGGTCGCCGCTCCCGTCCAAATAATTCCGCCACCGCCTCTGGAAAGTCGCGGGACGCACCGTATATGGCACAAAGCGGAGAGGCCTCCACTTATCTCTGAAAAAATTCCAGCTTGCACGGGCAAGGACTTCATCATGACAAACAAGGTTTGGTTCATCACCGGATCGTCGAAAGGTTTTGGCCGCGTCTGGGCCGAGGCCGCGCTCGCCCGCGGCGACCGCGTCGCGGCAACCGCCCGCGATGCCGGCACACTCGCCGCTCTCGTCGAGAAATATGGCGACAACATCGCCGCGATAGAGCTCGACGTCACCGACAAGAAAGCCGTCGATGCCGCAATCACCGGGGCGCACAAGCGCTTTGGCCGGCTCGACGTCGTCGTCAACAATGCCGGCTATGGCCATTTCGGCGCCATCGAGGAGGTCAGCGAGCAGGAAGCCCGCGACCAGATCGAAACCAATGTGTTCGGCGCGCTGTGGGTCACCCAGGCCGCCTTGCCGATCATGCGTGCGCAGCGCTCCGGCCACATCATCCAGATCTCTTCGATCGGCGGCGTCAATGCCTTCGCCTCGCTTGGCCTCTACCACGCCTCGAAATGGGCGCTGGAAGCTTTCAGCCAGTCGCTGAGCCTCGAGGTCGCCGAGTTCGGCATCCATGTCACGCTGGTCGAGCCCGGCGGCTTCTCCACCGACTGGGCCGGTCCGTCTGCAAAGGTCTCGAAAGCGCTTGACGCCTATGCGCCCGTCCGCGCCGCCATGGCGGAGCGCCGCAGCCGCGCGGTGGCCGGCGATCCCGAGGCCACCGGACCGGCGATGCTGGCCATCGTCGACGCGGCCGAGCCGCCTCTCAGGGTATTCTTCGGCGACGGCGGGCTGCCGATGATCAAACAGGAATACGCCAACCGCATCGCCACCTGGGAAAAGTGGGACCATGTCTCCGTCATGGCGCAAGGCGCCAACAAGAACCGCAAGGCCTAGTCAGATCACTCAGCCCACGCCGTTTCGAGCGGCGGCGAGGCTGCCTCGTCAGGCGCGATAAATCCACTGCTCGGGCACCCGCACGGAGATTTCCTCGCCGGACCTGACGATTCCGGGCTTCTCGACCCAGCCTACAAGGCCCCGCAGCCGCTTGGCCACTTTCGGAAAGAGCAGCGCGGTGGCGTCATGGTCCGCCGCCCGGACATGCTCGGCGATCGATTGCCCGGCGACGCGGCATGGCTTGTTCTGGGCATCGATCTTGACCGTCACGCCGCCCTTGAAGAACAGCAGCGAGCCGGATGGCAGCATCGAAAGATGCGGTATCCCTTCGATCAGCACGTTGGCGCCGATCCACTCAGGCTTGATCTCCTTGAGGCCCATGCGTTCGGCGACCAGCGCGAGTTCGTCCGCCGACACCAGCGACAATTGTCTCTCGTTGCGCATCTCGGTGCCGCGCTGATACCAGGGTTCGCGCCCGCCGGAGCGTCGCGTTATCCCGGCATGAAGATCGCCCGCTATGCCGTCGAAGCCCAACTGCAATTCCTCGACCGCCTTGGTTTCGAAATGGTCGAACGGAGCGGCATAGAGCGCCGCCGCTCTTGCCGCCAGCTTGCGGCCCGGCACGATGTCGACCGTCAGGTCCGCCGGAAAAAGGTCGAGGTTGGTTTCCTGCATCAGTCTCGTCTAGAGGCCCTCCGCAATGCGGTCCAGTCGAAAGCGCTGATGATCCGATCACGCCGTTTGATGCCGATCACGACTTTCTTACCGGAAACGCCGTTGCCGTCCTCAGCGCGCCGCATTGCCGCCGCGCCGCGGGCATAGACGATGGCGCCAGATCGGGAGGAGGTTCGGGTCATGCAGGTGGGACACGCCGTTGCCGCGCTCTGGTTGTTCTGGCTGGTATCGTGGATCCTTGCCGCATCATGGGCCGATCCCGTGCGCAAGCGGGCGGATTTCAGGGCGGAGGCGCGATATCGGGTTCTCTGGCTCGCCGGTACCGTCCTGCTGTTCGTTCCGGCGCACGGCTATGTGGGTCGGCTTCGGCTCTGGACGCCGACGCTCACCCAAGCCTGGATTTGCGTCGCCCTGATCGCCATCGGCATCGCCTGTGCATGGTGGGCCCGCCTGCATCTCGGCCGGCTGTGGTCCAGCACGGTAACGGCCAAGGCCGATCATCGCATCATCGACACCGGCCCTTACGCGCTTGTCCGTCATCCGATCTATACCGGCCTGCTGCTTTCGGTCCTCGCCACCATGGCCGTCAAGGGCACGGTATGGGGCGTCGCGGGCGCCGCCCTGCTGCTTGTCGGGATCGTCATCAAGGCGAGGCTGGAGGAAAGTTTCCTGCGCGGCGAGCTTGGGCCCGCCTATGACGATTACGCGCGCCGCGTGCCGATGCTCGTTCCCTTTTCGCCGGCCTGAAGCGGCAAGCGCGTCCTACAGCATCCGCAGCAGCGCGCCGCCGATCGAATACCCCGCGCCGAAAGCGCAGATCAGCCCGAAGTCGCCCGCCTTCATGTCGGCATGGTTCTCCGACAGCGCGACGATGGCGCCGGCGCCCGCCGTGTTGCCGAGACGCTCCAGCACCATGGGCGCGCGGTCATGATCGACCTCGTGGCCGAATGAGAGTTTCAGGATCATGGCGTTCATGCGCGCATTGGCCTGGTGCAGCCAGAAGCGTCGCACCGCCTGCGGCGTCAGGCCGTGCTCGGCCAGGAACTCCACGATGAATTTGTGCCCGGCGACGGTGACTTCCTTGAACACCTTGTTGCCGACCTGCTTGATCAGATTGCCCTCCAGATCGATCCTGTAGGGATCGTCCTGTGCGGTGCGGGTGTGGTAGCCGAGATTGGTGCGGATGTTGTTCGACATCTGCGTCCAGATGCGCGTGTCGAGCACTTCGAAACGTCCCGGCCGTTTCTCGCCGAGTGCCAGCCCTTCGACCACCATCGACACCGAGGCGTCGCCGAAGATGAAATGCGTCTGCCGGTCGCGGAAATTGAGATGGCCGGTGATGATCTCGGGCGTCGTCACTAGGATGCGCTTGTGGGCGCCCGCACGCACGAGATTGACCGCCATGTGCAATGCTGCCGCGGCGGAGGAACAGCCGAGCCCCATGTCGAAGCCCGCCCCCTTGGTGCCCAGGGCCTGCTGCATCTCGATGGCGATCGCCGGATAGGGCCGCTGGTGGTGCGAGGCCGAGCAGATCACTAGGTCGATATCGGAGGGCAGCAACCCGGCATGGTCAAGCGCCTTGCGGGCCGAAGCGATGCCGAACTCGGCCTCCAGCGACAGCGCATCGTCCGGCCGCGCCGGAATGCGCGGTGCCATACGGGTCGGGTCGAGTATGCCTTCGCGCTCGATCACATGACGGCTGCGCACGCCCGAGGCGTGGACGATGAAGTCGCTGTCCGATTTCTGCAGCAGCGGCTGGTCCGTGCCCGACCGGCGCGCGTTTTCCGTGTCGACCCAGCTGTTGAAACTGGCGACCAGTTCCTCATTGCTGATCTCAGGCTCGGGGATTTCGACGCCGATACCGCTGATGATGACGCGATGCATGTCCAGTCCGTCCCATCCGCAGGCGTTCAGGGGCTTTGATGTGGGCGTAAGGGAGGCCCGGCGCAACCCTTGTCGCATTGAGCCGGTTTATGCCAGCTTAAACCGGTTCCCGCGTCCCCTCACCATGCGCACAGTTTGGTGTTAGTCTGTGAGTTGTTCCAGCATGCGCCGCCGTCGCGGCTGCACACGAACTGCCCCGGCTCCTCATCGACGTTGGTCGTTCAAGCCCGCTTGGCGACAATGAAAATGCGCGGGAAACGCAACAGCACCTTGCCATTTGCGGTCTTCTTATAGGCCTTGGCGATCCTGGCCGTGTAGCTTTCGAGGAACAGCATCTTCTCGTCCGCATCGAGCGGGTCGACAAAAGGCTTCAAGCCCGTCGACTTCACCCATTCCACGATCGCCCCGGCGTCGGCCAGCGGATGGTTATAGACCGTGTGCCAGATGTCGAGCCGGTCCGAGAGCGGCGACAACAGATCATAATAGAACGACACCGGCGGCAGCGGCGCGCGCGCCGCCCCCTTCAGCTTGGCTGCGAACGGCATTTCGGCGGCGGTCTCGCGCATCAGCCTGTGGGAATCCTCGCCCATATTGTCTGGCATCTGCACGGCGAGCGCGCCGCCGGGCGCAAGAAAACCCATCAGCCGCTGGAAGACATCAGGATGTTCCGGCAGCCACTGGAACACGGCATTGGCGAAGATCACATCGACCGGTTGAGCCGGCGCCCATGTCGAGGCATCGGCAAGGTCGAAGCTGACATTGGGCAGGCGTGCCCTAGCCTTCTCGATCATGTCGGGAGACGTGTCGAAGCCGCTCACCTGTGCATCCGGCCAGCGCGCGACCAGAAGCTCCGTCGAATTGCCCGGCCCGCAGCCTATGTCGACAACCCTGCGGGGGAAGTCGACCGGCACCTGCGCCACCAAGTCGCGCACAGGACGCGTGCGCTCGTCCTCGAACTTCAAATATTGGGCGGCGGACCAATCGGGCTTTGCTGGGCTGTTCAACGGTAAGACCTCGCGGCGGTTGCCACCTTCCATGACCGGCGCGACAAGCCGGCTATCCCAATTGGGTGACGATCCCGTCGTCGCCGACCCGGAACCGCCACTGCAATAACGGCCCTTACCGCGTCAGCCTCTTATGCGTCATGCGGTGCGGGGCCGCCGCCTCCGCGCCCAGGCGGCGAAGCTTGTCCTTCTCATACTCCTCGAAATTGCCTTCGAACCATTCGACATGCGCGTCGCCCTCGAAGGCGAGCATGTGGGTCGCCATGCGATCGAGGAACATGCGGTCGTGGCTGATGATGACAGCGCAGCCGGCATAGGCTTCCAGCGCATCTTCGAGTGCGCTCAGCGTCTCGGTGTCGAGGTCGTTGGTCGGTTCGTCGAGCAAAAGCACATTGCCGCCGCCTTTGAGCATCTTGGCCAGATGCACGCGGTTGCGTTGGCCGCCCGAAAGGTTGCCGACCTTCTGCTGCTGATCGCCGCCACGGAAGTTGAAGGACGAGCAATAGGCGCGGCTGTTGACCTCGTGCTTGCCAAGCTTGATGACTTCGGCGCCACCGGAGATTTCTTCCCACACCGTCTTGTTCGGGTCCAGCGCGTCACGGCTCTGGTCGACATAGCCGAGCTTGACCGTCTCGCCGATGCGGATCGACCCCGCATCAGGCTTTTCCTGGCCAGTGAAGGTCTTGAACAGCGTCGTCTTGCCAGCGCCGTTCGGGCCGATGACGCCGACAATGCCGCCCGGCGGCAGCCTGAACGACAGGTCCTCGATCAAAAGCTCATCGCCGAAGCCCTTGGTGAGCCCTTCAACCTCGATGACGACATTGCCGAGGCGCTCGCCCGACGGAATGACGATCTGCGTGTCGGTCGGCTTGCGATTCTGCGACTGCTCGACCAGTTCCTCATAGGCCTTGATACGGGCCTTGGACTTGGTCTGGCGCGCCTTCGGCGAGGATTGGATCCACTCGCGCTCGCGCCAGATCGACTTCTGGCGGGCGTCGTCCTCGCGGCCTTCCTGGATCAGGCGTTTGGCCTTGGCGTCGAGATATTTGGTGTAGTTGCCCTCGTAAGGGATGCCACGGCCGCGATCGAGCTCGAGAATCCATCCCGTGACATTGTCGAGGAAGTAGCGGTCGTGGGTGATGATCAGCACCGAGCCCGGATAGTCGCGCAGGTGCTTTTCCAGCCACGCCGTGGTCTCGGCGTCGAGATGGTTGGTCGGCTCGTCGAGCAAAAGCAGGTCGGGCTGTTCCAGGAGCAGCCGGCACAGCGCCACGCGGCGGCGCTCGCCGCCCGACAGATTGGTCACCTCGGAATCGGCCGGCGGGCACTGCAGCGCGTCCATCGCCATCTCGACCTGCTGCTCGAGGTCCCAAAGGTTGAGCCGATCCATCTCGTCCTGGAGCTTGGCCGACTCGTCTGCCGTCTCGTCGGAATAGTTCATCATCAATTCGTTGTAGCGCTCGATGATGGCGGTCTTCCTGCCGACGCCGTCCATGACGTTTTCACGCACGGTCTTGCTGTTGTCGAGCTGCGGCTCCTGCGCCAGGTAGCCGACCGTGGCGCCTTCGGCCAGCCACGCCTCGCCCTGGAACTCCTTGTCGAGCCCGGCCATGATGCGCAGGATGGTCGACTTACCCGAACCGTTAGGACCGAGAATGCCGATCTTGGCGTCCGGGTAGAAGGACAGATGAACGTTATCGAGCACCTTCTTGGTGCCGTAGGCCTTTGACAGGCCTGACATGTGATAGATGAACTGGCGTGCCACGCGCGCTTTCCCTGAAAAACTGACTGATTTGTCGATCTGAATGGAGGTTGGCCGCTATGTAGGCGATGCGGAGCCGAACGGCAATCGCTTTCGCCGCATCGAACCGATCACAGGCCGCACAACAACGGGCGTTGGCGCCCCGGCCTGCCTGCCGGCTGGAATGAGCTCAGGACCTACTGGAACCCGATTGCGTCGACGGTTCCGGTCGGGCAACCGGCCTTGTTGGTCGGCACCGAGGCCAGCAGCAGGTCCTTGAGCGAGCTGTTTGGGCCGATCGGACCGGCAAGGCCAAGCGTCAACTCTCCGATCAGCCGCCGGCCGCTCGACGGATCGATGACACAGGAGACGCGCACGCGATCGCCGGCGCCGGCGCCAAAAGCCTGGTCGAAGGCGCCGCGGATCTGGTCCGCCGTCAGCTTGCCGCCGATGTTCTTGGCGAAGAGATCGCGCACCGCTGAGCCGTTCACCGCGCGCATCAGGCCGAGTGCGTCGGAAAAATACTCCTGCTGGTTCTTGCCGTAGCAGGTGCCGTGCTTGATCCATTCATGCCGCTCCAACTGCGAAGCGGTGCCCGGCATAACCTTGTCGAGTTCCGCGCGCGTGCCGGCGTCCAAATTGACAGGCGGAAGATCCTTCCAGTGCGCCGGACTGTCGTTGGCCTTGTCGCTGGCCGGTACCTGGCAATAGAAGTTCCCGTTCGGCTGCGGCCACAGGCCGTGCAAGGTGAAGTTGCTGGCATCGAATTCATTCGGGTTTTGTGCCTTGCATTCGCTCTTGCTGGACTTGGTCTCGCAAAAAGCCGGCTGCCAGCTCAGCGCGAAGACATATTCGGGTTTTCCTGACGCCGCAGGCTTGCCCTGCCCGCCGGGGGTCGCCGGCAGCGTTGCTGCGCTGCTGCCGGAGAGATGTCCGCAACTGACCTTCACCCAGCGCCGATCCGGATCTGCGCTCGGCACCAGGATGAGATAGTGCGTCGGCGCATCCTTGTTGCCCGCCAGCAGCTGATAGCTCTGTCCGGCATCAGTCGAGACATTGCCGGGATTCTTGCCGTTCTTGATGGCTTGCGTCGCTGGACAGGAGGCGTCGGCAACGAAGGTGCCACTCATCCTGACGTCGGCATGGGCCGCACCCGTTAACGATGCCGCCAACATGGCCAATCCGAAAACAACAGCAATGCGCATGGGAATCCCTGGATGAAAAAGGTGGGCGACAGACTGAAGCTGTCTCCATGTCAGAATTGCGATATTCCACCGGCCAGACGCAAGAAACATCATCGCGAGAAATCCGGAATGGCGGATTGACGCTGAACCGGCCCCGGCGCAAACAAGGCCGGCGCCACCGAGGCGGGCCAGGGTGGAAATCACTGAATGTCATTCAGCCAGCAGCGCATGGTCCGTTCGCCGACCGGCGCCGACCTCAATCTTCTGGTCCGGCAGGCCGACGGCCATCCGCGCGCCGTCATCCAGATCAATCACGGTCTGGCAGAACATGCGGCGCGCTATGATCGTTTTGCCGATTTCCTGGGCGCGCGCGGCTTTAGCGTCTATGTTCACGATCATCGCGGCCATGGCGCAACGAAGGCGCCCGACGCACCGCTGGGCAGGTTCGCGCATGAGGACGGCCCCGCCAAGGTCATCGCCGATGTCGGCGCCATCCATGATCTCATCGCCAGGGAGCAGCCGGGCCTGCCCGTCATCCTGTTCGGCCATTCGATGGGCGCGTCCGTGGCGCTGAACTTTCTCCTGGCCCATTCGAACCGCGTTCACGCCGCCGCCATCTGGAATGGCAATTTTTCAGCTGGCCTGCTCGGGCAGGTGGCGCTCGGCATCCTTGCATGGGAAAGGATGCGGCTCGGCTCGGACGTCCCATCGCGCCTGCTGCCGAAACTCACCTTCCAGGCCTGGGGTAAGGCGGTGCCCAACCACCGCACCTTGTTCGACTGGCTGTCACGCGATCCCGCCGAGGTCGACAAATACATCGCCGACCCGCTATGCGGCTGGGACGCCTCGGTGTCGATGTGGCGCGATGTCGTGCAGATGGCGCTCAATGGCGGCAGGGACGCCGGTTTCGTCGGCGTTCGGCGCGACCTCCCCGTCAGCGTCGTGGGGGGCGAAAAAGACCCTGCCTCGGATTATGGCAAAGGGATCATCCAGCTTGCCGGACGCATGCGCAAAATGGGCTTTTCGAATCTCGTTTCAAAGGTTTACAGCGAGACCCGCCACGAAAGCCTGAACGAGGTGAATCGCGACATCGTCATGGACGATTTCGCGGCATGGGCCGAGACGATCCTGACGCGATGAAGCGTTGGCCCATTGCAAGAGCCGTGACAGCGGCAATCTCTGTTGATAGAGGCTTCGGTTCCGACCAATTCTGGTGATTTATGGCTGAGCCCCCGCTGAAAGGCGTCCGCGTCGTCGAACTCGCCCGCATCCTTGCCGGGCCCTGGGCCGGGCAGTTGCTTGCCGATCTCGGCGCCGACGTCATCAAGGTCGAAAGCCCGGACGGCGGCGACGACACCCGCAAATGGGGCCCGCCCTTCGTCATGGGCAAGGATGGCGAGAACCTGTCGGCCGCCTATTACCATTCCTGCAATCGCGGCAAGCGCTCCATCGCCATCGATTTTTCGACACCGGAGGGCGCCGAAACCGTGCGCCGGCTGGTGGCAACGTCTGACGTGCTGATCGAAAACTTCAAGCTTGGCGGTTTGAAGAAATACGGACTCGACTATGACAGCCTGCGCAAGATCAATCCGCGCCTCGTTTATTGCTCGATCACCGGATTCGGCCAGGACGGTCCGTACGCGCCGCGCGCCGGCTACGATTTCATCATCCAGGGCATGGCCGGCATGATGTCGATCACCGGCGAGGCGGGACGCGAGCCGCAGAAGGCCGGCGTCGCCATCTCCGACATCTTCACTGGCCTCTATTCCGTCATCGCCATCCAGGCGGCACTTCGCCACGCCGAAAAAACCGGCGAAGGCCAGCACATCGACATGGCATTGTTCGACACCCAAATCTCGGCGCTCGGCAACCAGAACCTCAACTATATCGTCTCCGGCAAGTCGCCTGTGCAGATGGGCAACGCGCATATGAACATCGCGCCCTACGAGGTGCTGCCGGTCCGGGACGGTCACATCATCCTGGCGGTCGGCAATGACGGCCAGTTCGCCAGGTTCTGCGCGGTGGTCGGGCTGGACGAATTGCCCGGCAATGCCGATTTCGCCACCAATCCGGCCCGCGTCGCCAACCGGGCGGCGCTACGCGAGCGGATCGTCGAGGCGCTGAAGACCACGGATCGCGACCCGCTGCTGGCCAAGCTGGAAGCGGCCAGCGTGCCGGCGAGCCCGATCAACACGATCGGACAGATGTTCGCCGACCCGCAGGCGATCGCGCGCGGCATGCGGCTCGATCTCGACGACGGCCATGGCAATCTTCTGCCCTCGGTTCGCGCACCGATGATCATGTCCGAAACACCGCTCGTCTATGAGCGCCCCTCGCCCCGCCTGGGCGAACATACTGACGAAATCCTTGCCGAACTGGAGAGAGCAAAATGAAAACCGGCGGACAATTGATCGTCGACGCGCTCGAGGCCAACGGCACCGACCGTATCTTCTGCGTGCCAGGCGAATCCTACCTCGCGGTGCTCGACGCGCTGCACGATTCGGCGATCCGCACCATCGTCTGCCGCCAGGAGGGTGGCGCCGCCATGATGGCCGACTGCCAAGGCCGCCTGACCGGCAAACCCGGTATCTGCTTCGTCACCCGCGGCCCCGGCGCCACCAATGCCTCCGCCGGCATCCATATCGCCATGCAGGATTCAGTTCCCGTGATCCTGTTCATCGGCCAGGTCGCCAGCCACGCCAAGCAGCGCGAGGCCTTCCAGGAAGTGGACTATGTCAGGTTCTTTGGCGACATCGCAAAATGGGTGGTAGAGATCGACGATGCGTCGCGTATTCCCGAATTCGTCACCCGCGCCTTTGCCGTGGCGACCTCCGGACGCCCAGGTCCCGTCGTCATCTCGCTGCCGGAAGACATGCTGACCAGTGTCGTCGATGCACCGGCCGCGATCGCCTACACCCCGGTCGAGACCAGCCCCGCCGAAGCCGAACTCGACCGGCTCGAGGCGCTGCTCAATGCCGCCAAACGACCGATCGCGATCCTGGGCGGCACACGTTGGGATTTCCAGGCTGTTCAGGAAATCACCCGCATCGCCGAGGCGTGGTCGCTACCGGTCGGCTGCTCCTTCCGCCGCCAGATGCTGTTCGATCATCTGCACCCGAACTATGCCGGCGATGTCGGCATCGGCATCAACCCGAAGCTGGCGACAGCAATCAAGCAGGCCGATCTGGTGCTGCTGATCGGCGGCCGCATGGGCGAGATGCCGTCCTCGGACTATACGCTGCTGAAGAGCCCCTACCCTGACCAGACGCTGGTCCATGTCCACCCCGATGCCGGCGAACTAGGCCGCGTCTACCGTCCAACGCTTGCGATCAACGCCTCGCCCGCCGCCTTCGTGCGCGCCTTCGCCAACCGGAAGGGACCGGCATCGCCGGGCTGGGCGGCGGAGACGGCAAAGCTCCATGCCGCTTATCTCGACTGGTCGACCCCACCGGAAAGCGGTCCGGGCGCCGTCCAGATGGGGCTGATCATGACCTATCTCGAAACGGTGCTGCCCGACGATGCCATCCTGACCAACGGCGCCGGCAACTACGCCACGTGGGTGCACCGCTTCCATCGCTTCCGCCGCTTTGCCACACAGGGCGCGCCGACCTCAGGCTCGATGGGTTACGGAACGCCGGCGGCGGTAGCGGCCAAGGCGCTTTATCCGGATCGCACCGTAGTCGCTTTCGCCGGCGACGGCTGCTTCCTGATGAACGGGCAGGAATTCGCCACCGCCGTACAATACGGGTTGCCGATCATCGTCATCGTCGTCAATAATGGCATCTACGGCACCATCCGCATGCACCAGGAGCGTGAATACCCCGGGCGGGTGGTGGCCACGGACCTCAAGAATCCGGACTTCGCCGCCCTGGCGCGTGCCTATGGTGGCCATGGCGAAACGGTGGAGAAAACCGCCGACTTCGCCCCTGCCTTCGAGCGTGCTCGCGCCAGCGGCAAGCCGGCAATCGTCGAAATCCGGCTCGATCCGGAGGCAATCACCCCGACCCGAACGATGACGCAAATAAGAGACAAGGCCTGAAAGTCGGTTTCCGGCAGGAGAAAGGGCGGCGCTGTCCCGCAAAGCTTTCGCAAGCAAATACGGGCGCGCGCCCCGAGCGACGTCGCGTTACATCGACGCCGCCGCCTTTTCGATCTGACCGCGGATCTCGCCGTCCTTGTTGGCCGCGGTGTGTATGTTGACGTAATACTTGCCGGCCTCCAGATCGGTCACCTGCGTATCGGTCAATGTCGCCGATCCCTTGATCGGGCTCTTGAGTTTTTTGAACGGGATTACGGGGTCCGCATTTTCCCCCTTCGCGGCCGGGCCATGAATATGTGCGGCCGTCGCCGGCCCGCTGAGGCCGGAGTATTTGACGTTCCAACTGAGTTTCTTCTTGGCGGTGTCAAAGGTGAATGTGGCGGTTCCCTTGCCCTTGGTGGTAACGGGTGGGCTCTGCTGGCTGCCATCGAGCGTCGCCTTGAACTTCATCATGTCGGCCAGGGCCGGCGACGCGAACAGGAAAGCGGTCGAAATGGCCAGCGCCGAAAGCGTCGGCAAGACGGTCTGTGTGCGCATGAAGAACCTCCGATTGGCTGTAGCATCCGCCGTGGCTCCCCGCACGCGCATGCCTCCGACGCAACGCTCGGCCGCCCCAATGTATCCAGGCACACGCTTTTGTGATTTGGCCGCATGAAAAAGGGGCGGTCGCCCGCCCCTCCAACATCGTCCATCAAGCCCCGTCACGAGGCCGTTTTGAGGCCTACTTGATCGCCTTGTCGGTGATCGCGGTGGTATAGGCGCCCTTCGGCTCCTTGGTGATGATCTTCTGGTCGAGCAACGCCTTGGCGGTACGCTCATAGGTCGCCGGGTCGAGCTTGCCGTCGGCATTGTCGATGAGCTTGGCGACTTCGCTCATCATACGCTTCTGGTGGTTCTCGTCCTGGCCGCCGCCATCCATGACGATCTCCGCCGCTTCGTCATTGTTGTCGACGGCGTATTTCCAACCCTTCATCGAGGCGCGCACGAAACGCACCATCTTGTCCTCGAAGGCCGGATCCTTGAGCTTATCCTCCGACGCATAAAGCCCGTCCTCGAGCAGGTCGTTGCCCATCGCCGAGTAGTTGAACACGGTGAGTTGCTCCGGCTTGTAGCCGGCGTCGATCAGCTGCCAATATTCATTATAGGTCATGACCGAGATGCAATCCGCCTGCTTCTGAATCAGCGGCTGCACGTCAAAGCTCTGCTTGAGAACGGTGACGCCATCCGGGCCGCCATCGGTCTTGAGGCCAAGCTTGTTCATCCAGGCGTAGAACGGATATTCGTTGCCGAAGAACCAGACGCCGAGCGTGTGGCCCTTGAAGTCGGCTTCGGTCTTGATCGGGCCGTCTTTCGGGCAGACCAGTTCCATGCCGGCCTTCTTGAACGGCTGGGCGATGTTGACCAGCGGCACGCCCTTTTCGCGGGCTGCCAGCGCGCCGCCCATCCAGTCGACGATGACATCGGCGCCGCCGCCGGCGATCACCTGCTCGGGCGCAATGTCGGGACCGCCCGGCTTGATGTCGACGTCGAGACCCTCGGCCTCGTAGAAGCCCTTCGCCTTGGCGACGTAATAACCGGCAAACTGGGCCTGCGTGACCCATTTCAGCTGCAACGTCACCTTGTCGGCGGCCATTGCCTGGAACGCGGCCAGCGACATCGCGCCGGCCAGTACAGGAACAATCAGTCTTTTCATTTTTTTCCCTCTGGAGTTAGTGCCCAAACCCACCGCCCCTATCCACCACGGACAGAGGGATGCCAAAACGTGACGGCTCTTTCGACAAGAGCGACCACACCATAAAAGACCGAACCCGCAAGGGCTGCAACTGCGATTTCGGCCCAGACCATGTCGATGTTCATCCGTCCGACTTCGGTCGAGATGCGGAAGCCCATGCCGACGACAGGCGTGCCGAAGAACTCGGCGACGATGGCGCCGATCAGCGCCAGCGTCGAGTTGATCTTCAGCGCGTTGAAGATGAAGGGAGCGGCGGCCGGCAGCCTGAGCTTGATAAGCGTCGGCCAGTAGCCCGACGCATAGGTGCGCATCAGGTCGCGCTCCATATGGCCGGACGCGGCCAGACCGGCGACGGTGTTCACCAGCATCGGGAAGAAGGTCATGATGATGACGACAGCCGCCTTGGACTGCCAGTCGAAGCCGAACCACATCACCATGATCGGCGCCACGCCGATGATCGGCAGCGCCGAGACCATGTTGCCGATGGGCAGCAGGCCGCGCCGCAGGAACGGCACCCGGTCGGCGAGAATGGCCGTGACAAAGCCGGCGCCGCTGCCCACGATATAGCCGAAGATAACAGCCTTGAAGATGGTCTGCCGGACATCGGCGCCAAGGATCGGCAGCGAACTGGCGATGCGCGCGCCGATGGCGCTCGGCGGCGGCAACAGGATGAACGGGATGCCGGCGCCACGCGTCACCGCTTCCCAGATGATCAGGATCCAGGCGCCGAAGATGGCGGGGATGATCAGGCGCAGCGCCGTGCGCATCCAGCTTGCGGTGGGGTGCAGTCCCGATAGCACCGCGACGCAGCGCCAGCCAAGCAGCCAGGCGGCCGTGAGCAGCACGAAATACGGCGCCAGTGCCGTGCCTTCGAAACCAGCGATACCTGAGATCAGCAGCCAGGCGACGAGGTGGGCGCCGACGAACAGTACGACCGCTTCCACAAAGCGCGAAATCCTGATCATCGAGACCAGGGCCGTCAGCATGGCAAGGCCAAACATCAGGCCCTTCGTTCCGAGATAGGGATAGTTGGCGCTGGTTGTCGGGTCCGCTAGCGCCGCCGCTTCCGGCTTCGACATGGCGCCGAGTGCGACCGCCATCAGGCACAGCACGATGGCCAGCACAGCCTGCCAGGAAGGCTTCAGCCGGTTCATGCCGGCCTCCCGCCCATGGCGCGGTCGACGAGGCGCCCGGCAATGCCGACCACCATGACCAGCAGCGCGGCCACGATCGAGCCCGCGACAAGCGCCGACCAGATGTCGATGGACTGGCTGTAATAGGCGCCAGCGAGCAGCTTGGCGCCGATGCCGGCGACGGCGCCCGTCGGCAGTTCGCCGACAATGGCGCCGACCAGACTGGCCGCCACCGCCACCTTCATCGAGGTGAACAGGAACGGCACCGAGGCCGGCACGCGCAGCTTCCAGAAGGTCTGCGCACGGCTGGCATTGTAGGTGTGCATCAGGTCGAGATGCATGATCTCGGGCGAGCGCAGGCCTTTCACCATGCCAACCGTCACCGGGAAGAACGACAGATAGGTCGAAATCATCGCCTTCGGGATCAGGCCGGTGATGCCGATCGCCGCCAGCACCACGATGATCATCGGCGCCACCGCCAGGATCGGGATGGTCTGCGAGGCGATGATCCATGGCATCAGGCTGCGGTCGAGCGTCGCCACATGTACGATGCCCACCGCGATGATGATGCCGAGCGCCGTGCCGAAGGCAAAGCCCAGCAGCGTCGAGGACAGCGTCACCCAGGCATTGTAGACCAGGCTGCGGTTCGAAGTGACGTTGCGCAGGAACGTGTTCTCGAAAAAGTTCACCGCCACCTGGTGCGGCGCCGGCAGCGTCGGCTTCGGCTGCGAGAGCGTCTTGCCGATGAACTCGACGGTGCCGGGCGTTTCGTTGGCACGTTGGTCGAGATCGCGCTGGAACGGCGTGTTGAGTATGACGGCGAAGACGTACCAGAGTACGACCACGCCGGCGAGGATGGAGGTTACCGGGATGACCTTTGAGCGGAAGGTGTCCATCTAGCGCCGCCCTTCTCCTCTCCCCACCGGGGAGAGGGTGGCCGGAGCGAAGCGGAGGTCGGGGGCCCTTGCCTTCGTCATCCTAGGGCGAAGCAAGGAGCGAAGCGACGCGGCGCAGACCCTAGAATTCATGCCGTTACCTCTCCGCTCCGCGACCATTCGGAATATGGCTCCCTCCGCGCCGCTTAGCCTGCCGAATATTCTCGACTGTTTGCGCCTTTCGGCAGGCGTCACGGCATGGATCCTAGGGTCTACGTATGCCGCTTCGCGGCTACTCCGCCCTAGAATGACGAAGGCGTAGGTGGCCGCTCCTTCGTGAGGTGGAGGCGCCTTTCGGGGCGCTGCCGCCAGTCCATCCTGCCCCCGCTCAATCATCATAGCTGTGCCCTGCCCTTAAGCCGTCTCGCACCCGTGCGGCGATCGCCAGGAACTCCGGCGTCTCGCGGATGTCGAGTGGCCGCTCCTTCGGCAGCGTCGATTCGATGACGTCGCTGACGCGGCCCGGACGCGGCGACATGACGACGATGCGCGTCGATAAATACACCGCCTCGGGAATGGAGTGCGTGACGAAGCAGATGGTCTTGTTGGTGCGCGCCCACAATTGCAGCAATTGCCCGTTGAGATGGTCGCGCACGATCTCGTCCAGCGCGCCGAACGGCTCGTCCATCAACAGAAGGTCGGCATCGAAGGCGAGCGCGCGAGCGATCGAGGCGCGCTGCTGCATGCCGCCGGAAAGCTGCCAAGGATACTTCTTCTCGAAGCCGGAAAGGTTGACGAGATCGAGCGTGCGCCTGATCCGCTCTCCCTGCTCCGCCCCGGACAGACCCATGATCTCCAGCGGCAGCGCGACGTTGCGCTCGATGGTGCGCCAGGGAAACAGGGCGGCGGCCTGGAAGACATAGCCGTAGGCGCGTTTCTCGCGCGCCTGTTCTGCTGTCATGCCGTTGACCGAAATGGTCCCCGAGGTCGGCTTCTCAAGATCGGCGATGACCCGCAGCAAGGTCGTCTTGCCGCAGCCCGACGGCCCGATGAAGGAAACGAACTCACCCTTGCCGATGGTCAGGTCGACATTGGACAGCGCCTGTACCGGCCCGTCATTGGTCTGGAAGGTCAGGCCAAGCTTGCTTGCCGCGACGACGGCTGGCGAAATCCCCGTCATCGGCCGCGGCCTGCCTGTTCCTGCCCCTTTAGTGCCGGCCCGATTCCGATTGCTTTTATCGCGATGTTGTTTTCCACTCGCCCAGTCCCATTGGTCTTGTTCCACTCATTCGACGCCCGGAGTTTCCCCGATGTCGCCTCAACCCACTTGCCATCTTATCCGCCCTGAAAGCTCTTATGAAGGCAAGCAGGGATTGACCTATTTCGCCGGTATCGCCACCGAGTCGGTCGGCTCATCTGGTATCTGCATGCATGTGCTCACCATGCCGCCCGGCGCCCGCGCCAAGGCGCATCTGCATGAGAACCATGAAACGGCGATCTACGTGCTCTCCGGCGAGGTCCATACCTGGTACGGCGACCGGCTTGAGAACCACATCGTCGCCAAAGCCGGCGACCTCTTCTACATTCCGGCCGGCGTGCCGCATCTGCCCGCCAATCTGAGTGGGGCCCCGTCTTCGGCCGTCATTGCCCGCACCGATCCCAAAGAGCAGGAAAGCGTCGTCCTGCTGCCGGAACTGGATGCATTGGTCGCCTGAAGCCGGCCTTGCGGGGCTAAGCGCCCATCGGCCAATTGCTTGAGGTTTGCGCTGCCCCTCATCGCCCTGCCGGGCACTTCTCCCCGTATAGGGACGAGGAGAAGGACGATTTCGCGAAGGATTTCGCCGATTTCCAGCGTTGCCGGAAAGGGCGCCAAGATTGCGTTCAGTTCCCTTCTCCCCGTCCCTATACGGGGAGAAGGTGCCGGCAGGGCGATGAGGGGCAGCACCAACTTCGGCAATCATCAGCACCCGGAAACTTCCCCGCACACGGTGCCGTCCTTGTCGGCGATCATCAGTTTCTTGGCGCTTTTCGAGCTGCGCAAGCTCAAACCCCAGTCGCCGGAATGCCTGTCCGCTCCACCTTGCGCGGCGCGGTGATCTCCTTCCAGGTCGACAGTGCCCGGTTAACCGCCGCGTTCGGCTCGCGGCCAACGAACTGGCCATGGCCAGGCTTGGCCTTCACCTCGGTCTCCTCGATCGACAATTCGCCACGCGAGAAGACATAGCGCGGCAGGCCTGTCACTTCGACGCCTTCGAAGACATTGTAGTCGATGACCGACTGCTGCTTCTTCGAAGAAATGATCTTCTTGCGCTTGGGATCCCACACGATGATGTCGGCATCCGCGCCTTCGACAATGGCGCCCTTTTTCGGGTACATGTTGAGGATCTTGGCTATGTTGGTCGAGGTTACGGCGACGAATTCGTTCATCGTCAGCCGCCCGGTGTTGACGCCCCTGGTCCACAGCACCGGCATGCGATCCTCGAGGCCGCCCGTGCCGTTCGGGATCTTGGTGAAATTGCCGACGCCGAAGCGCTTCTGGTCCGTGGTGAAGGCGCAGTGGTCGGTCGCCACCACCTGCAACGATCCCGCCTGCAGGCCGGCCCACAGCGAATCCTGGTGTAATTTGTTGCGGAAGGGCGGGCTCATCACGCGGCGCGCCGCATGGTCCCAGTCCTTGTCGAAATACTCACTCTCGTCCAGCGTCAGGTGCTGGATCAGTGGCTCGCCGAACACCCGCATGCCTTTCTGACGCGCCCGGCGGATGGCCTCGTGCGCCTGCTCGCAGGAAACATGCACGACGTAGAGCGGCACGCCGGCCATGTCGGCGATCATGATGGCGCGGTTGGTCGCCTCGCCTTCCACTTCCGGCGGGCGCGAATAGGCGTGCCCCTCCGGGCCATTGTTGCCGGCGGCAAGCAGCTTCTGCGAGAGCGCCGCGACCACGTCGCCATTCTCGGCATGCACCAGCGGCAGCGCGCCGAGCTCGGCGCAGCGCTGGAACGACGCATACATCTCGTCGTCGTCCACCATCAGCGCGCCCTTGTAGGCCATGAAATGCTTGAACGAGGTGATGCCCTTGTCGACGACGGTGGCCATCTCGTCGAACACCTGCTTGCCCCACCAGGTGATCGCCATGTGGAAGGAATAATCGCAGGACGCCTTCGAGGTCTTGTTGTCCCACATCTGCAAGGCCTCGAGCAGCGACTGCTGCGGCGACGGCAGGCAGAAATCGACCACCATCGTCGTGCCGCCGGCTAGTGCCGCGCGCGTGCCGGACTCGAAATCGTCGGCCGAATAGGTGCCCATGAACGGCATTTCGAGATGAGTATGCGGATCGATACCACCTGGCATGACATAACAGCCGGTGGCGTCGAACTCATGGTCGCCGTGTAGGTCGGAGCCAATGGCGACGATCTTGCCGTGCTGCATCAGCACGTCGGCCTTCCATGTGCGGTCGGCGGTAACGATGGTGCCGTTTCTGATGACTTTGGTCATTTTTCTCGTTCCCTTGTTCCTTCGCGCTTCTTGCGAGCAGCGTTTGGAAATCCAGCTTTCCAGCTTACTCCACGATGACCGCTGTCTCCACCACGGCATGGAACAGCACGTCGGCTCCTGCCGCCGCCCATTCCTTGGAGATCTCCTCGGCCTCGTTGTGGCTGAGACCGTCGACGCAGGGGCACATCACCATGGCGGTCGGCGCGACGCGGTTGATCCAGCAGGCGTCGTGGCCCGCGCCCGAGACGATGTTGCGGTGCGTGTAGCCGAGCCGGTCGGCGGCATCACGGATCGCCTTGACGCAGCCCTTGTCAAAGGTGACCGGATCGAAATGGCCGACCTGCTCGATCTTGTACTGGATGTCGAGCGCCTCGCATATCGTGTCGATGCCTTCGCGGATGCGCCCATCCATGGCGTCGAGCACTTCCTTCTCCGGCGAGCGGATGTCGATGGTGAAGACCGTGCGCCCGGCGATGATGTTGCGCGAGTTCGGATAGACTTCCATGTGGCCGACCGCGCCGACGGCGTCCGGCTGGTAGTCCATGGCAATCTCGTGCACCAGTTCGATCACGCGCGCCATGCCGAGCCCGGCATTGCGGCGCTTGGGCATCGGCGTCGAGCCGGTATGCGCCTCCTTGCCGGTCAGCGTCACCTGCTGCCATTTCAGCCCCTGTCCATGGGTGACGACGCCGATGTCGATGCCTTCGTCCTCGAGGATAGGCCCTTGCTCGATATGCAGTTCGAAAAAGGCGTGGATCTTGCGATCGCCGACCTTCTCCGTGCCCTTCCAGCCGATGCGCTCCAGTTCCTCGCCGAATTTCTTGCCGTTCTTGTCCGTATGCTCGTAGACGTCGGCCTGGTCGAGCACACCGGCGAATACGCCGGACGCCATCATCGCCGGGGCAAAGCGCGAGCCTTCCTCGTTGGTCCAGTTCGTGACCACGATCGGATGTTTGGTCTTGATGCCGAGATCATTGAGCGAGCGCACGACTTCCAAGCCGCCGAGCACGCCGAGCACGCCGTCATACTTGCCGCCGGTCGGCTGCGTGTCGAGATGGCTGCCGACATAGACCGGCGGCAGGCTGGGGTCGGCGCCTTCGCGCCTGGCAAACATGGTGCCCATCTCGTCGATGCCCATTTCGAGCCCGGCGGCATCGCACCAGCGCTTGAACAGATGCCGGCCCTCGCCGTCCTCGTCGGTCACGGTCTGGCGATTGTTGCCACCGGCAATGCCGGGGCCGATCTTCGCCATCTCCATGATGGAATCCCACAAACGGTCTGAATTGATTCGCAGATTCTCGCCGGGTGCGGCCATTCAAAACCTCTCCAATTGCGTGGCGTTCCCCTCCCCCTTGAGGGGAGGGTGGCCGCGAAGCGGTCGGGTGGGGTCGCCGGACATGCGCTCGACCTTCCCTTTGACCACCTGCGCAACATGCCAAGGGTTGTTTATGACATCGGGCTCATCGACGCGAAAGACATCAAAGCCGAGCGAGCGCAGATAGGCATCACGAACGGCATCATGCCGCTTGCCCTTCTCGTGTTCGTGCAGATCGCCATCAACTTCAACGATCAGCTTCACGGCGAGGCAGGCAAAGTCAACGATATAAGGCCCGATCGGACACTGACGACGAAACTTGATGCCGGCCGATTTCAGCTCGCGCAGTTCATACCAGAGCAAGGATTCACCCCTGGTTGCGTGAACTCGAAGCGCGCGCGCCTTTTGGCGCATTTCGTAGCTCACGCGAGTGCGGGGCATCAACGGCAGCCTCGCGGCAACAGATCAGGTCGGCACCCCGTCGCACCGACCCCACTCGACCGCTTCGCGGCCACCCTCCCCTCGAGGGGGAGGGATATCCGCGCCCAGTTCTTCAATCGATCGACCTCAGTACCTCACGCACATGATCGATCAGTTCGTTGATCTGGCCCTTGGTGATGATCAGCGGCGGCGACAGCGCGATGATGTCGCCGGTAGTGCGGATCAGCGCGCCGCGCTCGAACGCCTTGACGAAGGCCGAGAAGGCACGCTTGGTCGGCTGCCCGGCGATCGGCGCCAGCTCGATCGCACCGATCAGGCCGATGTTCCTGATATCGATGACATGCGGCTCGCCCTTCAGCGAATGCAGCGCGTCTTCCCAATAGGGCGCCAGTTCCTCGCCGCGTGTGAGCAGGCCCTCTTCCTTGTAGGTGTCGAGCGTGCCGAGCGCCGCGGCGCAGGCGATCGGATTGCCGGAATAGGTGTAGCCGTGGAAGAACTCGATCATGTGCTCGGGGCCGGTCATGAAGGCGTCGTGGATTTCCTTCTTCACGAACACCGCGCCCATCGGGATGACGCCGTTGGAGACGCCCTTGGCGGTGGTCATGATATCAGGCGTGACGCCGAAATAATCGGCCGCGAACGGCGCGCCAAGACGGCCGAAACCGGTGATGACCTCGTCGAAGATCAACAGAATGCCGTGCTTGGTGCAGATTTCGCGCAGCTTCTGCAAATAGCCCTTGGGTGGCAGGATGACGCCGGTGGAGCCAGCGACCGGCTCGACGATGACGGCCGCGATGGTCGAGGCGTCATGGAGCGCAACGATGCGCTCCAGCTCGTTGGCAAGCTCCGCGCCATGTTCCGGCACGCCCTTGGAGAAGGCGTTCTTCTCCGGCAGGTGGGTGTGCGGCATATGGTCGACGCCGCCGAGCAGCGTGCCGAACATCTTGCGGTTGGTGACGATGCCGCCGACCGAGATGCCCCCGAAATTGACGCCGTGATAGCCGCGCTCGCGTCCGATCAGACGGGTGCGCGAGCCCTCGCCCTTCACGCGGTGATAGGCGATCGCCATCTTCAATGCGGTCTCGACCGATTCCGAACCGGAATTGGTGAAGAACACGTGATCCATGCCCTTCGGCGCGACGTCGACCAGGCGGTTGGCCAGTTCGAACACGATCGGGTGGCCCATCTGGAAGGCCGGAGCGTAGTCGAGCTCGGCGGCCTGCTGCTGGATCGCCTCGGTGATCTTGGGCCGGCAATGGCCGGCATTGACGCACCAGAGGCCGGCGGTGCCGTCCAGCACCTTGCGGCCATCGCTGGTCGTGTAGTGCATGTCCTTGGCGGACACGAACATGCGCGGCGCCTGCTTGAACTGCCGGTTTGCCGTGAACGGCATCCAGAATGCACTGAGATCGTTCGGCGTGACTTTCAGCCGGTTGGACATGACCAAGACTTCCCCTTGTAACCTGTTTCGGTACGTCCAACGCTTGGTCTTTGCCGCGCTTTCGTGCTACGCAAATTTTTGACCGATTGGACAAACGTTAGCACCGCCCTGTCGGCGGTCAAGGGATTACTAGCGGAAATGCGGCTCCTGAAGTGCGTTCCACAGGCCGGGGAAAAACTGGTCCAGAGAATTGGGCCAGACCGCTTTCAACACGAGGGCGCGCAACGGTGAACACCAGCACGGAAGCCCCTCGCCGTACCCGCATCCAGCAGGAGAAGCGCGAACTCATTCTCGAAGCCGCGCTCGAGGTGTTCTCCACCAATGGCTTCCGCGGCTCGACCATCGACCAGATCGCCGAAGCCGCTGGGATGTCGAAGCCCAACCTGCTCTATTACTTTCGCCGCAAGGAAGACATTCACGAGACGCTGATGCAGCGCCTGCTCGACACATGGCTGGCGCCGCTCAGGGAACTCGACGACATCGGCGATCCCCTGACCGAGCTCAGGAGCTACATCAGGCGCAAGCTTGAAATGGCGCGCGATTTTCCGCGCGAGAGCCGGCTGTTCGCCAACGAGATTCTGCAGGGCGCACCACGCATCATGCCCTTGCTGACCGGCGAACTGAAGACGCTGGTCGACGAGAAGGCAACCGTCATCAAGGGCTGGATGCGCGCTGGCAAGATCGCCAGGACGGATCCTTGGCACCTGATCTTCTCGATCTGGGCGACGACCCAGCACTATGCCGATTTCGACGTCCAGGTCCGCGCCGTGCTCGGCCCGAACCGCGGCGGCGACGGCCGCTTCGAGGACGCAGCGAGATTCCTGGAGCAATTATTTCTCGACGGGTTGAAGCCGAAGGCCTGACCCTGCGCTGAAGGCTCAGGCGCTGCGCCGCTCGGCCGGCAGTGCATCAAGCAAGCTCTGCAGCTTGGCGATCGAGTTCTGCTCGGCCAGCGGCGTGTAGACGACCAGCCGCATGTCGGATCCATCGTCAATCGACAGGCTCATATGCTCGAAGGCCATGGCGCCGGCCGTCGGATGGCGGACGTGCTTCAGACCCGTCAGCTTTCGCGCTACGTCACGTCGGGGCCACCAATCGCGGAACTCGGGGCTCGAGCGCATCATCAGCGCGATCAGCCGGTCGAAATCGGGATCACCGACATATTTGGCGCTTTCGGCGCGAAACGAAGCGAGCACCACGCGAGCAAGCTCTTCCCAGTCGACGAGCAGGCGACGGTGCTGCGGGCTTGTAAACACCATGTGGACGATGTTGCGGGCGTCGCCTTCCAGCAAGCCATAATCGCCGAACACCGCGACGGCTGCCGGGTTCCAGGCGAGCACGTCCCAGCGCCGGCCAACCACATAAGCGGGTTGCAGCACAAGACTTTGCAGCATGTGCAGCAACGGCCCGTCGACCTTTTCGGGCGTTGCCCCACGACGCTCCGGCTGTTGGCGGCCGGCGAGGATGAACAAATGCCGCTTCTCGACAGCGTCGAGGCGCAGCGCCTCGCAGAGCGCCGCCAGCACCTCCACCGAGGGCCTGACATCCCTGCCTTGTTCCAGCCAGGTGTACCAGGTGGTGCCGACACCGGCGATCATCGCCACCTCCTCGCGCCGCAGGCCCGGCGTGCGCCGCCGCGCGCCGCAGGCAATGCCGGCGGCCTGTGGCGAAAGCCTCTCGCGGCGCGAGCGCAGGAAGGCGCCGAGCTCGCGCCGGCGGCTGTCTTCAGCGGAATGAGAAGGAGCATCCATGACCCTATTATAGCAGTACCGATACCAGGATAAAGTTTGAACTGTTTGGCGCGCACCCGCTGCCCCATCTTCTGTCGAGAGCAACGAATGGAGGCTCAAACATGGACCTGAAAGACAAGACAATCCTGATCACCGGCTCGACCGACGGTGTCGGCCGGGTCGTCGCGCAACGGCTGGGCGCAGGTGGCGCCCGGGTGCTGGTGCACGGACGCGACGCGGCGCGCGGCAAGGCCACGGTCGCGGACATCGAGGCGGCCGGCGGCAAGGCCGAGTTCTTCGCAGCCGACCTCGCCTCGTTGGCCCAGGTGCGCCGGCTCGCCGAGGCCGTGCGTGAAAAAACCGCTCGGCTCGACATCCTCATCAACAATGCCGGTGTCGGCACGGCTGGCCAAAACGCCAAAAGGCAGGTCAGCGCCGACGGCTATGAACTGCGCTTCGCCGTCAACTATCTCGCCGGCTTCCTGCTTACGGAGGGATTGCTGCCCCTGCTGAAGGCCAGCGCGCCGGCGCGTATCGTCAACGTCGCCTCGGCGGGCCAGCAGGCCATCGACTTTAGCGACGTCATGCTTACCCATGGCTACAGCGGCGTGCGCGCCTACTGCCAGAGCAAGCTGGCGCAGATCCTGTTCACCATCGATCTCGCCGAGCAGCTCAAGGGCAGCGGGGTTACCGTCAACGCCCTGCACCCGGCGAGCTACATGAACACCACGATGGTCCGGCAGGCAGGCGTCACGCCATGGAGCTCGGTGGAGACCGGCGCCGAGGCCATTGTCAATCTCGCCACCTCCCCCGCGCTCGAAGCGCGCAGCGGCCTCTATTTCGACGGCCTGCGCGAATCCCGCGCCGACGCCCAGGCTTACGACGCCAGAGCAAGACAACAATTGCGCGACTTGAGCCTCGACCTTGTCGGGCAGGCTACAGTGAAGAGGGAAGAGCGTTCATGACCAGCAAGATCGAACACACAGTCGTCATCGGCGGCTCGTCTGGCATCGGCCTGGCGACGGCGCGCAAACTGCTCGGCCCCGGCATGAAGGTGACCATCACCGGGCGCAATCAGGACAAGCTCGTCAGCGCATGGAAAAGTCTCGGTGGCGCCGCTGACAAGGCGGCATTCGATGCGTCAAAGCCGAATGAAGTGCGCCACTTCTTCGAGCGTCTCGGCCCGTTCGACCATCTCGTTCTGGCCGCGAGCGGCGGCAAGGGTCTTGGCCCATTCCAGACGCTTGACCTTGCCGATATCGCTGGCGGCGTCGACGAAAAGGTGCGACCGCAATTGTCCTGCCTGCAGGCGGCCTTGCCGACGCTGGACAAATCAGGATCGGTCACCTTCATCTCGGCGGTATCCGCCCAGCTCGCCACGCCGGGCGTCGCCGGCATCGGCGCCGTCAATGGCATGCTCCTGACGGTGGCGCCGGTCCTGGCCGTCGAACTGAAGCCGCTGCGCGTCAACGTCGTGGCGCCCGGCGTCATCGACACACCCTGGTGGGACTTTCTGCCGGACGAGCAGCGACAAGCGGTCTTCGCGGAATATGCCGGCAAGACGCCGGTCGGCCGCATCGGCCGCGCCGAGGACGTCGCCTCGGCCATAGCCTTCCTCGTCTCCAACGGCTTCATGACCGGCCAGGTGCTGACCTGCGATGGTGGTTTGCGGTTCGCGGCCTAGCTGCAACCGTCAAAGCGATTGGGCGATCAGCGTCAGGAAACCGCCGCTCAGCGCGACATTGCCAACAAAACCATTGATACGCGACGCACGCTCCTGTCCCTGATGGTCCCAGAAATTGTGGACCATCGGCGTGGCGACGATCAGGAACATCACCAGCGCCATACAGGCAATCGCGGTCCAGAAGCCCGCCATCACCAGCACGCCGGCGACGATCTGCAATACGATGCCGACCGACAGCGCCAGCCGCGCCTGCGGCACGCCTCGCGCGGCCATCAGCCCCGTCAAGAAGCCCGCGTTCTGAATGTTGCGCAGGCCGGCGAAGACAAACCCGCCGCCAAGCAACAGCCGGCCGAGAACCAACAAGGCGGCGGGCAAATCGGCAAGCATCAAACGCTCTCCCTTTGAAATAATGGGAGCGCCGCCTCCCTTGGCGGCGCTCCGATCGTGATCGAACAATCAGGCGGCCTTGGCGGCAGGCATCGGATGAATGGCGTGGAACGGAATGCAAAGCCGGTTCCAGGTATTGATCATGCCCAGCGCCACGGAGAGCTTGACCAACTCCTCTTCCGAGAAATGTTCCAGCGTGCGGGCATAGAGTTCGTCCGAAACACCATTGTTGGCGATCAGCGTCACGGCCTCGGTCCAGGCCAAAGCGGCGCGCTCGCGCTCCGAAAACAGCGGCGATTCCTTCCAGGCCGAAACCAGATAAAGCCGCTGTTCGGTCTCGCCGTCGCGCCTCGCCTCACGGCTGTGCATCTCGACACAGAAGGAGCAGCCATTGATCTGTGAGGCCCTGAGCTTGATCAGGTGCAGCAGGCTTTCCTCGAGCCCGCATTCGTCGACCGCCTTATTGAGCGCCGACACCGCTTTCATGATCTCGGGCGCCTTGGCGAAGAACTGGAGCCTCTGTCTCATCATCTTTCCTTTCATGCTTGCTTGGTTGAACTGGATTTCTGCTGCCGCTGGTGGCGCTCGGTGAAAGCGCAGCTTGCCGCGACCGACCGCGGATCGGCGCCTTTCATGAAGTCCGACACGATGTCGGACAGCCTGACCTCGGCCAGCGCCGCGCGATAGGCGCGCTCCGCCTTCAGCATCGCAGCATTGATGCCGCACGGCCTGACATAGGCCGATGCATCGAGTTTCGTCGGGCCGCGCTGGCGGATTTCGCCGCATCGGAAAGCCGGCTCGCGCCCTTCGACCGCCAGCACGATGTCCAGCAGCGTGATGCGTTCGGCCGGTTTCGCCAACCGGTAGCCGCCCGCCGGCCCAGGAACGGATTCCAGGATGCGCGCAGCGGTGAGCATGTTGAGATGTTTCAGGAGATAGCTCGGCGACAGGCCAAACGCCTCCGCCAGGGCCGCACCTGGCATGGTGCTGTCGCCATCGACGCCAGCCAGCGTCGCCGCGCAGTGGATGGCCGCTTCGACGCCATCGCCGAGTTTCATGATACCAATCTCCGATACATGGATAACTTATATCCTGGATATTTTGTATCTGCAATAGCAAAATGAAAACGGCGCCCGAGGACGCCGCTTTTTCCTTGATTGTTCCGCCCTACTCCGCCGCCACCTTGGCCATTGGGTTGTTCGGGTGCGTGGTCCAGTTGGCGTAGACCGGCGACACAGGCATGCCGGTGCGCTGGTCCATCACCCCGGCGGCCAGCGGCTCCATGGTGATGCAGTTGTCAACCGGGCAGACATTGACGCAAAGATTGCAGCCGACGCATTCGGCCTCGATCACCTCGAAATGCCTGACGCCGTCGACCATGCTGGTGATCGCCTGATGCGAGGTGTCCTCGCAGGCGATGTGGCAGCGGCCGCATTTGATGCAGGCATCCTGGTCGATATGCGCCTTGGCGACATAGTTGAGGTTGAGATACTGCCAGTCCGTGACATTGGGCGTGGCACGGCCGATGATGTCGTCGAGCGAGCGATGGCCCTTCTCGTCCATCCAGTTTTCGAGACCGGCGATCATCTCCTGCACGATCTTGAAACCGTAGGTCATCGCGGCCGTGCACACCTGCACGTTTCCGGCGCCGAGCGCCATGAACTCGGCAGCGTCGCGCCAGGTGGTGATACCGCCAATGCCGGAGATCGGCAGCCCCTGCGTTTCGGGGTCGCGCGCGATCTCGGCCACCATGTTCATGGCGATCGGCTTCACCGCAGGGCCGCAATAACCGCCATGCGAGCCCTTGCCGTCGATGGTCGGCATCGGCGCGAAGCTGTCGAGATCGACGCCGGTGATCGAGTTGATGGTGTTGATCAGCGACACCGCGTCGGTGCCGCCGGCATGTGCTGCTCGCGCCGGCTTGCGGATATCGGTGACGTTGGGCGTCAGCTTGGTGATGACGGGCATGCGCGTGTACTGCTTGCACCAGCGCACAACCATTTCGATATATTCCGGCACCTGGCCGACGGCGGCGCCCATGCCGCGCTCCGACATGCCGTGCGGGCAGCCGAAATTGAGCTCGATGCCGTCGGCGCCGGTTTCCTCGACAAGCGGCAGGATCGCCTTCCAGCTTTCCTCGACGCAAGGCACCATGATCGAGGCGATCAGCGCCCGGTCGGGCCACTCCATCTTGACCTGCTTCATCTCACGCAGATTGGTCTGCAAGTCGCGGTCGGTGATCAGCTCGATGTTGTTGAGGCCGAGCAGACGGCGGTCGGCGCCCCAGATCGCGCCGTAGCGTGGGCCATTGACGTTGACCACCGGCGGGCCCTCTTCGCCCAGCGTCTTCCAGACGACACCGCCCCAACCGGCCTTGAAGGCGCGCACGACATTGTAGGCCTTGTCGGTCGGCGGCGCCGAGGCCAGCCAGAACGGATTGGGCGATTTGATGCCGACGAAATTATTCCTGATATCTGCCATGCTCATGCCCTCCCGTTCGAGGTCAGTGCCCGGTGAATGGATTCCGCCGCATCACGCCCTTGCGCCACGGCCGAGACGGTCAGGTCGTCGCCACCGAATATGCAGTCGCCGCCGGCCCAGACCTTGGCCAGCGAAGTGCGCCCTTCCGCATCGACCTTGATGCGCCCGGCCTCGAGCTCGATCGCAGCACCGCTGCCGTTGAGCGCAGCGGGGACGAAACTCTGTCCGATCGCCTTGAACACCTGGTCGGCAACGAGGGTCAGCGTCTCGCCGGTGCCGGCAAGACTGTCGCCGTTCATGGCGGTGTATTCAAGCTCGATGGCATTGACCTTGCCGCCTTCGGCAATCACCCGCTTCGGCTGTAGCCAGTGTCGGATGACGACGCCGTTGGCGGCCGCCAGGTCCTGCTCGAATTCGGAAGCATTCATATGTTCCTGGCCGCGCCGGTAGCAGATCGTCACCTCCTCGGCGCCAAGCAGCTTCGACTGCACCGCGGCATCGATCGCCGTCATGCCGCCGCCGATGACGACGACGCGGCGGCCGACCGGCAGGCCGGAGAGATCGCTGGCTTGGCGCAGCTCGGAGATGAACTCGACGGCGTTGGTGACGCCCACGGCGGCCTCGCCATCGGCGCGCAGCGCATTGACGCCGCCGAGCCCCATGCCCAGAAACACCGCGTCATAATTGCGGATCAGGTCGGAAAGCTGATAGTCGCGGCCGAGCGCCTTCCCATTTTGGATATCAATGCCGCCAATCGAGGTGACGTAGTCGACCTCGGCCTGGGCGAAATTGTCGACGCTCTTATAGGCGGCGATGCCGTATTCGTTGAGCCCTCCCGCCTTCGCGCGCGCTTCCAGGATTGTGACGTCGTGGCCATGGCGGGCGAGCCGATGGGCGGCGGCAAGGCCGGCCGGCCCGGCGCCCACCACGGCGACCGTCTTGCCTGTCGGCGCGGCACGTGGATAAAATTGCCTGTTCTCGCTCATCGCGATATCGGTGGCATAGCGCTGCAGCCGACCGATCTGCACCGGCTTGCCTTCCGCCACTTCGCGCACGCAGACCTCCTCGCACAGCGTTTCGGTCGGGCAGACGCGAGCGCACATGCCGCCCAGAATGTTCTGGTCGAAAATGGTCTTGGCCGAGCCGATCGGATTGCCCGTGGAGATCTGGCGGATGAACAGTGGAATGTCGATCGAGGTCGGGCATGCGTTCATGCACGGCGCGTCGTAGCAGAAATAGCAGCGGTCGGCTTCGACCAGCGCCTCGTGGTGGTCGAGCGGCGGATGCAGGTCGGAAAAATTGTCCGCATACTGATCGGCAGGCAGCCGGCCGCCTGCAATGCCTTCCCTGAACTGGCCTTCTGCCATCGTCAGTTCCCCTTGTTTTCGTTTTAGGGAAGGCTAGCACGTTTTATTTTTTTATCAATTGGTCAATTTTCTACATAAGCCTCTGAAAAGGCTCGAATAAAATATGATAATTTAATTCACGTTTAACATCGTAATGCGCGAATGTCGAACTTTCGAGGAAGGACGGTCCGCTAAGCGGCGAGCCGCAATCATGGCATGCCTGGCGAGCCGCAATTATTCCTCCGCTGCCGGATTTCCGTCTCGAAGATCGTCCTATGATGGATCGAAGGACGATCGACGCAAAAGGTGAGGAGACCGACGATGCCGAAATCCCCAATGCCCTTCTTCTGGTACGAATTGATGACATCAGACCTCGACGCCGCCGAGGCGTTCTATACCAAGGTGGTCGGCTGGACCGCGCAAGCCTTCGACAAGGCTCCCGGCATGCCGCGCTACATCGTCATGAATGTCGGCGAGCGTGGCGTCGGCGGGCTGATGACGATGCCTGAGGATGCCGCCAAGATGGGCATGCCTCCCGCCTGGCTTGGCTATATCCACACCAGGGATGTCGATGCTGCCACGGCGTCGCTGCAGAAGGCCGGCGGCGCCGTTCATCGCCAGCCCGACGACATTCCGGGCGTCGGCCGCTTCGCCGTCGTCGCCGATCCGCAAGGCGCGACCTTCATGTTCCTGCAGCCGAACGGGCCCGACCAGCCGGTCATGCCGGCCAGCACGCCGGGCCATATCGGCTGGCACGAGCTTTACACAACCGACTGGAAGGCCGCGTTCGACTTCTATTCCAGCCAGTTCGGATGGACCAATGCCGGCGATTTCGACATGGGGCCGATGGGAACCTATCAAACCTTCGCGGCCGGCCCCGAATCCGGTGGTGGCATCATGAACAAACCCGAACAGATCTCGGTGCCGGTCTGGCAGTTTTATTTCAACGTAACCGCCATCGACGCGGCGGCAAAACAGGTGACCGACAATGGCGGCAAGATCCTGATGGGCCCGATGGAGGTCCCCGGCGGCAGCTGGATCGTGCAGTGCCAGGATCCGCAAGGCGCCCATTTCGCCTTGATGGCGCCCGGACGGTAAGGGGCTCAACGTCGCACAGGAGGACGGCCTTTGATCGTAAGATTGCTTGGCGCCGAGCTATTCCGGCGTCAGCACCGCGACTTTCAGGCCTGCCTTTTTTGCACCGCTGAACTGGACGGTGGCCGGGCCGGGCGCAAGCTTGAACCGAACGCTCTTGCGAATGTCCGGACAGGTCTTGACCCCGCTGTAGCCGGCCAATTTCACGGTATGGCCGTCCTGAATGACATCGATCCAGGCTTCGCCCGACAAGCTTATCTGGATGCCTCCTTCCGGCGGCACAACCATGCTGGCGACAGCGCCGAACGTGCCAGGCGCCGGGGCACGTTCCGGCGGGAGGGCGAATTCCGCTGTCTCGGCCGGCACCAGAACCAGATCGGCGGCAGCGCCGACCGCCAGCGTCGTCCCGACGCAGCAGAAGGAGGCGCGGCGAACAGCGCCTGCTCGCGCGTTACCGGCCATTTGAAAGCCTCGCAGCCGGCATCCTCGGCCATCGCGAAGCTTGTACCGGCAAGGATTGCGAAAAAGCTGATGACGACTTTTTTCATGGCGAGAGACCCCCAAACGATTTCAACTATCTACAGATCGATACAACCAGAGGGATAATTATGCAACCTTAGGGAGAAAATATCGACGCATTGCGGAACATCTCGCATCACCGATTGTTGATGTCCGGTAGCGGGAAGTGAATGGTCCATCTCGGGGCGATAATCTAGGCCGGACCTGGGGGTGAAACGGAGTTTCAGATGGCGCTTTTTGAAGGCTTGGCCCGATACCAGCCACAGGCGCTCGGCGTTCTGCGCATCATAACCGCGCTGCAGTTCATCGAGCATGGCAGCCAGAAGCTGTTCAATTTCCCGGCAAGCGCCGAACCCCACGCCCTCAGCGGGTTGACGCTGACAGCCGGCATTCTCGAGTTCGCCGGCGGCATCCTGCTCGCGCTGGGGCTGTTTACCCGCCCAGTCGCCTTCCTTCTGGCGGGCGAGATGGCGATCGCCTATTTCATGGCGCACATGCCGCGCGGCTTCTTCCCGGTCAACAATGGCGGCGATTTGGCGATCTCGTTCTGCTTCATCTTCCTCTATCTGTTCTTCGCCGGCCCTGGCGCCTTTGCGCTCGACAATCGCCGCGCTGCCTGATGCGAGCCGGATGCGGATTGTTCACGCCCGCATCCGCTCCAAATTGGCGTCGAACAGCGGCACCGGCTGCATGCGTGCGGCATGGCGCTTGCCGAGGATTTCGATCTCGAAGCCTTCGCTCTCCTCGGCGATCTCCTTCGGCACGTAGCCCATGGCCACCGATTTCCTTGAATGATGCGCATAGCCGCCTGACGTCACCCAGCCACGCACCATGCCGCCGAACCAGATCGGCTCGTCGCCGATGACATCGGCGTCGGCAGCCTCGACGATGAAGGCGCGCAGCCTGAGCCTGCCGCCCTGCTTGCGCTCTGCCAACGCCGCGGTCTTGCCTATGAAATCGGCTTCCTTGCCATAGGCGACAAAGCGATCGAGCCCTGCCTCCAGCGGTCCGTAGATCGGCCGGTATTCGCGCGCCCACGAGCCATAGTTCTTTTCCAGCCGCAGTGCGTTCAGCGCACGGGAGCCGAACAGGCCAATGCCGAACTCCTCGCCCGCCGCCATCAGCGCCTGGAACGCCGCGCGCTGATATTCCGGCGCCACCCAGATTTCATAGCCGAGATCACCGGTGTAGCTGACGCGGCCTACCAGGCACGGCGCCATGCCGATATCCATCTTGCCGATGGCCATGAAGGGAAAGACGGCGTTCAAGACGTCCGTCCGCGTGACCTTGGCCAGCACGTCCCGCGCCTTCGGCCCGGCGACGGCAAGGCCGGTGAGTTTCGCGCCCGAAGCCTCGATGCGGACAGAACCATCCGCGGGCAGATGCTTTTCGAACCAGCGCATATGGTACTGCTCGGCAATGCCGGAACCGGCGATGAACCACTCCTCGCCGCCGAGATTGGCCAGCGTGAAATCGCCGATGAGCTTGCCGTCCTCCTTCAGCATAGGCGCCAGCGTCATGCGGCCTGGCCTCGGCAGCTTGCAGGCGAGCAGCCGGTCGAGCCATGCAGCAGCCCCCCCGCCTGTCACGCCGTATTTGGCGAAATTCGAAATCTCGGCGATGCCGACGCCCCCGCGAACGTTTGCAACCTCCCTGCCGACATGCGCGAAATCGCTCGAGCGACGCCACGAGAACTCGTCCTTGACGCCTTCGGGCGCGTACCAGAGCGGCACTTCCAGCCCATAGGACACGCCCCATTGCGCGCCCTTGGCCGACAGCAGGTCATAGACCGGCGTGGTCTTCAGCGGCCGTCCGGCGGGCAATTCCTCATTGGGGAAGCGTATCGAAAAGCGCCTGGAATAGTTCTCGCGCACCTTAGCGTTGGTGTAGGCCATCGTCGCCCAGTCGCCATAGCGCGACACGTCCATGGCCCAGATGTCGGCGCCGGGATCGCCCTCGATCATCCAGTTGGACAGCGCGAGCCCAACGCCGCCGCCCTGGCTGAAACCGGCCATGACGCCGCAGGCCACCCAGAAGCCCGGCAAACCGCGCACCGGCCCGACCAGCGGGTTGCCGTCAGGCGCGAAGGTGAAGGGTCCGTTGATGATCTGCTTGATGCCGGTGTTCTGAAAGGCCGGGAAATGCCGGAAGCCGACTTCCAGCGACGGCGCGATGCGGTCGATGTCCGGCTCCAGCAATTCATGGCCGAAATTCCACGGCGTCTGGTGCTCGGACCATGCCTTGTTGGCCTTCTCATAGGTGCCCATCAGCATACCGCCGCGCTCCTGGCGCAAATAGAGCTCGCCGTCGAAATCGACGGCGTGGATGATCTCGGTGCCGGTCTTGGCGTTCCAGGCGGCGACCTCCGGCATGTCCTCGGTGATCAGATACATGTGCTCCATGGCCAGCACCGGCAGTTCGAGCCCGACCATGCGGCCGACCTCGCGCGCCCAAAGGCCACCGGCGTTGACGACATGCTCGGCCACGACCTCGCCCTTGTTGGTGATGACGCGCCACAGCCCGTCGGGACGCCGCACGATGTCCTCGACCTTGGTGAAGCGCTCGACCTCGGCGCCCAGCTTACGCGCAGCCTTGGCATAGGCATGGGTGACGCCGGAGGGATCGAGATGGCCGTCCTCCTTGTTGCGGACAGCGCCGACGAACTGCTTGGGGTCGAGCAGAGGCATCAGTTCGGCCGCTTGTTTCGGCGAGATTTCTTCGAGATCGATGCCGAGATAGCGACCCTTGGCGACGACGCCACGCAGCCAGTCGAGCCGTGCCTCGGTCGCCGCCAGCAGCACGCCGCCGGTCAGATGCACGCCGGTCGCCTGGCCGGAAAGCTCCTCGATCTCCTTGTAGAGGTTGATCGTGTATTTCTGCAGCTTGGCGACGTTGGGATCGCCATTGATCGTGTGCATGCCGCCGGCCGCGTGCCACGTCGAGCCTGAAGTCAGCTCGTCTCGCTCCAGAAGCACGACGTCGGTCCAGCCATGGCGGGCGAGATGGAACAGCACGGAACACCCGACAACCCCGCCGCCAATGACCACGACCTTTGCATGCGATTTCATGGGTTCTTCTCTGATATCAGTGAGTTGGATGGGCTAGATGATTCAAAACGGGACGTTCGTGGCGCATCACGGCTCGCCCGCCCCAATCGCTTCCTTGCGCTTGGTCACGTAGGCCTCCAGCGCTTCGCGCACGGTGACGTCCATCGGCGGCTCGACATAGTCTTCGAGCGCCTTCTTCCACAACCGCGTGGCGCGCGCGGTTGCGTCGAGGCCGCCGGCTTCCTGCCAGGCTTCAAAATTCTGCCAGTTCGAAAGCATCGGCTGATAGAAGGCCGTCGCATAACGCTCCAGCGTGTGCGGCTCGCCGAAGAAATGGCCGCCGGTCGGCACCGCGCCCAGCGCCTCGACGGCAAGCTCGGCCTCGTCGACCACGATCGGGCGCAAAAATTCCATCATGTGCTGGATCATTTCGACGTCGATAATGAATTTCTCGAACGACGCCGTCAGCCCGCCCTCCTGCCAGCCGGCGGCGTGATAGACGAGGTTGCCGTGGCCGAGCACAGCGCCCCACAGCGCCATCAACGTCTCGTAAGCGCCTTGCGCATCGGCGGCGTTGGAGGCCGAGCCCGGCGTTGTCCGGTAGGGCAGCCCGTAACGCCGTGCCAATTGCCCCGACGCGATGTTGGCCTTGGTGTTTTCAGGCGTGCCGAAGGCCGGCGCGCCCGACTTCATGTCGACATTGGAGGTGAAGGCGCCATACATGACCGGCGCGCCCGGACGCACAAGTTGCGTCAGGACTACGCCGAACAGTGCTTCCGCATTCTGCTGCGCGAGCGCACCCGCCAGCGTCACCGGGCTCATCGCGCCCATCAGCGTGAACGGCGTGACTGCCACAGACTGGCCGAATTCGGCCATCGTCATCAGCCCCTCGGCCATCATCTCGTCGAAACGGCGCGGCGAGTTGACCGAGATGATGGTGGCGATGCCGGGATCGTCGCGCAACTGGTCCAGCGTCAGCCCACGCGCGATCGCCATCATCTCGATCCCGTCCAGCGCCCTGCCCCGGCCGATCGCCGAGACATGGAAGCTTTTGTCGGTCAGCGTCAGATTGGTGAAATAGGTGTCGAGATGGCGCGAATTGGCCGGCAATTCGACCGGCGCGCAGACCTGGTTACCGAGCATGTGCACGCAGTTGAAATGCTGCGCCAGCCGGGTCAGATCCGCATAGTCGCGCAAATTGCCGGGGCGGCGGCCCCGCGCCATGTCGTGCACATTGGGCGGCCCCGCAACGAGCGTGAAATTGATTGTGTTGCCGCCGAGATGAACGGCGTTGGCCGGATTGCGCGGTGTAAGGGAATAATTGGACCGCGTCGTCTTCAGCGCCTCGTCGACCATGCCGCGGTCAATGCGCACGTTCGCCGACGCGTGGTCCACGCTGGCACCGGCCTGCTCGAACAGCGAGAGCGCCCGCGGGCTCATCACCTCGATGCCGAAATTCTCCAATATGTGCATCGACGCCTGGTGGATCGCCTCGATCTGGTCGGGCGACAGCAAGGCCATCGGCGGATAAGGATTGGTCACCCGCCTCGCCGGCAGCTGCGGGATAGGCCCTGGTCCCCGGTTGCTGGTGCGCTCGGCGCCGCGCTTGCGTCTTGGTTCGTTCATGCCAGGCATCAAAGCCTCGGCAAACCGCGCCAGCTGTCAGAAATACGCCGTTTGCGGGCGCGATTTTAACCGAGGCGGCATTTTCGAAACATCGATTTATGAAAAGCGACAAGATATGTCGGGTGATCAATATGGCATTTTTCTGAAGCGCCCGCATCGGCGGCCCGTTAACGAGGGCAGCAAGATTCCCTTTATGATTTGAGCCTATTGCTCTGCCGATGCGTAGGTCGAGTTTTAGTAAAATTGTAGCGGTTGGTGTGCTGCTGGCACTTTCGGCCTGTGCGACGGCCCCCAGCCACATCAACAATGTCTGCGCCGTCTTTGACCAGAATGACGGCTGGTTCGACAATTGGCAGTCGGCCGCCGAACGCGCCGAGCAGAAATACGGCGTGCCCGTCCCCGTGCTGATGGCGACCGTGCGCAAGGAATCGGGATTCAAGAGCAACGCCCGGCCGCCGCGCACCAAACTGCTCGGTTTCATCCCATGGAAGCACGTCTCGTCGGCCACCGGCTTCTCGCAGGCGCTGGACGGCACCTGGTCGCAATATCAGAGCGAAACCGGCAACTGGGCGGCGCGCCGGACCAAATTCGCCGACGCCGTCGATTTCGTCGGCTGGTACCATTCCAAGACAGCGGATACCTACGGCGTCGCCCGCAACGACACCTACAATCTCTACCTTGCCTACTATCTCGGCTGGACCGCCTATGGCCGCGGCAATCGTGGCGATTCCGGCGTCCAGAGCTATGCCCGGGCCACCGACAAGATGGCCCGCGACTATGCCGAACAGCTAAGGCAGTGCGGCAGCTAAAGGGCTCCCGCTACAACGACAGCATCTGTCAGCGCGGCTTCCTGCCGAACACCTTGATGTATTCCGCCTCGCCGCCCTTGGCGAGCGCCTTCGCCTGCTTGACCCAGTCCTCGCGCTCGATGCGGCCCTGGAATCTCAAATGGTCGTCGACCCACTCCCGTTCGGCCTTCTTCCACGAGGCAATTTGAGCGTAGGTGAAGATACCGAGGCCATTGAGGATGGCTTCCGTCTTCGGACCCACGCCGGATATCAATTTCAAGTCGTCCGGCTTGGCAGGCTTGGAGATGCCGGCGGGTCGGTTCCTGTCGGCCGCGCCATCACGCGCCGCGCCTGGTCTGGCCGCACGGCCGCTAATTGGTGCGACACGCGCATTCTCTGCCTGGCGGCCCTCGCCAAGCGTTCTCGGCGTGAAAGGCGCGGAGGTCGCGTTGGCATCGGTCGCCGGTGCACCTGTTTCGGAGACCTCGTCGCGCACCTCGTGGCGGCGGGCTCGCCACACGGCTTCTGTCTCCTCGGCGTCCTCTCCCACCGCGCTGGCTTCCGCACTGGCGGTCTTGCCATGTGGTCGGTTGGGTGGCTGACCGGCAAAGCCCGGGCCGGCCCCATGCGGCGCGTCGTCCGGCACGCCCTCATGGTCGGCATGCTGCTTGTCGAACTTGATCACCGGCTCCATCGTCGCCAGAACGTCGTCCGAGAGCCAGCACAGGCTCATGTGCCCGTCCCCCAGGTTCTTTACCGGCGGCACCTTGGTTTCGCAGAGATTATCCGGCACCAGTCTCTTGTAGCCGCAGCGCGTCTGGAATGGACAGCCTGTCGGCGGGTTCATTGCCGAGGGTATGTCGCCCTCCAGCACGATATGCTTCTTGATCACGCTGGTGTCGGCGATCGGGATCGCCGAAAGCAGTGCCTCGGTGTACGGATGATAGGGCGGCGCGAAGATCTGGTCGGTCGTGCCTTGCTCGACGATATAGCCGAGATACATGACGACGACCCGGTCGGCGATATAGCGCACGACCGACAAATCGTGGCTGATGAACAGCATCGTCGTCTTATTCTTGCGCTGGATGTCCATCAGCAGCTCAGTCACCGCCGCCTGCACCGACACGTCGAGCGCCGAGACCGGCTCGTCGGCCACCACCACCTTGGCATCGCCGGCAAAGGCGCGCGCCACGCCGATGCGCTGCTTCTGGCCACCCGAAAGCTGGCGCGGCTTGCGGCTCTCGAAGGCGCGCGGCAGCTTCACCAGGTCAAGCAATTCCAGCATGCGCTTGCGCCGGTCGGCGACGGTCTTGCCGACGTTGAATTTTTCCAGTGTGCGGATGATCTGCGAGCCGACCGAATGGCTGGGGTTGAGCGTATCGAACGGGTTCTGGAACACCATCTGGATCGACGACACCGTGTCGACGCTGCGGCTCTCGATGCCGGTCGACTGGATTTCCTTGTTGGCGAGCGTGACCTTGCCGGAGCTCGCCGTCTCGAGCCCGAGCAGTACTTTGGCCAGCGTCGATTTTCCGCACCCGGATTCGCCGACAATGGCGACGGTTTCGGATTCGCGCGCCGTAAACGAAATCGTCTCGTTGGCCTTGACGACGCGGCCCTCGCTTGAGCCGAACACCTCACTGCCGCCAACCTTGTAGTATTTTCTCAAGTCCTCGATCTTGAGTACCGGTGCGCCCGGCACGACCTTCTCATTGACCTTTTTGGCGCCGGGCGGCAGGGCGTCCCAATCGATTTCGTTGAAGCGCACGCAGCGCGAGAAATGACCTTCATGTCCCGCGACTTCGATCATCGGGATTTCGGCGGCGTTGCAGACGCCCTCGACGAAATGGTGGCAGCGCGGACCGAAATTACAGCCCTTCGGCCTTTCATGCGGCAGGGGCAGCTGGCCGGGGATCGAGATCAGCGGCCGCGAGTTCTTGTCGGCGCCCGGCAGTGGAATCGAGCGGAAAAGGCCCTGCGTATAGGGATGGCGCATCTGGTCGAACACGTCCTTGATCTTGCCGGTCTCGACGGCCTCGCCCGAATACATCACCGTGATGCGGTCGCAGGTCTCCAGGATCAGGCCAAGATTGTGCGACACGAAGATCATCGAGGTGCCGAACTTCTCGCCCAGCCCCTTGACCAGTTCGACGATGCCCGCCTCCACCGTTACGTCGAGCGCCGTCGTCGGCTCGTCGAGGAGAAGCAGCGCCGGCTTCGACAGCAGCGCCATGGCGATGACGATGCGCTGCTGCTGGCCGCCCGAAAGCTGGTGCGGATAGGAGCGCATCATGCGTTCCGGATCGGGAAGCTTCACCGAGCGCACCATTTCGAGCGCACGTTTATAGGCCTCCTCCTTCGACACCTTGTCGTGGATCAGCGGCACTTCCATTAGCTGCTGGCCGATCTTCATCGCCGGGTTCAGGCTCGCCATCGGCTCCTGGTAGATCATGGCGATCTTGTTGCCGCGGATGCTGCGCAGCTCCTCCTCGGAGAGCTCGCCCATGTCCTTGCCCTGGAACTTGATCTTGCCGCCGACAATCTTCCCGATGTTGGAGAGGTCGCGCATGATGCCGAGCGACACGGTCGACTTGCCGCAGCCGGATTCGCCGACAATGCCCATCGCTTCGCCGGGCATGACCGTGCAGGAAAAATCCATCACGGCCGGTATCTCGCCCTTGCGGGTGAAGAAGGAGATCGACAGGTTTTCGATCTCGATGATCGGCCCATTGTTCGGCTTGGCCGGATTTCGAACTGCCTCGTTCATGGGTCGCTCCAATCCTTGGTTTTTCCGGGCAAGTAGGGTCGAGGACCCCGCCATCAATCCTTCATCGATTGCTCGCGCAGGGAATCGGCGAGCAGGTTTAGCCCCAGTACGAACGACATCAGCGCGATCGTCGGCGGCAGTGCCGGGTGGATGAAGGAACGCAGCAGCCGGCTGGCATCCTTGATCGCGGTCCCCCAGTCGGGACTTTCCGGCGCCAGCCCGAGGCCGAAATAGCCCAGCGTGCCGAGCAGGATGGTTGTGTAGCCGATGCGCAGGCAGGCATCGACGATCAGCGGTCCGCGCGCATTGGGCAGGATCTCCCACAGCATGATGTACCATGGCGATTCACCGCGCGTCTGGGCCGCCGCCACATAGTCCCGCGTCTTGATATCCATGGTCAGGCCACGCACGATGCGGAACACGCCCGGGCTAGAGGCGAACACCACCGCCACGAAGATGTTGAGCTGGTTGGGATCGATATGCACGATCTTCAGCGGGTCGGCATCGAACACCAGGCCGGCATAGATCCAGCCGCCGACCACCAGCGTCAGTCCGAGCAGGATGTAGATCGGGTCGGAACGGTTCTTGTAGCGCGTCCAGAACAGCACGCAGAAGAAAATAATCGGGAACAGGAAGAAAACGCCGGCCAGCGCGTAGGGGATCGGCGTGTCCATGATGCCCGGCGTCACCAGGAGGTAGAACAGCAGGATAACCGGGAAGGCCAGCACGAGATTGGCCAGGAACGACAAAACGGTATCGATCTTGCCGCCGTAATAGCCGGCCGGCAGGCCGAGCGTGATGCCGACCATAAGCGCGAAGCCGGTCGCCGCCGGCGCGATGATCAGGACGATCTGGCTGCCATAGACCATGCGTGAAAAGACATCGCGGGCGAGCTTGTCGCCACCGAACAGATAGGCGAGGCCCGATTGCGGTTCGATGGCTCCGGGCAATGTATCCTTCATGATGGGAATCTGGCCGAGCGGATCGAAAGGCGAGATGGTCGAGGCGAAGATCGCCGTGAACAGCCAGAACAGGCAGATGGCCACCCCCGCTATGCCGACGCCGCTGTCGAACAGTTGGCCGTAGAGAGCCAGCTTCTTCTTGTAGAGGAAGCTCGCGCCCATGACGATGAGAAGCGCGAGCCAGACCGGCCAGAAGCGCCAGAGCACTTCGAGGACGACGGTGGAGGCACCGATATATTGGGCTTGCATGCGCCGTCTCCCCTACTGGACCCGAATGCGCGGATTGAGGAACGCGTAGCCGACATCGGAAATGAGCTGCGTGATCAGGACGATGAACACCGAGACCAGCGAGCAGCCGAGCAAAAGGTCGATGTCGTTGTTGCCGGCGGCCTCGACCAGTGTGTAGCCGAAGCCCTGATATCGGAACATCACCTCGACGATGACGACGCCGGTGAGCAGCCACGGAAACTGCAGCATGATCACGGTGAAGGGCGCGATCAGAGCGTTGCGCAGCGCGTGCTTGACCACCACGCTTTTGAAGGAAAGACCCTTCAGCCGGGCGGTGCGGATATATTGCTGCGTCATCACCTCGACCATCGAGGCACGCGTCATGCGCGCGATGTAGCCGATGCCGTAGATGGCCAGCGTGATCACCGGCAGCGTGAAGTTATAGAAGGTGATGCCCTGGCTTGCCGATGCGGCGGATCCGTTCAGCCAGCCAAGCCAGGAGGCGAAGATGACGGTAAAGATGACGCCCGATACATATTCGGGCGTCGCCGTCGAGGCGATCGAGGCGACCGACAGCACCCGGTCGGTGCGCGACCCCTCGCGCATGCCGGCCAGGATGCCGATCAGCAGCGAGACCGGCACCATCACCGCCAGCACACAGAACATCAGGATGCCCGTGGCGCCGAGCGCAGGGAATAGCTTGGCCCCCACCGTGGTCTTGAATTTGGTCGAGCAGCCGAAATCACCCTGGAGCACGCCGGAGAACTTCGGCTCGGCCGGATCATTGCAGAAAGAGAAGCGCTGCGCCGGCTTACCGGTCGCCGGATCGGTTACCGGCTGCTTGGGCACGACGCCGAGCCACTGGCCGTAGCGCACGAAAAAGTTCTGCCGGTAGCCGTGATTGACCAGCCAGCTTTCCAGCTGTTCGGCCGAGGTGTGCATCTCGGTCTGGCTGATCGCCAGCTTCTTCAGGTTGGGTTCCAGATTGACGAGGAAGAAGACGACCAGCGTCAGGCACAGCATCGTGAGCAGTATCGTGCCGATGCGTCTGGCGATGAATGAGAACATTGTACCCCCCTGCCGGCCGGGTTGGGGTCAGATAGGTTCAACCCTGTATCAAAAACCTTGTGACGTCACGCCGCCGCTGCATCCAATGCAACGGCGGCGATGCCGCGGGAGCGAAAGGCGCTGGCGCCCCGCTCCCGACAGGCTGTGGGTCACGCCTGATCGAGCCAGACCTTGCCGAAGTCGTGCTCGTAGGTGGGGTGCATCGAGTGGTTCTTCACCTCGGGCTTGATGTTGATGTAGAGCTTGCGCCAGTAAGGCTGGATGATGATGCCGGAATCCTGCAGCATCTGCTCGATGTCCTTCATCACCACCTTGCGCTTCTCCGCGTCGGCGATCCCGAGCGCCTCGTTGACCTTCTTGTCGAAGTCCGGATTGGCGTAGGCCGTCTCGTTCCAGGCTTCACCTGAGCGGTAGGCGATGGCGATGACCTGGATGCCAAGTGGACGCATGTTCCAGTTGGTTTCCGAGAACGGATATTTCGTCCAGTCGTTCCAGAAGGTCGAGCTCGGCAGCACGGTGCGCTTCACCTTGATGCCAGCCTCGCGCAGTTGGGCCGCGATCGCGTCCGTGGTGTTCTTGTGGTAGTCCTCGTCGTTGCTGATCAGCTCGTGTTCGAAATCGATCACGCCGGCTTCCGTCAGCATCTGCTTGGCCTTGGCGATGTCGCGCTTGATTTTGGGCAGCTCGACATATTCGGGATGGATCGGCGCGACATGGTGGTTCTCGGCCGGCGTGCCGGCATTGCCGTAGCCGAGCTGCAGCACCACCGAGTTGTCGACGGCCAGACACATCGCCTGACGCACTTTCTGGTCGCCATAAGGCTTGGCGTTGACGTTGAAGCGCGACACCACGGTGGCGGCGGTCACGACCTCGGAAGGCGGCGCGCCGACGTCTGCGATGATCTTGACGTAGTCGGCGGTCGTCTCATGGTTGGTCTGAACTTCGCCCGATTCGAAGGCCGAAACCGTTGCGGCCGGATCGGTGCCGTAATCGATGAACTCGACGCCATCGAGGAAGGCTTCGCCCTGCCACCACTTGCCGGTCTCGCGGCGCTTGTAGACGACCTTCTGGCCGACGTCGTAGGAGACGAGCTCGAACGGACCCGTACCGATCGGGCAGTTCTTGAAGTTGGCGCCCTTCTCGTCGAAGCTCTTGTGCACCACCAGTGCCGGATAATCGGTCAGGTTGGGGATGATGGCGATATCGGGTTTGGTGAGCTTCAGCTTGACGGTCATGTCGTCGACCTTGATGACCGACCCTTCGCGCAATTTCTTGGTCTTGTCATCGACGAGGCTGCCGAGACGGCCCGGCATGGAGTTGCCTTCCGCGGCCTTGTCGGCCCAGCGGGTGAAATTGTAGATCACGTCGTCGGCGGTGAACTTGTCACCATTGTTCCATTCGACGCCCGGCCGCACATGCAGCGTGTACTCGGTGGCGTCGTCATTGATGTCCCAGCTTTCCAGGAGATAGGGCGCGAATGTGTACTGGTGGGTGTATTTCACCAGCGGCTCGAGCGCCTGCCTCTCGGCATTGGAGATTTCCGACCAGTCGGCCGTGCGCGGATCCTTGGGATCCTTGACCGACATTGCCACCTTGAGCACGCCGCCTTTCTTACCCTGCACGTCCTCGGCCTTGGCCGGCGTCGGGGCGGCGAGCCCCAGAAGGCCATAGGCCATGGCCGTCGAAGCGCCGAAGACGCTGGCGAGCGCGAGGAATTCGCGGCGATCGACCTTACCCGACTTGGCCTCTTCGGCCATGGCCAGGATGTGATCCGGAACGCTATCGCCATTACTCTTGTAGATTGTCATGACTAACTCCCATTGTTGGCTTTCCGCCGATTAACATTCCGCATCCAGGCCATGATGTCAAAGACGGCATGGTTGGGAACATATTGACGAATGTGCAACTTTGGAGGGGGAGCGGTTCGCGTGATAGCGACAGTCTTGGCGCAAAATTGCTAGTGCGCGACGGATTTCCACTAAATCTCTTCAGGCGATTAAACTGAGACATTGGCGCGGTTTGCGACAGGACCAGCCCTCGCCAGGATGAGGGCCAGCCCAAGTCTCCGCTTCAATATTCCTTCTCGTAGAAGATGCCGCCCTTGGCTTCGCCGGCGTCCGTCGCCTCGCCGCGCAGTTTGACGCCACGTCCCACGTTGAGGTCGATCGTGGCCTTGCCCGAGCCCGGCTTGTCGCCTTTCTGGATCGTCACATAGGTGCGGTCGTTGAGGTACTTGCCGGCAGAAACCGCCGTGCCGCCCTTTTCGTCGGTGGTGACATCGAGATCGTCGACGCCGATCGCGCTGCGCAGGTTTTCCAGCAGCGACGTCGAGCCGCCGACACCGGCGAGTTGCCCGGCGGCTTCGGCCAGTTGCGCGATCTGCAGCGGCGACAGGTTCGACATGGACCGCCCGAAGATCAGTTGCGCCAGCACCTCGTCCTCGGGCAGCGCCGGCACCGAGGTGAAGGTGAATTTCGGATTGGTCGCCTCGCCCGACACCACGATGGTGACGGTTGCGCTGCTCGTGGTCGTTGTCGCGGTCAGGTTGAGATAGGGCACCAGCGAGCCAGAAAAGCCGACCGTGCCCTCGGTGAAGGTCAGCCGCTTGCCGAGAATCGACAGCCGCCCGCGTTGCAGCGTGAAAGTGCCGACCGCTTGCGGCGATGAGGCCGGACCGGTCAGCCTGAGCGAGCCGCCGAGTTCGGCGTCCACGCCCCTGCCCTGGATGAAGATCTGGTTCGGCGCGTTGACGGTGACATCCAGCACAAGGCCGCTGCCACCCGTCTTGCCGCTGGTCGTGGCCGGGCGCAATGCCTTGTCCTGCGCCCTCACCGCGCCGGGCGCGTTCTTGTGTTTGACATCGAGCGCCGAAAGCGAACCTGGCAATTTGTCCGGAACGGTGATCACGGTCTTGGCAAGGTTGACGGTGCCGGCAATCACCGGCGCCGACGTCAGCGGTCCTTTGATCGTCAGGTCGCCGCCAAGATTGGCGGTGACCACCCGCCCATCGGTGTAGCGGCCGTCGGTGAGCTTGATCGACAGATCGGCCGGGAACCCCTGCGCCGGATTGATACCGACCGTGCCGCTGGCCGACAGGCTGCCGCGCGTCGACAGCGTCCCGGTCAGCCGGTTGATCCTGGCGACGCCATTGCCGATGGAAATTTCGGCTGCGATGTCGTTGACCGCAAGCCCGGAACGCGCGTCGAGCAGGCGGGCGCCCGACGTGCTGATGCTGCCGCCGATGACCGGCGATGTCGCGGGGCCGCGTACCTGCACATTGACACTCGCGGTCCCCGTCAGCGACAGGCCTTGCGCGGCGAGCTTCTGACTGAGGATTCCGAACGGCACGGCGCCATTGAAGTCGAGCGCGAGCGCCGGCGTGCCTGATGTCGTCACCGTGCCGCCGCCCTTGAGACCAAGGCCGGCCCCATCGCTGACATTGGCGTTGAAGGTCAGCTTGTTGCCGGCAAAGGTGCCGGAGGAAGAGACACTCACCGCACCGACCCCCGCGCCGCGGGTCTGGGAGGTCTGGACGCCGGCAGCATCGAGGTTGAACGCCGCACTGGGGCTGGCTGGTGCCCCGGTGACCTTCACCGTGCCCGAAATCGAACCGGCGGCATCGAGACCCCGCGAAAAACTGTTGGCAAGCGAGATCGGCACCCGCGCCAGCGCCGCGTTGATGTCGAGCGCCTGCCCGATCTTGCCGGTCACCGTCGCCGTGCCGCCGCCCAGGTTGAGCACCAGCCTGTCCAGCGTCGTCGTGCCATTGGCGATGGTGACGGTCGAAGCCTGCGCGATGGCAGCCTTTATGCCTTGGACGGTCGCCTCGCCGGAAGCAAGCTCTATGGTCGTCGTGCCGTTTGCCGCCTTCACGCGGCCCGCGGCCCTCGCCGGAATTCCTTTCACCGTCGCGCCGCCGGAAAAGCCGGTCCAGTCGCCGTCACGCTTCAGGTCGACATCGATGCCGCCGATCACCGTGCCGCCCGACGTGACGGTGTCGGCATGGATTTTTCCGGAGATGACCGGAGCGGCGAGGTAATTGGCGATCAATGCGTCGATCGACACGGCCTTCGCCTGAAGATCGCCGCGCGTGACCGAGGCGGTCGTAGCCTTGATGGCGACCTGCGGTGCGGCACCGTTCTTCGAGAACGCAATCGTGCCGCGCACATCGCCTTCCGCTTTTTCCAGCGCCAATGCGGCAAGCGGTCCTATATCGGGCAGGTCGAGAGAGATCGTGCCTTCGGGTATGAACTTGTCGTCCAGCGCCAGGTCGCCGGAAATCCTGTTTTGGCCCAGCGACAAAAGCAGGCCATTGATGGCGCTCTTGCCGTCCGCGGTCGCCAGCACCGCACTGCCTTGCAAGGGTTGGCCCGCGACATTGCCTGTCAGCTGCACATTGGCCGCCGGCTTGGCCGCGTCGGCTTTGCCGGTGGCGGTTAGTCTGAGCCCGGTGATCTCGCGCGACGCCACCGAAAGCTTGTCGCTGTCGACGGTCAGCGACAGATCCGGCGCGGTCGCCGGGCCCTGCGCATTCAGCGCAAAGGCGATGGCGCCTTTGGCATCCTTCGACAGCAGCGAAACATCGCCCAGCACGCCCTTGATGTCGGCGGCCAGCGTATTGTCGGCAAGGCTCGCCTGCCCCTGTGCGGTCAGCGCGCCGGAGGCCAGCGTCAATCCGCCTATGGCGATATTACCGTTGGGCTCGCGCTTCAGCGTGGCGCTCAACTGCGCCCGTTCGCCAAGCATGCCGCGTGCTGCGGCCGGCAGGGCCGACGATGGAGCATCCGCCTTCAGCTTGAGGTCGATGGCGCCGTCACGCAGCGACACCAGGCCGGCGACCTGGCTGTTGAGCGCGTCGCTTTTGAGCGAGCCGCTGTCGATGGCGACAGCGTCGGCTGACAGGCGCCCGCTGAGCGCGGCCGTGACCTTGCCGGCGATCAGCGGCGCGATGGTGGGATTGTCGAGCCCAACCCTATCCACCGAAACTGTGCCCGAAACCGGCCCGGCGCGGTTCTTCAGATCGAACGCATCCGAGTGCAATGCCAGGCTCAGTCCGTCCACCTTCGCCGGTCTCGTCGCGATCGAGGGCAGGATCGCGGACATATCCAATCGGGCCCGCGTGCTCTCGCCCGCCACCTTTGCCGACAGCGACCGGACCTCGATCTTGATGGGACTCTCGGCGCTTCCGACCGTGAGCGGCAGACTTGGACCGGATGAGACGAGGTCAAGGGCGAAATCGCTGGCGCCGTTCGGATTGATCGTGCCGGCGGCTTGACCGGAAACCTTGTCACCGGAGAGCGTCGCGTGATCGAGGACGACGCCGCCGGCCATGGTGTAGCGGCCGGCCGCGTCGACTGCGAGCTGCCCAAGCCCAGTCTGGCGGGTTTGGCTTGTTTCGACACCGGCCAGTTGCACATTGAACCGGACGTCCGGAGCCGACGGCGAGCCCGTTACCTCAGCGCTGCCATCAAGCGTTCCAGCGGCATCGAGGCCGGGCGAAAAGCCGTCGGCAAGGGCAGCCGGCAAGGCGGAGACCTTTGCCGCGAGATCGAGCGTCTGGCCGGCGGTACCGGACAGCGCCACCGAGCCGCCGCCGACATCGAGCGCCAATTTTTCGATGCTGGTGGTGCCATCGGCGATACTGAGCATAGATGGCTCGGCAATTGCCGCCTTGATGCCGCGAATCGTAGCCTCGCCCGAGGCGATCTCGACGCTGGTGACGCCATCGGCGATCTTCACGCGCCCCGCCGCCTTCGCTGGAATGCCGGATACGGTGGCGCCGCCGGAAAAATTCGTCCAGTCTCCGTCGCGCTTCAGATCGACGATGATGCCGCCGACTTGGGTGGTCCCCGACGTCACAGCATCGGCCTTGATCGAGCCTGAAATCGCCGGCGCCTTGAGATAGTTGGCAATCAAGGCATTGACGGCGATTGTGCTGGCCGTCACCTCGCCGCGCGCGATCGACGTGCTCTTCGCGTCAATGGCAACGGAGGGCACGTCGCCACTCTTGGCAAAGCGAATGGTGCCGTTGATGTCGCCGGTCACCGCCTGGCCGGCCAGCGCCGCAAGCTGATCGATTGCAGGCGCAGAAAGAATGAGCGTGCCCAGCGGCATGAACTTGTCATCCAGTGCCAGATCGCCCGACACCTTGTTGTCACCCAGCGACACCGCAAAGCCATTGATCGAGCGCTTGCCTTCGCTCGTCACCAGCGCCGCCTTGATGTCGAGCGGCTGGTCGTTGACGGCGCCGGTCAGCGAAACATTGGCGGAAGGGCTAGCAATGTCGGCCTTGCCGCTCGCGGTCAGCTTGATCGACTTCACCGTGCGGCCCGAGGCCGTCAGGCTATCGCTGTTGGCGGAAACCGTGAAATCCGGCGCGGTCATGGCGCCGCTTGCCGACAGGGCGAAATCGACACCGCCCTCGACCGGGACGCCGACCGTCGGCGACAGCACCGAAACATCCCCCAGCCTGCCTTTGATATCGGCCAGGATGTCGGTACCTTGCATGCTGGCGGTACCGCTGGCGCTGAGCGAACCGGACGTGAGTTCGATCGAGTTGGCGGCGAACGAGCCCTGCGGATCGCGCGACGCTGTGGCCGAGAACTTCACCCGCCCGCCGAGCACCGAGGCGATCTGCTGCGGGAAGGCGGTCGCCACGGCATCGGCATTCATCTTGAGCTGCATCGACAGGTCGGCGAGCGCCACGGTCGCCGTCAGCGAGGCATTGAGCGCATCGGACCGGAGCGTGCCCTGATCGATGACAATGGCGTCCTTGCTGAGGGAACCAGCCAGGCCGACATCGACCTTGCCAGTGACCAGCGGCGCCAGCGTCGCGACGTCGGTTTTCAGGCCACCGGCCCCAAGCTTGACGGTAACCGGCCCGGTGCGGTTCTGGATGTCGAAACCGTCGGAGTGTATCTGCGCCGCCAGGTCGTCTAGCCGCGTGCCGCCGACGACGATCGAAACGAAGGAGGCGCCGATATCGACGACCGGCGCCTTGCCGTCGCCGAACGCCCGGGCGGTGGCATTCTTGATCGCCAGCGTGATCGGCTGCGCCTTGCTGCCGACGCTAACCACCACGGGTGGCCCCTTGGCGGCGAGTTCGACCGAAAGATCGCTGGCTCCGGCGGGATCGACGATACCGGTCGCGGTGCCGTGCACGGCATCACTGTCGATGTTGGCCCGGTCGACACTGATCCCGCCCGCCGTCGTGGCGGTGCCCGCCATATCGAAGCTGGTCTTACCGGCAAACAATGGTTTCAGGTTCTCCGGCAGGAAGCGGGCGAAATCGCCGTCGCCCTTGGCTTCGAGATAGTTACCCTTGTCGGTGAGCTGATGGCGGCCGGTGAGCTGGGTTACGATCCGATGATCGACAAGGAAGGTACCGACGCCACTCCAGTTGGCCAGCGGGCCGGTGCCCGAGACGACGATGTCGACCGGCGGCGTGTCCGGCAGATTGAGCAGATTGGCGATGATGCCGCCGGCCGGTTCCGACGCCTTGAGGTTGAGGTCGAGCTTGTTGTCCGCTGGCGCGAAATGGATCTGCGCGTCGACATTGCCCTGTTTGCCGTCATGGCGGGTAATGTTGAGCACCGTCTCGACCGACAGCGGTGCGGCGTCGGCCTTCACCGAGGCCTTGGCGGCGAGTTCGGCGATGCCGCTGCCGGCCAGTTGTTGGCCAAGCGCGACTTCCGGCAAGTCGATCTGCTTGATATCAATGGAAACCGGCAGCGTCGTCGCGCCGCCTTGCGCCGGCTGCTGCGTGCCGGCCACCGGCAGACGCGCAAGTTCGATGCGCTCCGCCGCGATGCGGTCGGCGCTGAAGTTTTTGGACAACAGTGCCAGCGGCGACCAGTCGATGGCCACCTTGCGCGCCACCAGCCAGGCGCCCTCGCGGTCCTCCAGCACGACATGGTCGACACTGAGCGCGCCCGACCAGATACCGTCGATGCCGCTGACGGTGACCTTACGCTCGTCGCTCGAGGCCAGGCGCGAAATGATGCCGGCGAGATTGTCGCGTCCACGCTCGGTCTTGGTCAGCACGAAAAGCGCGCCGATGGCGCCTGCTACCACGATCAGCAGCGTGTAGAGAAAAATGCGAAGGATGCGCCAGACCGTCTTCATGTTCAAAACGCTTGACCAATGCCGGCATAGATGCCGAAATGAGGGTCGCCTGGGTCGCGGTTGAGCGGCACGGCGGCGTCGATACGCAGCGGCCCGAATGGCGTCACATAGCGCAAGCCGACGCCGGCGCCCACCTTGACGTCGGAAAAATCGGCGAACGACTTGGTCGATACCGTGCCGGCATCGACGAACGGCACGATGCCGATCGTGTCGGTGATGGCGATACGCATTTCAACCGAGGTCTCGAAGAAGGACAGGCCGCCGATCGGCTGGCCGGTGAAATCCTTGGGGCCGATGCCCTGATAGGCATAGCCGCGCACCGAGCCGCCGCCGCCGGAATAGAAACGCCGGTCGGCAGGCACGTTCTGCAGGCTGGTGCCGACGATCGAGCCAAGTGCGACACGTTCCGCCAGCACGAATTTCGAAGCGGTATCCAGCGACTGATAGGCCGATCCCTCGCCCTTCAGCTTGAGGAAGGCGGCACCGCTCAATATGTCGTAGCTCGGCTCGGCATAGGCCAGCAACCTGAAACCCTTGGTCGGGTTCAGCCTGACGTCCCTGTTGTCATAGACATATTGCAGCGGGATGCTGGCGATCAGGTATTTATGTTTGCCAAAGGAATCGTGGATGCGTGAATAGTCGAGCGCGACCTCGGCCGACACGGTTTGGTTCTTGGTCAGTTCATAGGACAGGCCGGTGTTGCCCTTGACCGAGAAATGGTCGTAGGCGTCGGGATGTTCGAGCACGGTCTTGATGCCGGCGAAGAATTTAGATGCCGGCCCGATCACGCCGGGTTTCTCGAACATGATGCCGGCATTGTAGTTCAATTCGGACAGGTCATTGCTGCCGATGCCGCTGATGGCTCCGTCGATGCGCAGCTTCTCGGCCCGGCCGAACAGGTTGCGATGGCCCCAATACCCCTCCAGCCCCAGCCCTTCCGTATTCGAGAAGGTGCCGCCCAGCCCGAAATAACGCGGCTTGCGCTCGCTGACCTGGACACCGATCGGAATGTTGCCCTCGGCATCGAGCTTGTCGGCCTCCTTGAAAGTCACGCTGTTGAAGACCTCGAGCGCCAGCAGCCTGTCGCGCGCATCGTCGATCTCCTGAGGCGAGTATTGCCGGCCACGTTTCAGCCCGGTCATGTATTCGGTGAAGTCGCGGTCGACCTTCTCGGTGCCTTCCACCGTGGTCGCGCCATAGCCGGCGACTGGCCCGGCAGCAACCGTCAGCGTCACGTCGAGGGTCGACGTGTCATGGTCGGCGACGATGTGCCTGCTGGTCACCTCGGCCAGCGGCCTGCCCTGCTCCTTCAGCGTGCGCACGATCAGCGCCTCGGCCTTGAGCACCGCGCCAGACCCAGCGTCGCCGCCTGATATCAGGCCGTAATCGGCGCTCATCAGTCCAGCGGCGTCACCCTCCAGCCGGATATCGCCGAGGGTGAATTTGGGACCCGCGGCGATGTTGACGGCCACGGGAATGGGCTGCGGACCCTTGAATTCGGCGTCCGGCGGCAATTCGTCCAGCGGCTTGCCCTCGATGGTGATGGTGACGACGCCTTCGTAGCGGGCATCGGCGTAGAGCGCCGCCACAAGCTGTTCTCGATCGCTGCGCGCCTTGGCCATCAGACCGAGCGAGCCGGAGACGGGATGGTCTTCGTCGCTCTTCAGCGCCGAGGCGTTTTCGAGCTTTTTTACCAGGTCCTTGTCGGCGTCGGGCGCGGAGATGGTCACGGCGTAGCGCATCGGATCGACGATGTCGGCATCCTCATCGCTCGATGAGCCCCACAGCTTGATGCCGAAGATTTCGAAGGCGGCCGCCGGTCCCAGCCCGGCGATCAGCGAGCAGCAGATCACGGCCAGAAGCAGCGCGCGCGAAAGCACGCGCTTTGGCTCGGTACCCCCTGACATCTGCCTTTCATACGCCGGCATTAAGACAACCTACTTTACAAACCTAAAATTGGAATGAAGTTCTGAAGCGCTCGTAAAGGGGCCACAATCCAATTGTCTGAAATAGGACGGGCTTGGAATTCACACCTTTTGCATTGCCGCAAGAATGCGTGATCCCCTGTCCTATGGAGGTACTACCGGCTGTTGGCCGGAAAGGAAACCGTTGGCAGGCGGAACCCTGCCGCGTCCTCATGTTGACAAGCCTGAGTGAAGCTTGAACATGCCCGGACGTCTGCAAATTGTCTGGAGGGTGTTATGGCAATGCGCGCGGCTCGTCGTCTGTCTTTCCTGATCCTTCTCTTCTTCGCCTGGGCCAATGTCTTGGCCTGGGGTAACGTCGCGCAAGCGGCCGAAGCACGGCGAGTCGCAACGACCGACAATTCCGACTATTTCGGTTTCGACCTCCGGTCCGACCAGAACGTCACGCTCGATCAATGCAAGACCACCTGCCTGGGCGATCCCGCCTGCCGCGCCTTCACCTATAACACCAAGGCCAAATGGTGCTTCCTCAAATCCGATTATAACCAGTTGAAGCCCTTCAACGGCGCGGTCGCGGGCAAGGTCGTCAATATCGACGGCGACCCCGACATCGGCGCGCCGCCGGAACTCGCCTTCTTCCCCAACTGGATGGCTGACCAGGCCCAGCAATACCGTAACCGGCTGCTCGGCCCGGCCTATGACAGGCCGACCGAGGGCATGGCCGCGCTGACCACGGCGGCCGAGCAGGCGGTGCTCACCGGCGATCATCGCACTGCCGTGCAGAAATACGAGGCCGCGGTCTCTGTCATGCCCGACGATGGCCAGCTCTGGCTCAACCTGGCGCGCGAAATGCTTGCCGTGCAGCCGGCGGCCAACACATCCGAGGCCTCCACCTTGCCGGCAAACGGTACGTCGGCCGCCTTCAATGCCTACAAGCTCCTGCGTACAGCCAGGACGCGGGCGGAGACGCTGGCGCTCATCGGCTCCGGCCTCGACAAGCGCGACCTCTATCGCCCCGCCCTGCAGGCCTATGAAGCCAGCCTTGCCCTGGTACCTTCGCCTGCGGTCCAGGCCGACTATTCCGATCTCAAGGCTCGCAAGGGTTTCCGCGTCATCGACCACACCGTCGATGCCGACACCAGCGCCCCGCGCATCTGCGCCCAATTCTCCGAGGAATTGGTCAAGACCGGCGTCGATTACGCACAATTCGTCACCGTCGACAACCAGCCGCCCAAAGGCGTTGAAGCCAAGGACAAGCAGATTTGCGTCGAAGGACTGGAACACGGCCAGCATTATGACGTGACCTTCCGCGCCGGCCTGCCGGCCGCCATCGGCGAAGTGACCGCCGCGCCTGTCGTGCTGTCGATCTACGTGCAGGACCGTGCGCCTTCGGCCCGCTTCACCGGCGACAGCTTCGTGCTGCCGGCCGGTGCGCGCCGCGGCATCCCCGTCGTCACCGTCAACATGAACGCCGCCGAGATGAAGCTCTATCGCATCGGCGACCGCTCGCTGGCCCAGCTTCTGTCCGGCTACCAGTTCCTGCATCAGCTCGACAGCTACGACATCTCAAACATTTCCGAGCAGATGGGCGAGCCGGTCTGGGAAGGCCAGCTCGACATCGCCAACGACCTGAACAAGGAGGTCACCACCTCCTTCCCGGTCGACGAGGCGCTGCCGCGGCGCAAGCCCGGCGTCTATGTGCTGACTGCCCAGGCTGTCAGCGAGAAGAGCGACGACTACAACTCGATGGCCACGCAATGGTTCGTCGTTTCCGATATCGGCCTCTCGACCTATACCGGTCAGGACGGGCTCAATGTCTATGCCCGTTCGCTGGGCAGCGCCAAGCCGATAGCGGGCGCCGAACTGACGCTGGTTGCCCGCAACAACGAGATCCTCGGCACCGCGACTTCGGATGCCGATGGTCATGCCGTGTTCAATCCCGGCCTGACGCGCGGCGACGGCGGCATGGTGCCCGCCGTGCTGATGGCCAGGCAGGGCGATAACGACTTTGTCTTCCTCGACATGGCCCGCGCCGGTTTCGACCTGTCCGACCGCGGCGTCACTGGACGCGCAGCGCCGGGCGCGCTCGATGTCTTCGCCTGGACCGAGCGCGGCATCTACCGCGCCGGCGAGGAGGTGCATGTTGCGGCTCTTGCCCGTGACGGCGCCGCCAAGGCGGTCGAGAACCTGCCGCTGACCTTCATCTTCTCGCGCCCGGACGGCGTCGAGGATCGCCGCGTCGTCAGCGATGGCGCGTCAGCCGGCGGGCACGCCGTCGATCTGCCGCTCCAGCCAAACGCCATGCGCGGCACCTGGTCGGTATCGATCTATACCGATCCCAAGCAACCGGCCGTCGCCAGCCAGATGTTCCTGGTCGAGGATTTCGTGCCGGACCGCATCGAATTCGACATGAAGGCCGACAAGCAGGAGATCGCGCAGGGCGAAACCGCCAACATCACCGTCGACGGCCGCTTTCTCTATGGCGCACCGGCTGCTGGCCTCGCGCTCGAAGGCGAACTGACCTTGTCGACCGCGCGTGACTGGGACCGCTTCAACGGCTATTCCTTTGGCCTTGCCGACGAGCAGTCGTCGGAACCGACCGTCACCCCGTTCACCGATCTTCCGGTGGTCGGCGAGGATGGCAAGGCGACCTTCCCGGTCTCCGTCGAGCAACTGCCGTCGACCACGAAGCTCATCGACGCCAAGGTGACGGTCCGCATGCGTGAGACCGGCGGCCGCGCAATCGAGCGCTCGCTCAACATCGGCATCCGCCCGCAAGGCCACATGATCGGCATCCGGCCGGATTTCGCTGACGACGAGGTGCCGCAGGGCGGCACGGCGAAGTTCAGCCTGATCGCCGTCGACCCCGACGGCAAGCGCGAGGCGCTGAAAGGCGCGCAATGGTCGCTGGTCAAGGTCGAGCGCAATTACCAGTGGTACCGCTCCAACAACTCATGGAATTACGAACCTGTCACCTTCACCAAATCGATCGCCAATGGCCAGGTCGACCTTAGCGCCGATGGCGAGGCGACAGTGTCGATCCCGGTCGACTGGGGCCGCTACCGGCTCGAGGTCGAGACAGCGGATCCGGAAGGACCCGCGACCAGTTATGAGTTCGATGGCGGCTGGTATGTCTCCTCCACCACTACCGAAACGCCTGATGGTCTCGAGATCGCCCTCGACAAGGACAATTATGCCGCCGGCGAAGTGGCCAGGCTCAAGGTCTCGCCGCACTTTGCCGGCGAACTTCTGGTCAACATCGGTTCCGACAAGCTGTTGAAGACCGTCACGGCGTCGGTGCCGGCCGGCGGCGGCACGGTCGACATCCCGGTCGGCGACGACTGGGGCGCCGGCGCCTATGTCACGGCAACCCTGTTCCGGCCTGGCGACGCGCAGGAAAGCCGCATGCCGGCCCGCGCCATCGGCGTGAAATGGCTGAAGGTCGATCCGGGCTCGAAGAAGCTCGCCGTCAGCCTTACCCCGCCGGACAAGACCATGCCGCGCCAGCAGCTGTCGATCCCGGTCGCGGTCGCCGGCGTAGAGCCCGGCAGCAACGCCTATGTCACTGTCGCCGCCGTCGATGTCGGCATCCTCAACCTGACCAACTACAAGGCGCCGGATCCTGAGAACTGGTTTTTCGGCCAGCGCATGCTGGGCATGGAAATCCGTGATCTCTACGGCCGCCTGATCGACGGCTCTCTCGGCACCATGGGCAAGCTCAGGACCGGCGGCGACGGCGCCAACATGCAGGCGCAGGGCAGCCCGCCGACCGAAAAGCTGGTCGCCTTCTTTTCCGGCCCGGTGCAGCTCGATGCCGACGGCAAGGCACGCGTAGACTTCGACATTCCGCAGTTCAACGGCACGGTTCGCGTCATGGCCGTCGCCTGGACCAAGGAAGCGGTCGGCCACGCCCAGTCGGACGTGATCGTGCGCGATCCGGTGGTGATCACCGCCGGCCTGCCGCGCTTCCTGGCGCCCGGTGACGCCGCCGTCATGCGGCTCGACATTGCGGACACCGACGGCCCGGCCGGCGACTACGCGCTGTCGATCGACACGACGAGGGACCTCTCGACGGGCGACAAGCCCCTGCCCCAGAAACTGACGCTGGCGCAGGGCAAGCGCCAGACCCTGACCGTGCCGCTGATCGCACAGACGGCAGGCAATGCCTCGCTCACCATCAAGCTGGCGCACGCCGATGGCATCAAGGTCGAGCAGACGCTCTACGTGCCGGTCCGTCCAGCACAACTGCCGGTCACCACCCGCATGGTGGTCGACCTCAAGGGCGATGGCGGCGCGCTGCGCGTCGACAAGGAGCTTTTGGCGGCAAGCCTGCTCGACGGCGCTTCGGTCAGTGTCGGCGTTTCGCAGGCGGCGGCCTTCGATGTGCCCTCGCTCCTGATGACGCTCGACCGCTATCCCTATGGCTGCGCCGAGCAGACCACCAGCCGGGCGATGCCCCTGCTCTATGTCAACGAAATGGCCTCGGGCGTCGGCATGGAGAGCGATCCCGAGCTGCGTGGCCGCATCCAGGACGCGATCTACAAGGTGCTGAGCTACCAGGCTTCGGGCGGCAGCTTCGGCCTGTGGGGCCCGGGCTCCGGCGATCTGTGGCTCGACGCCTATGTCACCGACTTCCTGACCAGGGCGCGCGAGCAGAAATACGACGTGCCGGCGCTCGCCATGAACCAGGCACTGGGCAATCTTCAGAACTCGCTTGGGTACGATCAGGACGTCCAGGACCGCGGCAGCGAGATCGCCTACGCGCTCTATGTGCTCGCCCGCAACAAGAAGGCCTCGATCGGCGATCTGCGCTATTACGCGGACACCCAGCTCGAGGCCTTCACCAGCCCGATGGCTGTCGCCCAGCTGGCGGCGAGCCTGGCGCTCTATGGCGACGCCCAGCGTTCGGAAGCGACCTTCCAGACGGCGCTGCGGCTCGCCAAGTCGAGCACGGACTATGACTATTACCGGTCGGACTATGGCTCGGCGCTGCGGGACGGCGCCGCGATGCTGGCGCTGGCGGCGGAATCAAAACCGGCGCCGACGATCGTGCCGGAATTGATCAAGCTGGTGACCAAACAACGCGCCGAGGTCCGCTGGACCAGCACCCAGGATGAATCCTGGATGCTGCTGGCGGCCCGGGCACTGAAGGAAGGCAATGATTCGATCACGCTTTCCGTCAATGGCGCGCCGCATTCCGGCGGCTATTCCAGCCAGGTCAACGGCAGCGATCTGGCCGACAGCCCGCTCACCATCGCCAACACCGGCAAGACCCCGCTGCAGGCCGTCGTCACCACCGTGGCGTCGCCGGTACAGCCCTTGCCGGCGGGAGGTGACGGCTTCACTATCGAGCGCACCTACTACAAGCTCGACGGCACCGAAGCCAATGTGACGGAGGCAACCCAGAACGAACGCTATGTCGTCGTGCTCAAGGTCAACGAACAGAACAACTGGCCTTCGCGCCTTTTGATTACCGACCTTTTGCCGGCCGGCTTCGAGATCGACAATCCCGGCCTGGTCTCCAGCGCGCAATTGTCGAACTTCTCCTGGCTGGCACAGACCGACGCCGCGCATCTGGAATTCCGCGACGACCGTTTCGTCGCCGCCTTCAACCCCAGTGACGGCGACCACGACCACAATCTGACACTCGCCTATGTCGTGCGCGCCGTGACGCCGGGCACCTACGCCCATCCGGCCGCAACGGTGGAGGACATGTACCGGCCGCAATATTCGGCCCGTACCGCCACCGGCATGATGGAGGTCAAGGCGCCGTAAGGTGTCGAGGCGGACATGAACGTGAAGTTTGCGCTGCCCCTCATTGCCCTGCCGGCACCTTCTCCCCGTTTAGTGACGGGGAGAAAGGGGCCTGCACCAAGGCTTTCGCCAATTTTCAACGTTACAGAAAAGGCGCCGACGATTGCGACAGCTCCCTTCTCCCCGCCACTATGCGGGGAGAAGGTGCCGGCAGGCGGATGAGGGGCAGCGCCATGCCCTCAAGAAAATTCCTGCGCCGCGCGGCTATCGCTAGCACCTCCTTGGTGGCTGTTATTGCTGTTTCCGCCGCTACCCTGTGGCAGCTCGACCGCGCCTTCCCGCCTCCGCTTCCTGAAAAGCTTACCGTCTCGACGGAAGTCCAGGACCGCGACGGCCAGCTTTTGCGCGCCTTCGCCACGCCTGACGGCTATTGGCGGCTCGAAACCCGCCTCGACCAGGTCGACAAGCAGTTCGTCGACATGTTGGTCACCTATGAGGACAAGCGCTTCTGGAACCATGAAGGCGTCGATGTGCTGGCGCTTGCCCGCGCCGCCGGCCAGTTCGCCACCAGTGGCCACATCGTGTCCGGCGGCTCGACGCTGTCGATGCAACTCGCCCGCCTGATCGAGCCGCGCGACAGCCGCAGCCTCGGCTCCAAGCTCAAGCAGATGCTGCGCGCCATCCAGATCGAGCGGCGGCTGTCCAAGCACGAGATCCTCGAACGCTATCTGACGCTGGCGCCCTATGGCGGCAATCTCGAAGGCGTGCGCGCCGCTTCGCTCGCCTATTTCGGTAAGGAGCCGAAGCGGCTCACCGTCTCGGAAGCCGCGCTTCTCGTCGCCCTGCCGCAGCTGCCGGAGAAGCGCCGGCCCGACCGCAACCTCGCGATCGCGCACGCCGCCCGCGACCGCGTGCTGTCCCGCATGGCCTCGGCTGGCCTGCTTGGCGAACGCGAGGCCGCGCGCGCCGCGCTCGACGATGTGTCTGGCCTACGCCGTAGCTTGCCGGCGCTCGCCGCGCACGCCGCCTATGCGATGCTGCCCAAGGCGGTTCCCGGCCAGCCGCTCAAGCTGACGATCCGCAAGAGCGTCCAGGAAGGGCTGGAACAGGTAGCGCGCGACGCCGCCGCCAAGCTTGGGGCGCGTCTCTCCGTCGCCATGGTGCTGGCCGATTCCCGCACCGGCGATATTCTGGGCGAAGTCGGCTCGGCCAATTTCTTCGACGCCAGCCGCTCCGGCTGGATCGACATGACCAAGGTCGTGCGTTCGCCCGGCTCGACGCTGAAGCCGTTCATCTACGGTCTTGCCTTCGAACAGGGACTGGTGGCGCAGGAAATGCTGATCGAGGACAGCCCGGCCGATTTCGGCGGCTACCGGCCGAAGAATTTCGATATGGGCTACCAGGGCGACGTCAGCATCCGCGAGGCGCTGCAATTGTCGCTCAACGTGCCGGCGATCCGCGTGCTCGACGCGGTCGGTCCCGCGCGGCTGACGGCCCGCTTTCGCCAGGCTGGGGTAAACCCGATCCTGCCGGTCAACGAGGCGCCGGGCCTGGCCATCGGCCTCGGTGGCGTCGGCGTCACGTTGCGCGATCTGGTCCAACTCTATACGGGCCTTGCCAATGGCGGCAAGACGCACACGCTGCATGATGGCACCGAGCCGGCCGATGCCGAGCGCACCACCGCGACCATCCTCGATGCCCAGGCGAGCTGGCAGATCATCGACATTCTGTCGGGCGTCAAGCCGCCCGAGGGTGCGTTGCAGCGCGGCATCGCCTACAAGACCGGCACCTCCTACGGCTACCGAGACGCCTGGTCGGTCGGCTTCGACGGCCGTTACGTGCTGGGCGTCTGGGTCGGCCGGGCCGATGCCGGCGCGGTGCCTGGCCTGTCCGGCTATGTGTCGGCAGCCCCAATTCTGTTCGAGGGCTTTGTCCGCTCGGGTCTCGCCACCGTGCCGCTGCCGGGCAAGCCCCCCGGCGCCTTCACTCCTCGACGTAACGACCTGCCTGTGACGCTTGCCCGCTTCGGCGCCGGGTCCGACGGGCTGGTTCAGGCCTCGACCCCCACAGAGCCCGCGCCGACCATTATCTTTCCGCCCGACGGCGCCCGCGTCGATCTCGCCACCAACTCGGCCGACGCCTCGCCGCTGATAATGAAGCTGCAAGGCGGGCGCGCGCCGTTCCGCTGGCTGGCCAACGGCAAGCCGCTGACCGGCATCGACCGCCGGCGCACCGCGACATGGCAACCGGACGGCACCGGCTACTCGACCTTGACCGTAATCGATGCGGCGGGACGCGCGGCAAGTGTGAAGGTGTTTGTTGAATAAGATTGCGCAAGCGATTCAGGGGATTGCGCTTCTTCGCCGAGGTACGGCGCCTCGCGACAATACTCGCGACGCTAGTTCCTTTACCCGCAATCTCCTCCCAGCCCGCGCCGACGCCCTGCCCGCCGACTTCGTCCGCGTTGCCGGCCCCTCGATCCGCAGGATATCCGTTACGCCGGAACGGACAATTTTCCTGTACCGCAAGCGAAGCGACGGCAAACTGCAAGCTGCTGCTCGGCGCGATGCACTCGGCCGGATTCAAGAACTATGCACGCGAATGGCGGCACCTTCACGCTGAACCACGATCCCTCCGCCAAGCAGCGCTTCGATTTCCCAGTCCAGCCGGATAGCGTGCCGACCAAATGCCACAGCCTTGCTTCGGCACCGCTTGTTCCTAGATAGATCGATGGGGATTCGCCAAGGGGACGTTTGAGGGAAAATGTTTCTCCGCACCGCGAAATCAGGTCCAAGATTTTCTCCAAAACGGCAAAAAAGGCAACATTTAATGCATCTAAATTCTACCAATTCGGTAGATTTGACGTGGGTTCAACGGAGGCAGAAATGACCAAACCTCGTTTCAGGAGACTGCTCGGCGCACTGGTCGCCACGTCTGTCCAGTTCGGCACGCTCGGTTTCGCGTTCGCCGATACCACCATTCTCAACGTGTCGTACGATCCGACACGCGAGCTCTACAAGGCCTATGACGAGGCCTTCGCCGCTCACTGGAAAGCCGAGACAGGGGAAACGGTCACCATACAGCAGTCGCACGGTGGATCGGGCGCACAGGCCCGGGCCGTGATCGACGGCCTCGACGCCGACGTGGTGACGCTGGCGCTCGAAGGCGATATCAACGCCATCGTCTCCAAGTCGAAAAAGATCAATCCGGACTGGCGCACGAAATTCGAGAACAATTCGGCACCCTACACCTCGACCATCATCTTCCTCGTCCGCAAAGGAAACCCCAAGGGCATCCACGACTGGAACGACCTGGTCAAGGACGGCGTCCAGGTGATTACGCCCAACCCGAAGACATCGGGCGGCGCACGCTGGAACTATCTCGCCGCCTGGGCTTATGCCAACGCCAATGACGGTGGCGACGAGGCCAAGACGAAGGAGTTCGTCGGCAAGCTCTATGCCAACGCTCCGGTGCTCGATACCGGTGCGCGCGGCTCGACGGTGACCTTCGCGCAAAAGGGCCTGGGCGACGTGCTGATTGCCTGGGAAAACGAGGCCTATCTAGCGCTCGACGAGTTCGGTGCCGAAAATTTCGATATCGTCTATCCACCGACCTCGATCCTGGCCGAGCCGCCGGTCGCTTTGGTCGACGCCAATGTCGATGCCAAGGGCACGCGCAAGGTCGCCGAAGCCTATCTGGGCTGGCTCTATTCCAAGGAAGCGCAGACGATCATCGCCAAGAACCACTATCGTCCGGCCAAGCCCGATCTGGTGCCGGCAGAGGACCTGGCCAAGCTACCGTCGATCAAGCTGGTCACCATCGACGACCCACAATTCGGCGGCTGGAAGAAAGCACAGCCTTACCATTTCGGCGATGGTGGTATATTCGACCAGATCTACAAGCCCCAGTAAGCAGTCGATATTCAGGACGATATGATCACAGCACCCGCTCGGGCGGGTTGGCGGTTTCGACAGCCGAGCGTCATTCCGGGTTTCGGATTGACGCTCGGCTTCTCGCTTGCCTACCTGACCCTCATCATCCTCATTCCGCTGTCGGGGCTGATCTGGCGCTCTGCGGCGCTCGGCTGGACCGATTTCTGGGCGATCGCCACCGACCGCCGCACCATCAACGCGCTGGAGATCAGCTTCGGCACCGCCTT